>DATHPF010000371.1:0-4855 GCA_035484155.1 Streptosporangiaceae bacterium
CGTGATCGTCGTGCCACCAGCATCTGAGCCCCCGGAGCCGGCGCCGCCGCAAGCGGATAGCGCGGCCCCGGTGGCGAGGACGGTTGCTATGGCGATTGCTGCAGTGACGCGCCTCATGATGCGGCTCCTGGGCAGATGGCGTCGACCTTCTTCGATGCGGCGGCGACTGCCTGTACGGCCGTCTGGCTCTTGTCCTTGCTAGCGAAGACCTTGGCATAAGCGTCAGCCAGGACCGCGACAGCAGTGCGCAAGGCCGGGTCGGCGGTCTTGATCTGGCGGAGTGGCGTGATCTGCGCCTCGGCGTAGCCGACTGGGTCGGCGTCGGGGTCCGGACCGTCGGCGAGAGTGCCGCTGACGGTGGTGCAGGTCTGCGACAAGGTCGTCGCGGACGTAGCCGCCGAGGCCTGACTGGCTGATCCGCACGCTGCCAGCAGCGGCACTGCGACGAGACCGGCCGCCAGCGCGAGCCCGGCGACGCGCCGACTGTGATCAAGCCGGATTGGGCGGCCGTCGTCTGGTACTCCGGCAGCGTCCGGCATCATGACCCGGGCCGGGTCGGCAGTTGTCGTCATTCAATCTTTCTCCGGGCAGCGTGACCGTGTGAGTGTAGCTTAGGCTTACCTAAGTGCCGCGAGCTTAGGCTACCCTAACAAGGGCGCCCAAACCGGATATTCGCGGGGTCGGCGGACGTCCGGACGCGGCCTGGCGGGTCCCGCTGCGCGCAGCCGCCACACCGTCACCTCCCGCCGACGATCGCGCACGCGCGTGGCCGCACGTTAGGCTGGGGAAACAGAGCCGACGCCGGGTTTGTTAGAGCAGCCAGCGGCGAGACAGCGCCGTGACAAACGACACAGCGGGCAGGTGCCGGACACAGCAGTGTTAACGGGATACAGCAGTGTTAACCGGACACAGCAGTGTTACCGGACACAACGGTGCAAACCAGCCCCAGACTTGTCACCGAGGTGACCGGCAGTGCGCGACATTCTTGATCCCATCACCAAGTGGTGGGCGGCTAACGAGACGTTTGGACTGGCCACAGTCGTCCAGACGTTCAGCAGTGCGCCGCGCGAGCCCGGTGCAGCCATGGCGGTGTCGACGGCTGGCGAAGTCGTCGGCAGCGTGTCCGGCGGCTGCGTGGAGGGAGCTGTCTACGAGCTCGCCACCGAGGTCATCGCGAGCGGACAGCCAGTGCTGCGGCGCTACGGGATCAGCGACAACGATGCGTTCGCGGTGGGGCTGACCTGCGGCGGAATTATCGACATCTTCGTGGAGCCGGCCAGCGAGGCGCGCTTCAAGGCGCTGGGCGAGATCGCGGACGCTGTCCGCACCGGCAAGCCGGTCGCGGTGGCGACGATCATCGAGGGCCCCGGCGAGATCGGGTTCCGGCGCATCATCTGGGAAGGCGAGCGCTCGGACGGCACGCTCGGCGCCGGCGACCGCCTTGATCAGGCTGTCGACGACGACGCGCGCGGCATGCTCGCGCAGGGGCTGACCGGAGTGCGCCGCTACGGACCAGACGGCGAGCGCCGGCGCGACGAACTGGCCGTCTTCGTCCAGTCGTTCGCGCCCGCCCCGCGGATGCTGGTGTTCGGCGCGATCGACTTCGCGGCGGCCGTCGCTAAGGCTGGCAAGTTCCTCGGCTACCGGGTGACCGTGTGTGACGCCAGGCCGGTGTTCGCGACCGCGTCCCGGTTCCCGGATGCTGACGAGGTCATCACCGACTGGCCGCATCGGTACCTGGCCGGCATCAGCACCGACGAGCGCACGGTCATCTGCGTGCTCACGCACGATCCGAAGTTCGACGTACCGCTGCTGGAGGTCGCACTGCGCCTCCCGGCCGCCTACGTCGGCGCGATGGGCAGCAGGCGGACACACGAGGACAGGCTCGCCCGGCTCCGCGAGGCAGGCGTGACCGAGGCTGAGCTCGCCCGGCTGCGCTCGCCGATCGGGCTTGATCTCGGTGCGCGCACGCCCGAGGAGACCGCGGTGGCGATCGCCGCCGAGCTGATTCAGCTGCGCTGGGGCGGTTCGGGCTTGCCGCTGACCGCGACCACCGGCCGGATTCACCACGGGCAGTTGCCGGGTGACCGTGGATCCGCCGACGTGCTGGCTGAGCGCACGGCTTGACGCTGTTGTCGCCGAACGTAGCCGGGATCCTGCTCGCCGCCGGCGACGGGAGCCGGATCGGCCAGCCCAAGGCGCTTGTCGTCATCGGCGGCCAGTCGCTCGTGCGCCGGGGGATCGGGCTGCTCCAGGCGGGCGGCGCCAGGCCAGTCATTGTCGTGTCGGGCGCGGCGCAGCTGGACGCGGAGCTGCGCGATCTGGTGGAGCCTGCGGACGACCCCGAGACTGGCGAAAGCGACGGCGGCCAGCCTGGCGTGATCAGCGTGCACAACCCCCGCTGGCAGACTGGTATGGGCTCGTCGCTGGCGGCGGGGCTGGCGGCGCTCCCGGCCGAGAGCACCGCGGCCGTGCTGGCCCTGGCGGATCAGCCGCTGGTAGGGCCGGAGTCGGTGCGCAGGCTAATCGCCGCGCACGCGGCGGGCGCTAGCGTCGCCGTCGCGTGTTACGACGGCCGGCCGCGCAATCCGGTGCTACTCGGCCGGGAGCACTGGACTGAGGTCACCGCGCTTGCCGAAGGCGACGTCGGCGCCCGCCCGTTCCTGCGGGCACATCCTGAGCTCGTCACGCAGATCGAGTGCGCCGACACCGGCAGGCCCGACGACATCGACACCGCCGCGGACCTGGCGCGGGTGACGGCACTGCTCGGTGCGTCGACCCCGTTCCCGTCCTAACTGATCGTGGCCGCCGCCCCCCAGCGGTACGCCACGCTAGCCCCCGGCTCGACCGTCGCGAGATCGATCCCGGTGACGAAGGCGTTCGGCGGGCAGGTCATCGGCTCGATCGCCAGCGCGCGGCGGCGGGCCTGCGGCCCGAGTGGATCGCCGGTGAAAACCTGGAGCCAGCGGTAGCCAGGGCCGAGCCAGATCGCGATCTGCGCAGCCGGCCCCGCCAGCCGTGCCCAGGCGTGGCCGTCGGCGTCGGTAGCCAGCCCGGTGAGCGCGTGATCCAGCGTCGTGCCGCCGATCTTGCGGCCGGTGCGGAAGTCGAACTCCGAGCCGGTCACATCCTGCGGGTCACCTGCCGGGATGCCGCGGTCGTCGGCGGGCTGCCAGCGGCCCGCGGGCAGCTCAAGCTCCCACTCGTCGACGAGGCCGGCGCTGGCCACGAAGTACGGGTGCGCACCCGTGCCGAACGGCGCCGCCCGGCTGCCCCGGTTGCCCGCGGTCACGGTCACCTCAAGGCCGGTGTCAGCACTGAGCCGGTAGTGCGCGCGCAGCTCGAGGCAGAACGGGTACCCGGTCCGGCCGAGCAGGTCGAGGCCGAGCTCGACCTGATCGGCGGTGTGCGTGATCACCCGCCAGCTCGCCCATCTGGTGAGGCCGTGAATGGCGTTGTCGTGGGCTGGCTCGGAGATATCGAGCTGGTGGGTCAGGCCGCCGAAGGAGTAGCGGCCGTGGTCGATCCTGTTCGGCCAGGGCGTGAGCAGCTGGCCCGTGCCCGCAGTTGGCAGGTCGTCCGCGTCATAGGTCCTGATGAGTGGCTGGCCGGCCAGGCTGAGCGCGCGCAGCCCGCCGCCGAGTTCGGTGACGGTGGCCTGATAGTCGCCAGCAGCGATGTCGTACTGGGCGCCGGTGAGGGGGATAGTCGGCTGTTGCATGGGCCCATCTTGCCCCGGCGCCGCTTGTAGATGCCGGCGGGGCTGCTTGGGGAGCGGGGGACCTTCAGCCCCGCCGGCACTTTGCACCCTAGCCGTCGGGGCTGTCCATCCGTGCGGAGTTCAGGAAGCCCGTAGGGACTTCTCAGACTTACTGCACTCGCGGTGAGCCGATGCCCCGGGGTTGGCGTGGTGTTGCCGAAAATTGCCGATATAGATGACGAAAGCGACCACGTAGCCGAGGTAACCCTGGGTGCGCTGGTAACGACTAAGCGGGACCGGCGATCCAGGGTGAATCCGAGCTAGGCCCGCGCTTCGCCTTGCCCCGCGCGGTTACCAGTCAGGCGGGCTCAGGCTGCCCAGCAGACATACCAGCGGGGACGAAGACGCGCGCGAGTGACCCATTGCGAACTGCCTCGGCAGCGAGGACGCCGAAGAGGTAGAAGCAGGCCGATTCTTCCGTGGCGAAGACCTGCAGTTCGTGCCGGGCGCCGGCCGCGGAGTGGAAGACCTCGAACCCCTGCTCGGTCTGGACGAGGCACAGCGCCCCGTCGACGGCCTCGCCTACCGCGTAGGACTCGACCGGGATCCCGGCGAGTGTGGCCAGATCGGCGAACAGGCGCTCGGTGGCCATTCGTCGTCGCGCAGCCCGGCGCTGCCGCGTCGGGGCCGGCGCAGGCTCGGGCACAGCTGCTGCCAGGGGAGCGGCGGCACTGTTCCCGGTCAGCGGCGGCATTGCCGCGCCTGCGGATGGCGCTGCGCCCGTCGTGGCTGCCGCCGGAGCGGCGGGAGGAGTCGGCGGCGGGATCGCCGCCACGCCTCGGCGCGCTGTCGGACGCGGCCTGCGAGCCGCCGATGCGGCGCGCATCGCCTCGGCCTCTAGTGGCAGCGGCGCCTCCGCCGCGACCGGCAGGGCGACCCCTGTGGTGCTGTCGGGCACCGGCATGTACGCCGTCGTCGGCTGGCGGCTCCCGTCAGCTCCAGACTCAGGCAGGCCGAAGCCTGCTGGCACTGGATACTGCCCGCTGGCGCGGGGTGTGACGGGCTGGACCGGCGTGAGGTACTGGCCGCTGGCGCGGGGAGTGACGGCCTCGGTCGGCGCTGCGTATTGGCCGCTGGTACCTGGTGACCGGGACA
>DATHPF010000372.1:0-3765 GCA_035484155.1 Streptosporangiaceae bacterium
TCGCCGGTACTGATCGAGGGCCACGGCTGCGACGAGGATCACGCCGATGAAGATGTCCTGGTAGAGCGGGTCTACGTTGATGACCTGAAGGCCGTTGTTGATCTCAGCGAACAAGATGGCCCCCAGTGCGCTGCCGGCGATTGTGCCACTGCCGCCGAACAGGGATGTCCCGCCGATGATGATCGCCGTGATGACCTGAAAGGTAAGGTCAGCCCCGCCAGCGGCGGGGGAGGCGGTGCTAAGGCGTGCGGCGCCCAGAATGCCGGCGAGCGCGCTGACTCCGCCGCTGATGGCGTACAGCCAGATGTCCAGCCGTTCTACGCGAATGCCGTTGGCGGCCGCGGCAGCCCGGTTTCCGCCGGTGGCGCGGATGTTGTAGCCGAAGACCGTCCTTTCCAGGAGCACGTGGAAGATGAGGCCTGCGGCCACGGCGTAGAAGATGAGATAAGGGATTCCGCCGACGCCGCCCGCACCCAGGTTGATGAAGACGTTCGGGAACCCGTAGACGTCGTTTCCGCTCGTGATGGCATCGGCGAGTCCGGTGGCCACGAAGAAGGCGCCGAGGGTCGCGATGAGCGGCGGAACTCTGAGCCGCACTGATACCAGCGCGTTGACAACCCCGAATGCGACTCCGACCGCGACTCCCGCGACGATGGCGAGCGGCCAGGGACCGCCGTTGACAATTATGAGCCCGGTGACAACGGCGCCGAGGGCATAGATAGCGCCGATCGAGAAATCGAGGCCGCCGCCCACGAGAACGAGCGTCGACGCGCACGCGACGATGAAATACAGCGTCGCGGACCGCAGGAGTTCGATCAGGTTCGATCCGGAACCGAAAAGGGAGTTGATGGAATAGAAAACTGCGCCCAAGGCCACGATGCAGATGACCAGCCCGGCTTGCTGCGTATAGCGGTTCCAGTCTCGCTGCCTGGCACGGGTCGTAAGGCCCGGGTCTGGTGATGTCTTCTGTGCGATGTCGGCCATCCGGGGTGTCCCTCAGGCCTGCCCGCCGGCGGGGTCGGCAGCCACCGAGCCCGTGATGAGCCCGACGATCTCGTCGCGGGTCGTCGCCGGTGCCTGGCGGACTCCCGCGACGCGGCCCAGGCGCATGACCTGGATGCGGTCAGCAAGGTCAAAGACGAAGCTCATGTCGTGGCTGACGCAGATGACCGCGCATCCCTGATCCCTGAGCGAACGGATCAGCCTGGCCGCCTGACCTGTCTCGCGCACGCCGAGGGCGGCGGTGGGTTCGTCCAGCAGCACCACCTTGCCGCCGGCGCGCATCGCCCTGGCGATGGCGATGATCTGCCGCTGGCCGCCGGAGAGCATCCCGACCTGCGACCTGACCGAGGACACGGTCACGCCGAGTCCATCTAGGAACGCTCGTGACTCGGAGTCCATTGCCGCCCGGTCGACGAACCAGCCACGGCGCGGGAACTGGCCGAGGAACATGTTGGTCGCCACGTCCAGGACCTCGACGAGTGCGAGGTCCTGGAACACGGTGGCGATGCCGGTTCGCCGCGCCTCGGCCGGGCTGCCGGGCGCGACCGCCGCGCCCTCCACTTCCATGATCCCTTTGTCGGGGCGGTACACCCCGCTAACGATCTTGATGAGCGTTGATTTCCCTGCGCCGTTGTCTCCGACAATCGCGAGAACCTCTCCGGCCCGTGCCTGCAGGTCAACCCCGGCCAGTGCGATGACGTGCCCGAAGGTCTTGGTGATCCCGCGAAGCTGGAGTGCCGGGGTGCGTGTCGCCGCGAGCGCCGTCATCGTCTATTGCCCTGCCGCTACCTCGGCAAGGACCTGCTGGAGGTTCGCCTTCGTGACGAATGTGGTGCCGGTGTCGGTCAGCGGCGGGACGGTCTGGCCACGGCTGACAGCGACGAAGTCCTTGACAGCGTCCTGGGCCATGAGGCAGAAATGCTGCCGGTTCGTTCCGTAGATCGTGCCGTCCTTGATGCCGGCGATGACCTGAGGCGTGAGGTCGTTCACCACGCCGGCTGTCTTGCCGACCCGGTTCTGCTGTTTGATCGCAGCCGAGATCCCGGCCACTGCCGTCCCCTCCCATGAGTAGATAACGTTGATGTTCGGGTGTGCGATGAGCATCTGCGCCACCGCATCCTCCGTCTTGCTCGGGTCGCCGTTGTCATAAGCCGTCGCCACAAGATGGACGTTCGCGGGCAGGTTGGCCTCCAGCGAGCTGAAGATCGTGGCACCGATCCCGCCAGGGCCGTTGGTGACGAGCCCGAGGTACTGCTGGCCGCCACGCGCGCCGATGTTCTTCGCGACCTCCTGGCCGAGCGCCGGATAGCTGGTGCCGATCTCGAAGTTCTGAGCTGACGTCGAGGATCCCGTGTTCAGCGTCGCCACCATCATGCCCTGCGCCCTCGCGCGCTGCATGATCGGCTGGTACTCGGACGGGGTGATCGGCACCACTATCATCGCGCTGTAGTGCTCAGCGAGTGCCTGCGAGATGCTGTCCAGCACGAACTGGTCGTTTATCTGGAGCCCCGTCGGCCCCTGGCTGACTCCGGTGAGGCCGAACTTCTTGACCTCGGCATAGAAGCACTTGTTCGCAGTCCCCCAGTCGGGATACGCCGGCAGCGGATTGGCGAAGAAGATCGACTTGAGCTTCCCCTGCGTCGCGTTTGAGCTCGACGTGGCCGGCGTGCCGCCCGCGGACGACGAGGGAGAGGTCGCGCAGCCCGCTGCGGCGACGCTGAGGACAGTGACGACTAGCGCAGCTGCTGGCTTGAAAGAACGCATCGAACCAACCTCCTCCTGGTGATGAAATGCCGTCCCGGGAGACGTCGGATGGACCGTAACACTTCATCAAATGAACTGTCATGGCTCTGAGGTGTCTCGATTAAGCTCGTTACCTTCGATAGATGAATAAAGGTGAGTTTTCTAGTATCCTGCGCACATGGCGCCGACCTTCACTGACACGGCGGGCGAGGATCCCGCCTCGCCCAGGTACCGAGCGCTCGGGGCATTGCTCGCCGGCGGCCCCCTCAGCAGGGCGCAACTCGCTCGGTCGATCGGGCTGGCCCCGTCAACCATCACCGCGCTGGTGCGCTCGCTGATGGATGAAGGAGTCCTCATTGGGGTCGGTCCCGCAGGCCTGGCTGACGTTAAGCGGTCCGGGCCCCGGGGAATGGCGCTGGCCCTCAATCCCGCCCTGCTGGCGACAGTCGGAGTCGACTTCGGATTCCGGCATGTCCGAGTGCTCATCTGCGACCTGCATGCGAATGTCCTGGCGGTCGAGCAGGCAGAGCTTCCGGTCACCTACAACAAGAACGAGGGCATCGCGTCCGCAGCCCGGCTCGTCAAGGACGCAATCACCTCGGCCAGGGTCGAACGCCAGAATGTGCTAGGCGCAGGTGTCGCCCTGCCAGGGCCAATCGACATCAACAGTCAGCGCGTCGTCGACTCTGACATCCTGCCAGGGTGGGGCGGAACAGTCGCCGACGACTTCGCTCGCGCCTTCAATCTTCCGGCCCTGCTCGAGAACGACGCGAACCTCGCGGCGCTCGGCGAGCACATCTGGGGCGCTGGCCGCGGGCAAGCGACGACGATCACGGTCAAGTTCCACAGCGGAATCGGCGCCGGCGTGATCGTCAACGGAGAACTGGTCAGCGGGACCCATGGCGGCGCAGGCGAGATCGGGCACATCACCATCGACCCCCGCGGCCCGCTGTGCCGCTGCGGCAAGCGGGGATGCCTTGAAACGTTCGCATCAGTGCCCGCGATACTGGACGCGATGGC
>DATHPF010000373.1:0-3679 GCA_035484155.1 Streptosporangiaceae bacterium
CTGGACGCTGTTGGTGCTGCTTCGCTTGCCGACGAGCTCCTGCTGGAAGGGGAGACGCTTCAGTCTGTCTGGCGCTACGTCATCGTCCAGCTTCTTGACGACTACTCCCACGATCTTGCCCGACACGGAGCCTCGGTCGCGTCTCAGCGGTTTAGTCGCGAGCCGCCACCGACAGGATCCACGGAAGTCGATGCCGCACTCGCTGCACTGGCGGAGTACCTCGCCCGCCGCGACGATTGGCCGTTGCCCTCCTGGGCGCGCAAACCAGGGCGGTACTCCGCCAGATGGTGGTTCGTAACACCGCTGCGCGGGATGCACCCAACCGCACTCCAGGAGTCCCCGCCGTCGTTCCGTACGAGGGGGATCTTCATCACCGCTGGCGCGTTGAGCCGGCTATGACTCACGCTCCCCTCTCCGCCGACGACATCCGCCGGTTGTTCGGAGAACTCGCGTCTGAACTCGATGCCGCCGGGCAACGGGCTGAGATTTTCCTGGTCGGCGGGGCGGCGATCGCACTGTGCTTCGACGCGCGGCGCGCTACGCGTGACCTCGACGCGATATTCGCGCCAACCGATTCCTGCCAGGGCCCGATCCTCATGCGGTGCGGTACTTCGAAGCGCCCGGTCTCCTGGTAGATGTGGCGTCAGCCGAATACCTGCTCGCAATGAAGCTTTTCTCGTCCAGAGTTGAAACCGACGCAGAAGACATCGCACTGCTGTATCGCGAGGTCGGCTACCACACCGTTGACGAAGGTCTCGCTCTCGTCGAGCGAAGCTATCCAGGGCGAGTGCCTCAGGTCGGCCAGACGACGGGGAACAGCGGGTGATCCATCTCGGCGCCCTCGGCAAGCTCGGCGTCCAGCCCGTCGAAGACCGGCGAGGTGCGCCAGCGGCGCGGCGCGTGCCGGGCGTCGGCTGACAGGTAGCGAAGGGACAGCACCCGGCGCCGTGAGTCGAACGGGAAGCCCGGCGCACCGTGCACTGTCAGGAAGTCGAAGAAGATGGCATCGCCGGGCGCCAGCTCGAAACGGCGAATGTCATAGGCCCCGCGGTCCGCCTCGATGTCGGGCAGTTCGGCCAGGCTGCCGGCCGGGAACCAGCGCGCTTCGTTGGTCAGGAACGTGCGCGGCAGCAGCCACGGGCCGGTGTGCGAGCCGGCGACCAGTTCCAGGCATCCAGCCTCAGGTACAGGGTCGACGGGGATCCATGCGCTGACGCCCCGTCCGTCCACGTTGTAGTAAGGCTGGTCTTGATGCCAGGGCGTGCGCTGGCGCGTCCGGCCTTCCTTCACCAGTACGTGATCGTGGTAGAACCGCGCCTGCGGCGTCGCCATCAGCGCGGCCGCGATCTCGGGTACCCGCGAGTGCCGGGCGAGCGCCTCGATCTCCGGGATCTGCTGCCACCGGCAGAAGTCCTCGGTGAAGGAGCCGGGGTCGTCGCGGTCGCTGGCGACGAGCGCCAGCGGACTGGGTGCGGCGAGTACCGCCTCGACGGCACGTGCTGCGGCGGCGACCTCGCCTGGATCGAGGACGCCGCGAATGCACGCGACGCCGTCGCGCGCGAACGCGGCCGCTACCTCGGTCGTAATCGAGGCCGTGATGCGCGCGTCGTCCATGTCCGAACCCTAGCGGCGCGCAGCGCCGGCCGGAATGACTCGCGTTTCGGGTCCCGGCGGCGGATGTGATCGGATGGAGCCATGAAGGTACGGATTGGGGTCAGCCTGGGCCCGGCCGCGACACCGCAGGGCCTGGCAGACGGAGTCGACCTGCTGGAAAAGGCAGGCATCGACTCGCTCTGGCTGAGCGAGGTCGTGTACGGCGACCTGGTCGAGCCGTTCACCGGAATGATGTACGCGCTCGCCAGAAGCAGTCACCTGAAGGTCGGCACGGGCGTCGCGGTCTTGCCCGGCCGTCATCCGGTCCTCGTCGCCAAGCAGCTGACCTCGCTCGCGGGGCTGGCTCCCGGCCGGGTACTGCCAGTGTTCGGGCTGCGGCCGGCCCGGCGGCCCGAGGCGGCGGCGTTTCCGGTGAGCGGCCCCCGCGCGGCCGTCTTCGATGAGTCGCTGGAACTGCTGCGGCTCCTGCTGGCGCAGCGGGAGGTGTCATTTGCTGGCCAGTTTTTCAGCGTCGAGAGTGCGAGCGTCGGCCCGCTGCCGGGCAAGCCGCTCGACATCTGGCTCGGTGGCAGCGCACCCGAGGGGCTACGGCGGGTTGGCAGGTTCGGCGACGGATGGCTCGGCAGTTTCCTGACGCCCGCGGAGGCTCGCGCCGCCCGCGAGCAGATTCAGGCCGCGGCCGCCGACAGCGGCCGGGAAGTGGATCCGGAGCACTTCGGCATCAGTCTCGCCGTCGGACCGATGACGCCGGACGTGATGCGCGCCATCGAGCGGCGCCGGCCCGGCGTCGATCCGTCGACGCTCTCGCCGGCTACCTGGGCAGACGCTCAGCGCATGATCGGTGCTTACATCGAGGCCGGGCTCAGCAAGTTCGTGATCCGTCCGGCGTCCCTGCCCGCCAGCGGTGGCCTGGAGCACTTCATCGACGAGTTCGTCGTCGAGATGCTGCCGCTGCAGACCTGACCTGGCCGGGCCTTGCGGTCCGGCAGGACAGGCTCGATGCCGGACGCACGGCTCGGTAACCCGTTCGCGGTGGATTACTCCTGCTCGCTATATTTCGCGCCATGAGCGGAACCGAGACCCTGAGCTGGCGGCCGATCGAGGCGACGGACGTGCCGGCCTGCACGGTGCTGCTGGCGGCGATCGAGGACGTGGACCAGACGGGGGACGTTTTCGGGGAGGAAGATCTCCTGGAGACCTTCCGTGAGCCCGGCCGCGACTATCCGCGCGGTTCGACGTCCGTGCATGATGGCGACGTCATGGTCGGCTACTGCTGCCTTTCCAGCGGATCGGCCGAACAGGTCCATCAGATGAGCCTGTTTGGCGGGGTGCACCCGGCTCATCGCGGGCAGGGCATCGGCGGCCAGTTGCTGGACTGGGCCGAGCTTGCTGCTGTGCCGCTGCACAAGGAGCGTCATCCCGGCTTGCCGCTGTCGATATCGGCATGGTGCTCGGCCGGCGACGCCGGGGCGAGCGCCCTGTACGCATCGCGCGGATTCCGGCCTGCGCGCTGGTACCACCTGATGGCGGCTGACCTGACGGTGCCCGGCCTCAGTGCGCCGGTTCCCACCGGGGTGCACATCGTCGCGTTCACGGCAGAGCTGGCTGAGGATGCGCTTGTGCTACGCAATGAGGCCTTCGGCGCTCACGGGCAAGCCGACCAGATGGCACCCGACGAATGGGCTTACTTCCTCAGCTACAACTCCTTCCGGCCAGACTTCAGCTACCTTGCCTACGACGCCGCCGAGCTGGTCGGCGTCCTCATCGGGCGCGAGTACGACGCGTACACCGAATTGACTGGCATCCACGATCTGTACATCGCTGAGGTCGCCACTCGCAGCTCGGCCCGCAACCGTGGCATCGCCTCGGCCCTGCTCTCCCGTGCGCTCGCCGACGCCCGGTCCGCAGGCTTCACAGCCGCGTCACTCACCGTCAGCGCCGACTCGCCCACGGCCGCCTTCGGCCTCTATGAGCGGGCTGGCTTCGCGATCAAGACGACGTCCGTCATGCAGGTCAAGGACGTGACCGTTCGTTAGATCACAGCCGAGGGCGCAAATCACGGTGT
>DATHPF010000374.1:0-1634 GCA_035484155.1 Streptosporangiaceae bacterium
AACCTGCGTCTGGCCCGGCCCGGCGCTGGCGAGGAGCAACTGGCGGCTGCCGCGTCGCTGGCCCGGCTGCTGCCCTGGATCGATTCGCTGCCCCTGGGCTGGGACACTCCCGTCGGCGTGCACGGGGCGGCCATGTCTGGCGGTGAACGGCAGCGGCTCGCGCTGGCCAGGGCGCTGCTCGCGGATCCGGCCGTGCTGATTCTCGATGAGCCGACCGCGCACCTGGATCCCGAAGCGCGCGCTGCCCTGACCGCCGATCTGCTCGCGCTCACCGCGGGCCGCGCCACCCTGCTCATCACGCACGAGCTAGAGGGGCTCGACCAGGTCGACGAGATCATCGTCCTGGAGCACGGCAGGGTCGTCCAGCGCGGCACGCATCAGCAGCTCATGCGGGCCGGCGGCCCGTACCGGCAACTGCACGAGACGCCGTCATTCTGGCCCGGGCCGGCTGAGCCGGTCGGCTGAGCGGTCGATCGTCACAGGTGGCTGAAACCGCCTGACTCCTCTTTCGACATGGGCACGGTGACCGGGTGCTTCGAGAAATGGCCGACGGCGTCCCTGAAGTCATCGAGCAGCAGGGAGGCCATGTCCTGGCTGACGCCCAGGCGGACCAGAATGCGCTGGACGGCTATGCCGGCGGCTGTTCCGGTGAGGGTGTAGGCGGGTACCTGCCAGCCTCGGGCGCGCAACCGGTCGGCCAGGTCGAACAGGGTTTAGCCGGGGTCTTCGCCGTCGCTAATGCGCCAGGTCACCGTCGGGATGCCCGTGGCCGGATTGCTGTCACACAGGAGCTCGAAAGGGCCGAGCTTGACGATCTCCGCGGCGAGGTACTGGCCGATCGCATAAGACGCGTCGTGGATGCGCTTGTAGCCCTCAAAGCCGAGACGCAGAAAGTTGTAGTACTGGGCGATGATCTGGCCGGCCGGGCGGGAGAAGTTGATCTGGAAGACCGGCATGTCGCCGCCGAGGTAGTTGACGTGGAACACCAGGTCGTCGGGAAGCTCCTGGCGGTCTCGCCAGAGGACCCAGCCGACGCCCAGCGGAGCCAGGCCGAACTTGTGCCCCGAGGTGCTGATCGACTTGACGCGGGGCAGCCGGAAGGCGAAGAGCACGTCCGGTGCGCAGAACGGCGCGAGGAACGCGCCGCTGGCCCCGTCCACGTGAATGTCGATGTCGAGGCCGGTTTCTGCCTGCAACTGGTCCAGCGATTCGGCCATGGCCTGCACAGGCTCGTAGACACCGGTGTAGGTGACGCCGAACGTCGGCACGACCATGATCGTATTTTCGTCCACCCGTTCCAGCATGGACGCCGGATCCATGGCGTAGTGGCCGTCGGACATCGGGACCTCGCGCATCTCGATGTCCCAGTACCGGGCGAACTTGTGCCACACCACCTGGACCGGGCCGCATACCATGTTCGGCTGGTCCGTTGGCTTGCCTTCGGCCTGCCGCTTCGCCCGCCACCGCCACTTGGCGGCCATGCCCGCCAGCATGCAGGCCTCTGAGGATCCGATCGCTGATGCGCCTACGGTGTTGGCGGCATGGGGTGCGTGCCACAGGTCGGCCAGCATGTGGACGCAGCGCCGCTCGACCTCCGCGGTCTGCGGGTACTCGTCCTTGTCGATCATGTTCTT
>DATHPF010000375.1:0-22862 GCA_035484155.1 Streptosporangiaceae bacterium
GACGCGCTCGGCGTAGAAGCACAACAGGCCGGCGATGTCGCCGGCTGCGGAGATCGGTGTTTCGTAGCTCCACACCACGTCCTCGTGCACGACGCCGTCCAGCTCAACGGCCCAGTAGGACGCCTCGCCCTTGAACGGGCAGGTGGTCTTCGTGGCGGTCGGCCGCAGGTACTCGGTGCGCACGTCGGCGCGCGGCAGGTAATAACGGGCGCGGCTGCCGGTTTCGGAAAGCAGCAGGGCGCGGTCGGACTCCGCTAGCTTGACCCCGCCCAGGGAGATCTCGACGTGCTGGCCGGCCGGGCTGATCGTGATCTTGTGTCCGTTGCTCATGCCGGTGGCAACCCGCTCGCGGCCTGCCCCATTCCGTCACCAGCGGCCGCGATGCTCGGGTACCAGGAAGACGAGCGGCAGGGCGGCGATCAGCGTGGCCGCGAAGACCAGGAAGACGTGCGCCTGGGCCAGACCAGGGTCGGCGCTGCGGGCCAGGATCGCGGCGGTGATGGAGACGGCGGTGATGGCGCCCGACTGGCGGAACATGCCGCGCAGGCCCGCCACGGCGGCGGCATCGTCGGGAGCGAGCTGGAGTGTGGCGTTATTGGACGCCGGTGTGGAGATGCCCATGCCGATGCCGCAGATGCCGGTGGTCACGGCGAGCCAGGCGTACGTGCCGAGGCCGTGCGGACTGATGGCGGTCGCTGCCAGCCCGGCGGCGGACAAGGTGAAGCCGACCGCGATCGGCCACCGGTAGCCGGTGCGGCGCAGCAGGTAGACCGACAGCCCGGCGGTGGCGATCATGCCGAGGGCCCGGGCCGTGAGTAGCGTGCCCGCCGCAAGCGCGGGCAGGCCGTACCGGACCTCCGCATACAGCGGTACCAGCGGGGCGAACCCCAGCACCGCGCTGCCGTACAGGAAGTTGATCAGGTTCATGACGCCGAACCCGCGTCCGGTCAGGAATCGCAGTGAGATGAACGGCGACTGCGCCCGGGCGGAGTGCCGGACGAACGCCGTCGCGGCGATGACGGCGACGCACTCCGGCACCAGGAAGTAGGCGCTCAGCGGATCGCTGCGGGCGCCGCCGAGGTAGCCGATGCCGAGCATGGCGGCCAGCAGCGTGGTACCGAGCAGCACGACACCGCGGATGTCGAGATGGCGGTCCGGCCGCCGCGCGATGTCGGGGATGAAGATCGCGCCGAGCACTACCAGGACGATGCCGATGGGAATGTTGACGAGGAAGATGCCGCGCCAGGACCAGTACGTCACGAAGATCCCGCCAAGGACCGGTCCGATGAGCCCGCCGATCGGGAAGATGCTGGCGAAGAGCCCGACGGCACGGTCGCGGTCCTTGCCGAACAGGTGAGTGACGATTCCCGTTGCGGACGGCATGAAGGCGCCGCCGCCAATGGCCTGGATCCCCCGCAGCACGATCAGCAGGTAGATGTTGTCGGCGAGCCCGCAGCACAGTGAGGCGGCCGTGAACAGCACGGCGGCGCCGAGGAAGATCCGCTTGCGGCCGAACTGATCGCCGATCTTGCCGGCCAGCGGCATGACCATGACCTGCCCGAGCGCGTAGACCGTGATGGTCCAGCTGCTCCAGTTCACCGGCGCGTCCAGGTCGCGCTGGATCGCGGGCAGCGCCGTTGCCACGATCGTCTGGTCGACCGAGGCCATCATCAGCGCCAGCGAGACGATCGCGAAGATGACGACGCGCCCGCGTGCGGAGTCCTCCGGGACCTGCACGGAGGTGGTGTCAGCGTGCGCTACCTGGTCAGCCACTTCGGACCGACATTACACTGCTTGCCAGCAGGCAACTAGTTGGCGGACGGTAGGATTTTGGCTATGGATGACGCCGATGGATGACGAGGGCGCGATCCGCCTGCGCCGGGTCATCATCAAGGTCGCCCGCCAGCTCAACGCGTCGTCGACCGGGGAGGGCCTGACGCCGTCGCAGGCCTCGGTGCTCGGGCTCATCGTGGCGCGCGGCCCGATGAGCCTGCCCGACCTCGGCGAGCTCGAGGGGATCAATCCCACCATGCTCTCGCGCGTCATCGGCAGGCTCGTCGACATGCGGCTGATCGACCGCATCCCGGACCCAGCTGACCTGCGCAGCGTGTCGGTGGTCAGCACGCCGTCCGGCCAGCGCGTCGACCGCCAGATCAAGGCGGGCCGGGCGGCGGCGGTGTCGCAGTGCCTGGCGCTGCTACCAGCCGATGACGTTGCCGCACTTACCGACGCGCTGCCCGCGCTGGAACAGCTGGCCGAGACGATGCGTCAGGTCAGCCCCCCTGGTACAGCAGCGACGATCCCTGATCGGCGCCGGGCGCGCTAACCGACCGGCGCCGGTTAGGCTCGCGCCTAATGATTCCCGTCCTGGTCCTTGCCTCTGGATCGCCGGCGCGGCTGCGGATCCTGCGCGACGCCGGGATTGATCCCGAGGTGGTCGTCAGCGGCGTCGACGAGAGCGGCGAGGATGAGCCGACAACCGAGCGCCTGGTCGCCATCCTCGCGGAGCGCAAGGCCGCCGCCGTCGCGGCGCTGCGACCCGACGCGCTGGTGCTTGGCTGCGACTCGATGCTGGACCTGGATGGCACCGCGTTCGGCAAGCCCGCTACCGCGCACGAGGTGATCGAGCTGTGGCGGCTGCTCGCCGGGCGGACCGGTACGCTCTACACCGGTCACTGCCTGCTCGACCGCGCGGCCGGGCGGCGGGCCAGCGCCGTCGCCGCGACCACGATCCGGTTCGGCACGCCGAGCGAGGCCGAGATCGCCGCCTACGCCGCGAGTGGCGAGCCGTTGTCCCTGGCGGGCGGGTTCAGCATCGACGGCCGGGCGGCACCGTTCATCGATGGCATCGACGGCGACGCGAGCAACGTCATCGGATTGTCGATGCCGCTCCTGCGCCAGTTGCTGGCCGAACTCGGCATCCTTATCACCGACCTGTGGCGAGGCAGGCAGGCACAGGCTTAGCCGCCAGGCAGCGTCCGCTCCTCAAGGTCGAGCTCGTGCTGCAGCTGGCGGAGGGACTCGTCGGACATCCGGCCGCTGTCGCGCCAGCGCAGCAGTTCCTCTCGCTGGGCATCGATGACGGCATGCTGAGCCCGGATCGCGGCCTCCAGCTCAGGCGACCAGCCGATCTCGCCGTCGGAGTCCGTCAGCATGCTGTACCTGGCCTCGTGCCGGTCGGCCTGGCGGCGCAGCGCGGCGCGCATCGACTCGGCTACCGATGCGGGGATGTCGCGGCTCGCCTGCATCTCGGTCACCGCGCTCTGCGCTGCGCGGAGGGCCGCCAGCCGCGCCTCGTGCCGGATCTGCGCGTCCTCGGCGTCGTTTGCCCGCAGGCCGAGGCGTCGCAGCAGTGGCCCGAACGTCAGTCCCTGGCCGACCAGGGTGACAAGGACGACGATGTAGGCGCACAGGAGCAGCAGGTCGCGATCGGGGAACGGCCGGTGATTCCTGGTGACCAGGGGGATAGCAAAAACTGCCGCCAGGGTAATCACGCCGCGCGTCCCGGCCCACGTCAGCGCCGTCACCTCGCGGCCAGTCAGGGTCGGGTTCTGCGCGCCGAGCCGCCAGCCGAACAGTCCGGGCACGGTCTGGGTGAGCACGAGCCACAGTGGCCGGACGAACAGCACGCCGGCCAGCGTCACCAGGATCGCCGCCGCGGTGACGGCGGGCGGCTCGGCGCGCAGGCCGTTGAGCACGGCCGGAAGTTGCTGCCCGATCAGCAGGAAGACCAGGCCTTCCAGGAGGAACTCGACGAAGTGCCAGACGGTGTCGGTCTGGAGCCGGCTGGCGCCGGATTCGCCGCGCGGCGAGTCGTGGCTGGCCATCAGGCCGGCGATGACGACTGCGAGCACGCCGGACACATGCGCGGCCTCGCCGGCCACGTAGGCGGCGAACGGGGTCGCGAGCGATACCGCGTTCGCGATGAGGGGATCGCGCAGGAGCGGCCGGGCCAGCCGCATCAGAAAGCCGATCGCGGCGCCGATCAGCAGGCCGCCGCCGGCTGCGAGCACGAACTCGCCAGCTGCCAGCGCAAGCGAGAAGCCGCCGCCAGCGACAGTCGCGGCCACCGCTACCTGATAGGTCGTCAGTGCCGTCGCGTCGTTCAGCAGCCCTTCGCCGCCAATGAGCGTCAGCAGCCGCGGCGGAAGTCCGGCCCGGCGGCCGATCGACAGCGAAGCCACCGGGTCGGGCGGCGCGACAGCCGAGCCGAGTACGAGGCCGGCCGCGAGGGTGAGCTGCGGCACGACCCAGGCCACGAGCGCGCCGACCGCGAACGCCGTCAGTAGCACGAGCACTACCGAGAGGCTAGTGATAGGCCGCCAGTTCGCCCGGATAGCCAGCAGGCTCGACCGGAGCGCAGCCGCATACAGCAGCGGCGGGATCAGCAGGAACAACACGAGGTCTGGCTCGAGATGCAGGTTGGGACCCGGGAGCAGCGCGTAGATCAGACCGCAGATGGTCAGCACGATCGTGTACGGCACGCCAAGCCGGTCCGAGATCATCCGTGCCAGCAGGATGACCGCCAGCATGGCCAGCACGAATGCGATCTGGCCTGCTATCCCGTTCATTGTGCAGGAAGTATTGGTCGTGGCTGGGTCAGGGAAACGCGCGCGGCCGATTCATCTGGTCCGCGCGAGGCCGGTTAGCTTGTCGTTTCCCGCAACGTCATCGGCCCGCCGCTCCTGGGGTCTGGTGATGATATCGGCCTTTGTACAGACTGACTTTCATGCTGACTCGTCGCAATGTTCTGGGCCTCATGGCGGCCTCCACCGGACTCGCCCTGACTGGCACCGAGTTCCTCGCGCAGACGGCGGCTAACGCCGCACCGGCCCTGTCCCCGCACGGCTCTGACGGCATCGAGCACGTCGTCATCCTCATGATGGAAAACAGGTCCTTCGACCACTTCCTCAGCTGGCTGCCCGGTGCGGACGGGCGGCACGACATGATCTACCAGGCGACCGACGGGAACTTCTACCCGAACTACCCGCTCGCGCCCGACTTCCAGGGCTGCGGGTACTCAGACCCCGATCACAGCTGGGAAGGCTTCCTGGTCCAGCGTAACTTCGGCCGGATGGACGGGTTCCTGCAGCGTCCGACGGCCCCGGCCAGCAATCCTGGTGTGACGCTGGCTAAGGCCAACACGTTCCCGGCCGGCTACTACAGCAACCGAAACGGCGACGGCACCCGCAAGGCGGCGCCGGACCTGCCGGTCATCGGCGCGCTGGCCGAGCACTACACGGTCCTGGACCGCTACTTCTGCTCGTTCGCGGGCGAGACCTTCCCGAACCGCTTCTACCAGCACGCCGCGCAGACCGACCGCGACCACAACAGCGACACGCTGTCGAGCCTGGCGACGATCTGGGATCAGCTGTCGCCCGTCCCCAATACCCAGGGCGTTCCGACCGGCGGTTACTTCTTCCGCGATCTGCCATTCCTGGCCCTGTGGGGCACAAAGTACTTCCCGTTCTGGCATCCGTTTGCCGACGGCGACGTCGACGCGGTCGGGATTCCGCTTGCGACGCCATCGTTCATCGACACGTGCGCCGCGGGCAACCTGCCGAACGTCAGCTTCATCGACCCGGCTTTCGACACCGAGGGCAACGGAACGTCGGCCGACGACCACCCGCTCGCCGACATCCGGCTGGGCGAGCGGTTCATCGCCGACGCGTATCACGCGCTGGCGAACGCCGGGTACCTCGACAACACGGTGTTCGTCGTCACCTTCGACGAATGGGGCGGCTTCTTCGAACACGTGCCGCCGCCGCACGTCATCGACGACACCAATCCCGCTGATGTGGACCACACCGGCGACAGCACGACGCCGACTGACGGGCAGCTGATCCCCGACTACACCCAGCTCGGCTTCCGCGTGCCAGCCATCGTTGTCTCCAATCTGGCTAGGCCGCGCGTGGTCCATCACGGCCCGTTCGAGCACACGTCGACCCTGAAGCTGATCGAGACCACGTTCGGGCTCCAGACGATGACGGCCAGAGACGCCCACGCGCTCAACCTTGGCCTCGTCCTCGGCGACCATCCGCGGCCGGGTGTCCCGGCCGGGGCGATCCCGACCAGCAGCCAGGTGCCGGGCCCGGCGAACGACGCCGCGGCCGTGTGCAGCGCCACCAGCGTCCAGTCTGTCTCGCCGCCGCCCGCGCGGTTCGGCGAGCACCCCGGCGGCCAGCCCTACGTGGCAGGCGGCTGGCCGGCCGGATCGGGCATGGCGGGGCTCGGCGACCAGATCAAGAAGAATATGGGCGCTTAGGCCCGAGGTCGGCCCGTCCCGTTCGCAGCAGCCAGGTCAGCGCCCCCGTCATCACGGCGGCGCTGGCCGGCTCCCAGCCCGCCGCTGCGACCGCCAGGTAGCTGGCCGCCGCGACGGCGAGCGCCCGCAGCGCCAGCCGCCACGGCCGGCCCTGGGCGATGCGACTGAGGGCGATGCGGCGAACGGTGAAGGTCAGCACCAGCAGCTGCCACGGACCGGGAACGGGGCCGCCTGTCCTCGGGCCGGGTACCTGCGCGCGCATGTCGGCGAGCGCCTCGGCGCGCCCGGCCCGGGTTCGCAGCGCCGTGTAGGCCGCCGCGGCGGCGGCGAACGCGGCCGGGTCCCCGCCATCCGCCCGATCTGGATGAGTCGCGGCGGCAACCCGGCGCCAGGCCGCACGGACGTCGTCGTCGGTCAGCTCGGTGCTGACGGGCAGGCCCAAGCGCGCGGCCAGGCCCAGCACGGTGAACGGACTCGGCCCGGTCATCGGCCGCCGCCTGCGGGCCCGAACGCCTCATCGAGGAATGCCGACACGTCCGGCAGCGTGGCTGTGATCGCCGCGGTGGCCCGCCCGTCCGCGGTAGCACCCGCCGGCTCGGTTGCGACAGGCCATTGCGTCGTAACAGCCGCGTCGGCCGTGAGGGCCGCGGGCCCGGCGACGAGCCGCTTGACCTGGACGTAGGTGACGCCGCCGTGATACAGGTAGGCCGCCTGACCGACTTCAAGGCCGCGGACGCGGTCCGGGTCGGCGGTGGGCGCGGGCGCGACCCGCGAGGTCCCGGTCCGGCTCCAGCGCAGCCGCCCGGTGAGCTGACGGCTGCTGTCGAGCCGTGATCGCTGCCCGGCGAGCGCGGTGACCGGGTCAGGGTGCGGCGTGTTCAGCAGCCAGATCCCGCCCTCGGCGCTCGCGGCGAGCCGGTACCTGTCGTCTTCACGCGCGGCCAGGCCATGCCACGACTGCGCCGACACCTGGACCGCGAGGCCGAGCGACCGGGCGCGCTCGTACAGCTGCCAGATGGGCAGCCGCCTGGACACCGCGCTGAATTCGTCGACGGCGAGCAGCACCTCGCGGTGTTGGGTTACTAGCGGCTGGCTGACGCCTGACGGCTCGCCGGGGTGCGGGCCGATGACGAAGCTGGCGAGCAGGTCGACGAGCGCGCGGGCCTGGGCTTCGGCGACGGAGACCTCGGCCGTTCCCTCCAGGATGCAGTACCAGGCATCGGCGTCGGCAAAGCTGCCGGGCCCGTCCAGGCCAGCACCGAGACGCCGGAACAAGGTGCGAAACCGTAGCGCGATGTCCGGCACCTGGCGCGCCGACGAGCGGGCGAGGACCAGGCGCTCCTCATCGCCGAGCCAGGCGCGGGCGAGCCAGGCCGGGTCAAGCCGGGCGAGGAAATCGGCCGTGCTGACTGGTGGCCCGGCCGGCGCCTCGACCGCCAGCGCGACGACCGCCTCCATCACGTCGGCGTAGTAGGCGGCGCCGCCAGTGCCGTGCTCGATGAGATCGACCAGTGTCGTGACAAGCTTCCCGACTGGCAGACACCACAGTGAGAGGCGAGCGTCATCGGGCCAGACGGCCACGTTCCTGGCTCCTGAGTCTCGCAGCACCCGCCGGCTGCGGTCAGCGATGCGCCGGGCGTCGGCACCGCCCTTGCAGTCCAGGATCACCAGTAGTGGTGCGCCTGCCTGGCCGGTTGCGTGCCGACGCAGGCCGCTCGCCAGGAACCCCGCCCACAGCCGTAACAGCAGCGTCGTCTTGCCGGTGCCCGTGCTGCCGATGACGATCTGGTGCGAGCGCAGGCGGCTGGCGGGCAGCCGGGCAAGCGGCCGGTCAGGGTGGCCGTCGGCCCGGATGACGGCGCCGGCCACGAAATCGCCGCTGCGAGTCAGCAGCGGGACCGCGCCAGGGGCCGCGATCCTGGCCCGCGCGCTGCGGACCTGGTGGCGCCACTGCCGCTGATCGAAACTGATCGCCGCGGCCGGTGACCGGCCGCCAGCCCCGGCCGCCATCGAGCGCAGCCTGCGCGACCAGACCCAGCCGGCGGCCAGTAAGCCAGCGGGTGCCGCGACGGGAAGTACGAGCACGGCGGCGGCCAGGTAGTTGCCGCGGTGGACGGCGTGCCAGAGGTCGGTCAGGGCCGGGACGCGCTCGATCACCGTGCCAGCCAGCCAGACCGCGAGCATCGGCAGGCACCAGGCGGCGGCCCGGTACAGACGGCCAGGCTGCCAGCCGCGGCGCTCGGCAACCACCAACGCGGCCACGGCAACCAGCGTGACCGGCAGCATGACGACGGCCACCCCGGCGCCGAGTAAGGCCACCGAGCCGGCCGCGGCCAGCCTCGTCGTGCGCCGCCTCATCGTGCGCCGCCTCGTCGTGCGCCAGCTCATGGCGGGACTCGCGCCGTCACCGGTAAGGCGCGGATCTCGATGCGGGCGGCCTGGGCGCCGAGCGCGTCGCGTGCGCGCGTGACCGTGCTGGTGGCGGCTGGCGTGCACAGATAGATCGCCCTGGCGTGCCGGGGCGGTGCGCCGGGCACCCGTGCTTCGGCGGCCGGGCAGCCGTAGTCGCCCGTCCGGGTCAGCAGCTCACGCATGATCGCGGTGGTCCTGACGACGGTCTTCGGGGTGAGCTCGGCTTCGATGGCCCAGCATTCGCCGGCCCAGCCCACGGGCGCGCTGTCGGGCCAGTGCACCTCGGCGTCGGGCAGGTGATCACGCGCGCCGAGCCGCCCGCCCAGGCGAGCCCGTAAATGACGTTCGCTGCGCCAGTGCGCGCTGGCGTCGCAGTACGCAGGCACGGCTGCTAGCGCCAGTCTGACCGCGGTTACTGCGCGGATGTGCGCGAGCCGAGGGAGCGCGGGCGGCGCCGTCGCGTACCGCAGGCCGCACGCGGTCAGGCCGGCTCTGGTGAGCCAGACCCACGCCGGACCGGGACCGAGCATCGCCGACGTGACCAGTCCGCGGCTCGCCCACCGGGTCACGAGGCCATGCGCCTGGCGGTCGGTCAGCCGGAGTAACGCCGCAAGCTGGTCGACCTGAAGCCCGTACATCTCGGCGGTGAAGGTGAGGCCAGCGACGTCCCGGCCAGCCAGGGCTGCCCGCTGGTCGGCCGTGCTCGTCACTCATCCATCAGAACACGACACCAGCGTGAGGGACAGTGCTGGCGTGGCGAGGGCGGGTGGTGCTGGTGCAAGGGCCGGCCGTAGTGCACAATGAGTCGCGGAAGATCGCCAGGACGGCACTTGGTCCTGTCGGCATACGAGGTCGTTGGGGAAGACGCATCCTCGTCTGTCGCAGGGAGGTCTGGGTGTCCGTAGAAGGCGTGCTGCAGGTGCACTGTGCGCCCCCGGCGCTATGCCCGCATATTGAGTGGGCAGTAGCCGGGGTTCTTGGCGTGCCCGCCAGCATGCCGTGGGTGGATCAGCCCGCCTCGCCCGGCTCGATGCGCGCCGAGTTGCTCTGGCGCGGCAAGCCTGGTGCGGCTGGCGCGATCACGTCCGCGTTGGCGAACTGGAACCTGACCAGGTTCGAGGTCACCGAGGACGCCAGCCCCGGCTGCGACGCCGTCCGGTATAGCGTGACCCCCTCGCTGGGCACGTTCTGCGCGGTGGTAGCCGCGAACGGGGACGTCATGATTCCGGAAAACAGGCTGCGCGCGGCCATGGCGCTGGCTGCGTCGGCGGCGACGGCTGACAGCCGGCTCGGCGGCCTGCGCGATAGGCACGGGCCGCAGCACCCTGCGCTCGGCGGCTCGCTGGAGGCCGAACTCGCGCTGCTGCTCGGCGAGCCATGGGACGCGGAACTGGAGCCGTTCCGGCGGGCGGGCGACGGTGCCCCGGTGCGCTGGCTGAACGCCACCGGCTGATCCTGACCCGGACCTCGGGGGCTGGCGGTGCGCGTATCGTATGCGCGTGCATAATCCGGTCGAGATCCCCACGGGCACGGTGACCTTGCTGTTCACCGATATCGAGGGGTCGACCCGGCTGTGGGAGGCCGAGCCGGAGGCGATGACGCGTGGCCTGCGGCGGCACGACGAGATCATGCGCGGCTCGATCGAGCTGGCCGGTGGCTATGTGTTCAAGACGGTCGGCGATGCATTCTGCGCTGCGTTCTCGACGGCCGAAGCAGCCCTGGACGCGGTGCTCTCGGCGCAGCGGGCGCTTGTCGGCCAGGACTGGCCCACGACGCAGCCGATCTTGGTGCGGATGGGCCTGCACACCGGTGCCTGCGAAGAGCGCGACAACGACTACTTCGGACCGGCCGTCAACCGGGTGGCGCGGCTGGAGTCGGCGGCGCACGGCGGTCAGGTGCTGCTGTCGGGGGCCACGGCGGAGCTGCTGTGGCAGTCGCTGCCGTACGGCGTCCGGCTCCGCGATCTTGGCGCGCACCGGCTGAAGGACCTGGGCCGGCCCGAGCAGCTGTTCCAGCTGGAGGCGGACTTCCTGCCGTCGGCGTTCCCGCCGCTCGCCTCGCTGGACAACCCGGATCTGCCCAACAACCTGCCCGGCCAGCTGAGCGCGTTCATCGGCCGCGAACGCGAGCTGGCTGAGGTGCGCACCCTGGCCGCGTCGGCGCGACTGGTGACGCTCACCGGGTCGGGCGGCAGCGGGAAGACCAGGCTCGCGCTACAGGCCGCCGTCGAGCTGCTGGATGTGGCGCTGGACGGCGTGTGGTTCGCCGACCTCGCGGTCGTCACCGACGGCGAGCAGGTGGCCGGCGCGGTCGCGGCGGCGCTTGAGCTGCCCGACCACTCCGGGCCGGCCGTGCTCGCGTCGATCCTGGAAGTCCTGACCGGGCAGGACGCCGTGATCCTGCTGGACAACTGCGAGCACGTGATCGACGACGCGGCCAGGTTCTGCGAACAGGTCATCCGGTACTGCCCGCGCGTCAGGTTCCTGGCCACCTCGCGCGAGCCGCTCGGCATCGAAGGCGAGCGGGTGTACCGGGTCCCGTCCATGTCACTGCCGCCACGCGACGCGATCAGCGCTGCCGACCTCGCCGGCTCTGACTCGGTGACGCTCTTTGTTGAGCGGGCCCGATCACACGAGCCGGCCTTCATGCTCGATGATGCGGCCGCCCCGCTGGTCGCGACCATCTGCCGCCGGCTTGACGGCATCCCGCTGGCGCTGGAGCTGGCGGCGGCCCGGCTGTCGTCGATGTCGCTGCGGCACCTGAGTGAGCGGCTCGACCAGAGGTTCCGGCTGCTGACCGGCGGCAGCCGCAACGCGCTGCATCGGCAGCAGACCCTTCAGGCCACCGTCGACTGGTCCTTCGACCTGCTCAGCGTCGCCGAGCGGGAGACCATGCGGCGGCTGTCAGTCTTCGCTGGCGGGTTCGAGCTGGAAGCGGCCGAGGCCATCTGCGCGGCCGGCGGGATCGACGCCATCGACGTGATGGACCTGCTCGGCTCGCTGGTCGACAAAAGCCTCGTGCTCGCCGAGCGAATGACGCTGGAAGGCGCGGAGTCGGTCCGGTACCGGCTGCTGGAGACTGTCCGGCAGTACGCCGCGCAGGAGCTGTTCAAGTCGGCCAGCGAAGACGAGCTGACGGCGATCCGGGACCGGCATGCCGCGTTCTACCTGCGGGTCGGCGAGGAGGCCGGGCCGGCGCTGACTGGCCGGCGGCAGGGGCACTGGCTGCGGCGGCTGGACGCGGAGTGGGAGAACCTGCGCGCGGCGTTCGGCCACCTGGCTGACGGCGGCCGGACCAGCGACGTGCTGCGGCTGGGGACGGCGCTGCAGCGGTTCGCCGTGAGCCGGGCGCAGCCGGAGGTGCTGAGTTACCTGCGCGCCGCCGTCGATGCTGACGACTCGGGCGTCACCGAGCTGGCCGCCCGCGCGCTGCTGTCGACGTCCCGGCTCCTTGGCCTCCTGCTGCAAGCCGACCCGAGTGCCAGGGCTCTGGCCAGGGGCTACGCCGAGCGCGGGCTGGCCATGGCGGAGATCCTCGGGGTCCCCGCCCTGCGGGCACGGGCACTCGGCCAGCTCAGCGAGCTGGTGTTCACCGAGGGTGACCTGGCGAGGGTCCGCGAGCTGGCCAGCGAGGCTGTCGCGATCGCGCGCACGACGGGCGACCGGCAGCTGCTCGGGGAGATGCTGAGGTGCCTGGCGGCTGCCGAGCCGTCGGCAGCGGAGAACCGCCGCCTGCGGGCGGAGGCGCTGGACTGCTTCCGCCAGTCCGGCGATGAGCTGTTCGCCGCCAACGAGCTGCACATGCTGTACGCCTTCGATATGGCGACGGGCGGCGTGGCCGAGGCTGGGCTGCACCTCGAGGCGGCCATCTCCGCCGCTGAGGGCCTGGGCGATGAGATGTACCTGTACTTTTTCCGCGAGGATCTGGCCATCCTGCTGCTGATCGAGGGCCGGCCTGAGGACGCGCTGCCGCTGGTGCGCCGCTGCCTCCAGGTGGCCAGGCGCAGCGGGATCCGGCTCGATGTGTGCGAAGTACTGTTCAGCGCGGCCTGCTGCGCCGCCTGGCAGGGCGACCTGCTGAAGGCAGCCCGCCTCCATGGCGCCGCCGACGTCCGGATCGGCTACGCGCTGGCCGACGGCAGCATCACCTGGTCGGCCATCGAGGAAGAGCTGCGGAAGGCTGAGCAGGGCAAAGTCCGGGATGTCCTCGGACAGGCCGAGTATGGGAGCGCTTACCGGGAGGGTGCCAGCCTGTCCCGGCAGCAGGCCGTGGCTCTTGCCCTGCGCTGACTCTCGCCTGCGGCCGGCCCGCTGAGCTGGGCGGTTCTGACCGGTCTGCGGATTCCGTTGCGTGAAGGGTGTGGCTAGAGTGGCTGTTGTTGACATGACAGTGAGTAGCGGTTTAAATACTTCCAGTTCACACGTAAGTGGTGGCGACGCGCTGACCCCCCGTAACCGCGACGCCTGACTTGTAATGACTGAAGTGGGGCACCCCCGGTCCCGCGCTCCTGACCCCTGCGCGGCTCGTTGAGTGCTGGGTCGGCGACTGTCGTCGCCTCATGAGGAGGCGACAGCTCTCATGCTAATGAGCGCGCACGCATCTGAAGATCATCTCGTCTATGAGCAGGAACTCGCAGGTCACCAGCGTGATCTGTATCCGGCCGCGCTCCGGATGACGCGGAACCCCAGCGATGCTGAGGATCTGGTCCAGGAGAGCATGGCCCGGGCCTATGCCGGGATCCGGCACTTCACGCCGGGCACCAACTCGCGAGCGTGGCTGTTCCGGATCTTGTCTAACACCTTTGTCAGCGGCTACCGCAAGCGCCAGCGCGAGCCCCAGCACGTGCTCAGCGCCGAGTTTGACTCCGTCTCGGCTGCGTCCGGGGCCGCGGATGAGGGCCCGTCTCACGCCGCACCCTCGGCTGAGGAGGCTGTGCTCGGCCAGTTCGCCTACTCAGACGTCCGGCAGGCCCTGACCGAGCTGCCGGAGTGCTTCCGGGCGACCGTGTACCTGGCGGACGTGGAGGGCTATCCGTACCGGGACGTCGCTGAGATGCTCGGCGTACCGATCGGGACCGTCATGTCGCGGCTGCACAGGGCCAGGGCGATGCTGCGGAAGCGACTATCGGCATACGTCTAGGCGCTTTGCACCACGGATCCGGTCGACTTTTGACCCTTAATCAACCGGATCCGTGGCGCCAGTGGATGGCTTGGCGATTTTGGCGAAAGAATTGACACGTCCCGCTATGTCGAATCCTTCGGGATCATGGAAACCTGGCGGGCTGCCTCGCTCAGCTACCCCCGGCTGCGGTAGACGTAGCTCGTGGATCCCATTGAAGCGCTTCACCAGATCGCGTTCGAGCTGGAGCGCGCCAGCGCGCCTACCTACCGGGTGCAGGCGTTCCGCCGGGCCGCGCGCGCCGCGGCTGACCTGCCGGGCGCCGAACTGGAGCGACGGCTAGCCGATGGCACCCTGCAGGAACTCGCCGGGATCGGCCCGGCGACCTCTCAGGCGATGACGGAGGCCGCGGCCGGACGCGAGCCCGACTACCTGGCCGCCCTCCTCAGCGTGCGCGTCGAGTCGCCGCGGACCGCGATGCGCGCTGCCCTGCGCGGCGACTGCCACACCCACTCGGACTGGTCCGACGGCGGCAGCCCGCCAGCCGAGATGGCCGCGGCGGCCCGCGCGCTCGGGCATGAGTGGATCGCGCTGACCGATCACTCGCCCCGGCTGACGGTGGCGAACGGCCTGTCGGCCGCCCGCCTCGAGCGTCAGCTCGACCTGGTGGCTGAACTTAATTCCGAGTCGGCGCCGTTTCGTATCCTGACCGGAATCGAGGTCGACATCCTGGAGGACGGCGCGCTCGACCAGCGGGAAGACCTGCTTGGCAGGCTGGACGTCGTCGTCGCGAGCGTGCACTCCAAGCTGCGGATGCCGTCCGCGCCGATGACGCGCCGCATGCTGACGGCCATCGCGAACCCGCACGTCGACGTGCTCGGGCACTGCACCGGGCGGATGGTGACCGGCCGCCGGGATCGCCCCGAGTCAGAGTTCAATGCGCAGCGGGTGTTCGAGGCCTGTCGTGACCACGGGGTCGCCGTCGAGATCAACTGCCGGCCCGAGCGGCAGGACCCGCCCGACCGGCTGCTCCGGCTCGCTGCGGAGATCGGCTGTCAGTTCGCCATCGACACCGACGCCCACGCACCGGGCCAGCTGGACTGGCTCGATAGCGGCTGCCGCCGCGCCGAGCAGGCCGGCATCGCCCCTGACCGGGTGCTCAACACGCGGCCCGCAGCCGAGCTTGGCGGCTAGCATGTGCCGATGCCATGGCACGGGTCCGAGGGCGCACGGCTGTACTACGAGGACACCGGCCGCGGCGACCCGGTCGTGCTGATGCCGGGATGGGGCGGCAGCATCATTGAGCTGAACGGGCTGCGGGCCGCGCTGGCCGATGGCTTCCGGATCGTGGCGATCGACCTGCCCGGATCGGGGCGTTCGCAGCCGCAGCCGAGGCATTACACGGCGAGCTACTACGCCGACGATGCCCAGACGCTGCTGAGCCTGCTCGACGCGCTCGGTGTCGGGGCAGCCCACTTGGCCGGGTTCAGCGACGGCGGCGAGGAAGCCCTGCTGCTGGCCGGCCTCAGGCCGTCATTGGCTCTGTCGGTGTTCACCTGGGGCGCGGCGGGCCAGCTAGTGGCCCCGCCCGGCGCGCTGGACTCGCTCGCCCGCGCGATCGACGATCCGTCGCCCGAGCTCATCGAGCTGGCCGCCTACCTGACGCAGGCTTACGGCGCCGACAGTGCGCGGGTGATGACCCGGAGCTGGGCTCAGGCGATGGGTGACCTTATCGCTGCGGGCGGTGACATCAGCAGGTCCCGAGCGCACCTGATCTCCTGCCCGGCCTTGCTGATCACCGGCAGCCACGATGTGTTCTGCCCGCCGGACCTGGTGAGCGACCTGGCCGGCCTGATTCCTCGCGGCGAGTTCCGGGAGGCGCATGGTGCGGGGCACGATGTGCACCAGTCGCACCACGGCTGGCTGGCCCGCCAGCTCGGTGATTGGCTAGCCGCGCACTGACATCGCGGCAACCGGCAACGCGGACTTGGCTACTGAATCAGTTGCTCCATAGACTGTTGGCAACTCATTTCGTGCCAAGGGACGTGATTCATGCCGGAACCCCAACTCTCGGCTACTGCCAGGACGCGGCACGGACGGCTCCGCGAGCAAGGCCGCGCGGACCGGGCTGACCTGATGGCGGTGCTGCGGGCCGGTTTCATCGCGCACCTGGGCGTGCCGACCGCCGAGGGCGTCATGGTCATCCCGACCGTCTACGGCTTCGACGAGGAGTACGCCTATGTCCACGGCTCGGTGGCGAGCCGGAGCCTGGCCGCGGACATGCCCGAGGTCACCCTGACTGTCACCATCGTCGACGGGCTGGTCCTGGCCAGGTCGGTGTTCGAGCACGCGGTGAACTACCGCAGCGCGATGATCTACGCCCGGCCGCGCGTGATCGACGACCCGGCGGAGCTGCTCAGCGGTCTCCGGCTGGTGTCGGAGCATCTGGCCCCTGGGCAGTGGGACTACGTGCGGCAGCCGAGTCGCAAGGAACTGGCCGCCACCCGGCTGCTCGCCCTCTCGCTCGCGGAAGCGTCGGTGAAGATTCGCACTGGACCGCCGGACGACGCGGACAGCCCCGACGCTGAGCTAGGACTGTGGGCCGGTGAACTGCCGCTCGACACTCGCTGGGGGAGCCCCGTGCCCGACCCGGCCCTGCCAGCTGGCATTCCATTGCCCGCGCATATCTCTTCTAGGGCCGGGAACGGGGCGCATCTCGGCTAGTCCAGCCCCGCAGAACTCCCTATCCTTCGTGATGTGACCAGGCCCGAGCAGATCCCGACGGGCACCGTTACGTTGCTCTTCACTGATATCGAAGGTTCGACCCGGTTGTGGGACGCCGACCCGGCGGCGATGGCCATCGCGCTCCGGCGGCACGATGCGATCCTGCGGGCCGCGATCGAGAACGCTGCCGGGTATGTCTTCAAGACCGTCGGAGATGCGTTCTGCGCGGCCTTCGAAACGGCGCAGCTAGCCGCGGAAGCCGCCGTCGCAGCGCAGCGGGAGCTCGGCGCGCAGGAGTGGCCCACGATGCGGCCGATCCGGGTGCGCATGGCCCTGCACACCGGCGCGTGCGAGGAGCGCGACGGCGACTACTTCGGCCCGGTGGTCAATAGGACAGCGCGGCTTGAGGCGGTCGCGCACGGCGCGCAGATCCTGGTCTCGGGTGTCACGGCTGAACTGCTGTCGGATGCGCTCCCGGCTGGCGTCACGGCACGTAACCTGGGGCTGCACAGGCTGAAGGACCTGGGGCGGCCAGAGCAGGTGTACCAGTTCGAGGCGAGCTTCCTGCCAGCGGCCTTCCCGCCGCTTGCCTCGCTGGACAATCCGGAGCTGCCGAACAACCTGCCGACCGTGCTAAGTGCGTTCGTCGGCCGTGAGCAGGAACTCGCGGCCGTGCGTGACCTCGTCGGGTCGGCACGACTGGTCACGCTGACGGGGGCCGGCGGCAGCGGCAAGACCCGGCTGGCGCTGCAGGCGGCCGCCGAGCAGATCGGCGTCGCACCTGACGGCGTGTGGTTCGCCGATCTTGCGCCGCTGACCGAAGGCGATCAGGTAGCGCGCACGGTCGCGGCCGTCCTCGGGCTGCCGGACCAGGGCAATCAGGCGGACGCCGTGACCGAGGCGCTGGCCGGGCAGGACTGCCTGATCGTGCTGGACAACTGCGAGCATCTGATCGACGCTGCCGCGAAGCTTTCCGGGCAGGTAATCCGCCGCTGCGCCAAGGTCCGGTTGCTCGCCACATCGCGAGAGCCGCTCGGAATCGACGGCGAACGGGTCTACCGCGTTCCGTCCCTGACGCTGCCGGACGCCGACGCGGCGTCGGCGGACGACCTGGCTGGCAGTGACGCGGTCCGGCTTTTCGTTGCGCGGGCCAGCGTGCACGATCCCCGCTTCGTGCTCGACCAGGGGTCGGCGCCGCTCGTCGCGACCATCTGCCGGCGGCTCGATGGAATCCCGCTCGCGCTCGAGCTGGCCGCCGCCCGGCTGTCCTCGATGTCGATGGCCCAGGTCGCCGCGCGGCTCGACCAGCGATTCCGGCTGCTGACCGGGGGCAGCCGGAACGCGATGCCGCGTCAGCAGACACTGCAGGCAACCGTGGACTGGTCCTTCGGCCTGCTGCCCGCCGCGGAGCGGGACACGCTGACGCGGCTGTCGGTCTTCGCCGGCGGATTCGAGCTCGAGGCAGCCGAGGCGATCTGCGCCAGCGCTGAAGTCGACGCACTGGATGTCATGGATCTCGTCGGTGCTCTGGTCGACAAGAGCCTCGTCGTCGCCGATCGCGGCAGCGAGTCCGTCCGGTACCGGCTGCTGGAGACGATCCGGCAGTACAGCGCGCAGGAACTCGTGCGGGCTGCCGGTGAGGCTGCGGCGATGCTTGTCCGGGACCAGCACGCCGACTACTACCTGACCCTGGCTGAGGCGACCGCGCCGCAGCTGACCGGGCCGCTTCAGGGCCGGTACCTGCGCCGGCTCGACAGCGAGTGGGCAAACCTGCGGGCTGCGTTCGCCCACCTGCGCGCCGACGATCGCAGCAGCGATGTGCTGTGCCTCGGGGTCGCGATCGAGCGTTTCGTGCTAAGCCGCGGGCACACCGAGGTCATCGACTATCTCAGCGACGCCGTGGCGGGCGCTGACCTTGATCATGCCGACGCCGTGCCGCCCGACCTGCGGGCTCACGCGCATCAGTCTGTGGCGCAGCTCACCATGCTGTTGCGGCGGAAGGCACCGGCGGAGCTCCTGGACGCCAGGCGGCACGCCGAGCGGGCACTCGAGCTCGCCCGGCTCATCGGCAACGCGGCCGTGGCGGCCCGCGCGCTCGGCACGCTGTTCACCCTCGCCTTCATCGCCGGCGACCGCCAGCTCGCGACGCGCTTGTCGGCGGAGTCAGTCGCAGTCGCCCGGTCGACCGGTGACGCCCAGCTGATTGGCGAGTTGCTGCACTTCGCTGCCCTAGACGGGATTGGAGAGGAGGCTCGGCTTGCGCACGAGCAGGCGCTGGCTTACCTCCGCGCGTCAGGTGATGTGCTTTTTGCCGCAAAGGGGCTGCACAGCCTGTCGGGCATGGAGCTGGCCGCCGGCCGGACGGCTGCCGCACGCGTGCGGCTGGAACAGGCGATCTCGCTGGCCGAGGAACTAGGCGACGAGGTGTTCCGGTACGGCTTCCGCAGCGATCTTGCTGTCATGCTGCTGATTGACGAGGAGTACCAACGGGCCGCACCGCTGTTGCGGCAGTGTTTGCAGGTAGCGCGCCGGACTGGCGCGCTGCTGGATGTATCGCAAGTGATCTTCGGCACGGCGTGCATCGCCGCCTGGGACGGGTGGCATGAGCTGGGCGGCCGGCTGTTCGGTGCCGCCGACACAGACTTGCGCGCCGCGACGGCCGATGCCAGCGTGCTCTGGACCGAGCCGGAGCAGCAGCTGGCGAACCGCGAGCACGCCAGGCTGCGCGGGCTGATGGGGGATGCGGCGTTCGAGGAGGCGTTCCGGTCAGGGACGTCGTTGTCCAGGACCGCTGGAGTGGACCTGGCACTGACGCTGAGCCGATCTGATGATGGTGGCGGCAGCCCGCCGCGGATCGCGATCAATTCGCGATAAAGGTAGTGCCGACAGAGCCAGTTGCCGGCGGATAAACCGGCTATAGTGCGGCCCAGGCTCAAGCAAACCAGCTGCGAAGTGGGAGTCCCCGTGTTCCAGACGGTAGTCGTGGGTGCCGATCAGTCCGATACGGCCACCGAGGCGGTCCGGCAGGCCATCGAGCTGGTCAAGCTGACCGGCGGTCGGCTGCATATCGTGTCCGCGTACCGGCCTCAGCAGCTCAGCGCTTCAGGCGGCGAGGCGGAGGGGCTAGAGTCTGGCGATCTGGCCGAGTCGGTGCTGGCTGATCATGCATCCAGGGCCAGGGCGGCTGGGATCGAAGCGGAGACGCACGCCCGGAGCGGCGCGGCCGCCGAGGCCATTTGCGACGTGGCCGCCGAGATTGGCGCAGACCTGATCGTCGTCGGCAACAAGGGAATGGCGGGCGTCCGCCGGGTACTTGGCAGCGTGCCCAACTCGGTCGCGCATCGCGCGCCCTGCTCGGTTCTGATCGCCGACACAACCTGATCTGGATCGAGCGCGCCGAATAAATCAGGTGGGAGTGTCCGACCCACCTGGGATAATGAGGTGTGCTTGATAGCGGACATGGTGCTGGGGGTCAGGGCGCCGGCGGACAGGTCTCTGGGGGATACAGCGCCCTCGCCGGCCGCACCGCTGAGCTCGGCCGGATGCGGGAGCTGCTGGGCGACGCCGAGGCTGGCCAGCCCAACGTCCTTCTCGTCAGCGGAGACGCGGGCGTCGGGAAGACACGACTGCTGACCGAGCTCGCGGTCGAGGCCGCCCGGCGCGGCTTCACCATCTTGTCCGGGCGATGCGCAGAGCTCGCAGAGACCGTGCCGTACCTGCCGCTGGCCGATGCGCTGCGCAGCGCCGCTGGTACCCGGCTGGCCGATGCGCTCGCGACCCGGCCGGTGCTGACCCGGCTGCTGCCGGACCGTGAGATCACCCGGCAGCCCGGGGACCTGCCCGGACTGGCACAGCAGCAGCTGTTCGGGGCGGTGCTCGGCATGCTGACCGAGCTGGCCGAAGCGCAGCCTGTGCTGCTCGTGCTCGAGGATCTGCACTGGGCCGACCGCTCCACCCGCGATCTGGTGACGTTCCTGAGCCGGATGCTTCGGCAGGAGCGGATCACGATCGCGCTGAGCTACCGCAGCGACGACATGCACCGGTCGCACCCGCTGCGGCCGGTGGTAGGTGAGCTGCTGAGGCTCCCGAGCGTGACCGCGATCGAGGTAGGCCCGCTCGACTCGGCCGCGATGGCCGCGCACCTGACCCGGCTGGCGGCCGGGCATCAGGACCCGGCGGCGATCGACCGCGTGATCGGGCGCGCTGAGGGCAACCCGTATTTCGCCGAGGAACTGCTCGCTACGTCCTCGGCCGGCAGCGAGCTGCCCACCGGCCTCGCCGACCTCCTGGTCGCGCGGACCATCAACCTGTCCCCGGCTGCGCAGCAGGTGTTGCGGGCGGCGGCCGTCACGGGGCGCAGGATCGACGACGACCTGGTCATGCAGGCCACCGGGCTGCCGACGGCAGAGTATGAGACCGCTGTCCGCGAGGCCGTCGCCCACCAGCTGCTGGTGCCGGATGGCGCGAGTGGCCTGGCCTTCCGGCATGCACTGCTGCGCGAGGCCATCTACAACGACCTGCTGCCGGGGGAGCGCAGCAGGATGCACGCCCGGCTTGCGGAGCTGCTGTCGGACCGGCCCGACAGCTCAGCGGCGGAGCTGGCCGTGCACTGCCTGGCTAGCCACGACATCCCCGGCGCGTTCGCTGCCTCGGTGCGCGCCGCCCAGGAAGCCTGGCGGCTCGCCGCGCCAGCGGAGGCGCACCGGCATTTTGACCAGGCGCTGTCGTTGTGGGAGCGGGTGCCCGAGCCAGAGAAGCTCGGCGGCATGAGCCGCGGGAGGCTGGCCTTCAAGTCGGCGCTGAGCGCGGCCGACAGTGGCCAGGCGCCGGTCGCTGTCAAGCAGCTGCGACGGCTCGTCAGCTTCGTTCGCGACCAGCCGGATGAGGATCTGTCGTTGCTGTGCCGCGTCCAGGAGCGGCTCGCATATTTTCTCCTCGACATCGACGAGGACGCCGAGGCCATCGCCAGCGCGAGCGCGGCCGTCGACGTACTGCCAGCGGATCCTCCTACCTGGGAGCGCGCCCAGGCGCTGGCGACGCACGCCAAGACGCTGCTGAGCTTCAGTGACACCGGACCGGCGCGCGCGCGTGCCATCGAGGCGGAGGCTGCGGCGCAGGCCGCCGGGGCGCCCTGGCTGGAGGCGGACGCGCTCGCGACGCTCAGTACGCTCAGCGAGCGGGCCGGCCTCATCGCGGACGCCAAGGCCACCGGTGCCCGTGCCCTCGGGCTTGCTAGCTCGTCGGAGATGCCGGGCGTCGAGCTGCGGGTCAGGACGCTGCTTGCGCGCATTCAGCTGGAGTCAGGCGACCTGGCCGCGGCGACCGGGACTGCGCATCTGGGCGTCGAGCGCGCGGCGCAGTCTGGCCTGAGCATGGCGCCGTACGGGACTGACCTGCAGTACCTGCATTACCTGGCCCACTACAACGACGGCGACTGGGATCACGCCCAGCAGATCGGCGACGGCTTCCCGGTCCGGGTCACCAGCATTTCCGCTGCGCGCCTCTCGGCCATGGCGTTGTTCATCGATGTCGCCAGAGGGAGTCCGGCGGTGGCCGCGCGCCGCGCCTGGCTCGAGCCGTACATGGCGACGGACTCAATGGCCGAATACATCGCGGAGGGACTGTTCGCCGAGGACGCCTACTGGGCCGGTGACCTGACGGGCGCCCTGACAGCCGTGAAGGCCACGATCGGGGCCGCGACTGCCTGGGGCGCCGAAGAGTACGGCCCGCAGGTCATCCGTCCGGCCGCGATCGGGATTGCGGCACTCGCCGATCAGGCTCGGCTCGTGCGGGCGGCCGGGCAGCCGGCCGACGCGCTCGTTGCCGAGGCCGCCGGCCTGGCTGACATCGCACGCCGGGGCGTGGACAGCAAGCGCCGGGCTGCGGCTGCGATCGGCGTCGACGGACGCGGCTGGCTGGCCAGGGCGGAGGCGGAGTTCAGGCGCGCCGCTGACGACAACGCGCCAGACAACTGGCGGGCCGTGGTCGAGACGTTCGGCCCGGGCTTTGTGTATGAGGCCGCGAGGTCACGCTGGCGGCTGGCCGAGGCGCTCGCCGAGGCGGGCGACCGGGACGAGGCGCAGCAGCAATGGCAGCTCGCCGTCGCGGCTGCCGACAATCTCGGCGCGACGAGGCTACGTGCTGCGCTCGCAGACCTGGGCCGGCGGGCGCGGCTCGGCTCAAGCTCGAGGGCGGTGGCGGGCAGCCCGCTAAGCGTCCTCACCAGCCGCGAGCTCGAGGTCCTCCAGGCGCTGTCCGCCGGCCGGAGCAACAAGGAGATCGGGACCGAGCTCTTCATCTCCGGCAAGACCGTCAGCGTGCACGTCTCGAACATCCTCGCCAA
>DATHPF010000376.1:0-57806 GCA_035484155.1 Streptosporangiaceae bacterium
GGCTTGTCCGCGCCCTCGGTCACCGAAGCGAGCACGACCTTAGCGGCCTCGCCGAGGTGGAATAGCGCCGGGCACACGAGGTTGCCGACGTTCTCGATGATGACGATCGAGCCGGTCGGGGGATCAAGACTGCGCAGGCCCCGTGCCACCATCTCGGCGTCCAGGTGGCAGCCGACGCCAGTGTTGATCTGCACGACAGGGCTGCCTGCTGCCTGGATCCGCCTGGCATCGAGCGCGGTCTCCTGGTCGCCCTCAATGACGGAGATCGAGACCTTGCCGGCCAGCTCCCTGCTGGTGCGCTCGAGGAGTGTCGTCTTGCCTGAGCCGGGCGAGCTCATCAGGTTGACCGCCAGGATGCCGCGGTCATGAAGCCACTGTCTGTTGGCGTCGGCCAGCTCGTCGTTCTTGGCCAGCACCTTCTGCTGCAGTTCGACCGTGCGGGTCGTGTCTGGCGTCCCGCCGCCGTGGACGTGCCCGTGTTCCGCGTCGCCGATGTCCTCGTCGGCGTGCCGATGCGTGTGATGATCGTCCAGGTCGGGCTGGCCTGGCACCAGCAGTGTGACGACAGCTCCTGCTGAGCAGCCACATGTTCCGCACATGCCTACGCCACCTGCACTGACGTGATCTTGAGTTCCTGCCCGGTCAGTACAGTCACTTCGGCGCTGCCGCACGGGCACATGGCGAGCGGGCCGTCAGGCTCGAAGTCACCGCCGCAGACCCGGCAGCGGCATACCGCCGGTGGCTGGGCAATCTCCAGCATGGCCCCTTCGAGGTCGGTGCCCTCAGTGACCAGGTCGAAGCAGAACCGGACCGAGTCAGCGACCACGCCGGACAGGGCGCCGATCTCCAGGCGGACGCACGTCACCCGCTGGCCTGGCAGCCGCTCGGTCACTGCATCGACAAGGCTTTCGGTGATGGCAAGCTCGTGCACTATCTCGTCCTATCCCCGGCGCCGTGTGCGATATGCACGGTCAGCAGATCCGCGGCAGCGGATCACCGACCAGCACGTCGACGATCCTGGTACCTCCGAAGGCCGTCTTGAGCTGGACAATGCCAGTTGGCTCGGCGGTGACCCTGCCGATGATGGCGGCCTCTTGGCCTTGCGGGTGCGCGCGCAGCGCGGCGAGGGCGCTGTCCGCGTCGTCCGGGCTGACGACCGCGACGAGCCTGCCTTCGCAGGCGACGTACATCGGGTCGATGCCCAGCAGTTCTGAGGCGCCGCGGACCGCGGGCCGGACGGGGATGTGGTCCTCGGTCACCAGTACGCCTACGCCGGCCGCGCGGGCGACCTCGTTGAGGATTGTGGCGACGCCGCCGCGCGTCGCGTCGCGCAGGGCTCGCACTCCTGGCGCGGCCGCGAGCAGGTCAGCGACCAGCCCGTGCAGCGGCGCGGTGTCCGAGCAGACGTCTGCCTCGATGTCGAGCTCGCCGCGGGCCAGCATGATCGTCACGCCGTGATCGCCGATCGGGCCGGAGACGAGGATGACGTCACCCGGCCTGGCGCGCGCGACGCCCAGGCTGACGCCACGCTCGATGACCCCGACACCCGCGGTGTTGATGTAGCAGCCGTCGGCCTTGCCGCGCTCCACCACCTTGGTGTCGCCGGTCACGATCTGGACGCCGGCCCGCTGTGCGGCGGCCTGCATGGAGGCGGCGATCCTGGTCAGGTCCGCGACAGGGAAGCCTTCCTCCAGGATGAAGCCGGCCGACAGGTATAGCGGCACTGCTCCGGCCATCGACAGGTCGTTCACCGTCCCGTTGACCGCCAGGTCGCCGATGTCCCCGCCGGGAAAGAACAGTGGTGAGACAACGTAGGAGTCGGTGGTCAGCGCGACGCTGGCGCCGTTGACGTGCAGGCGCGCGGCGTCCTCGAGCGGCTCGAGCAGCGGGTTGCGGAAGGTGTCGAGGAAGACAGCCTCGATCAGCGTCTGCGTCGCCTTGCCGCCGGCTCCGTGCGACATCGTGATGCGGTCTTCCTTGACCCGCGGCCTGGCCCGGCGGGCGCGGTCAATGCGCTCTAGCACGAGTTCTTCCCGGACTGTGCCAGGCAGCGGCTGCGGCGAGCCGTGATGATCGAACCTGGTGGCCTCGCTGCGCGTCTGCAGGTCATGTTCGCGCAGTGCGTCCTCCACCCAGCTCGCGCTCGGCAGCGCGTCGGCCGGGGCGCCGGCCTCAACTGGGCCAGGTCCGGCCGCCAGGCCGGATGAGTCCACGTGACCAGCGGTCATGACCCGGTCGCCTCCTTAACCCGCTGCCGCGTCAGGCGCCCGTAGTTGTAGTACGCAGCGCAGGCACCCTCGGGTGACACCATGCAGGTGCCGATCGGGGTCTCCGGCGTGCACGCGGTTCCGAACACCTTGCACTCCCAGGGCTTGAGCACGCCTTTGAGCACCTCGCCGCACTGGCAGGCCTTCGGGTCGGCGACCCGGACGCCGGGAACCGAGAAGAGCCGCTCGGCATCGAAGCTGGCGAACTCCTCGCGAACCTTCAATGCGGAGTGCGAGATGAAGCCGAGGCCGCGCCACTCGAAATAGGGTCGCAGTTCCATGGTTTGCCCGATGGCGCGAAGCGCCACCACGTTGCCATCCCAGGGCACGACCCGCGCGTACTGGTTCTCCACCGTCGACTGCCCCACCGACAGCTGCAGCATCAGCATGTAGATCGACTGGAGGATGTCGAGCGGCTCAAATCCGGCCACGACGACCGGCTTGCCGTAGTCGCGCGCGATGAACTCATACGGCCGGCAGCCGATCACCGTCGAGACGTGGCCGGGGCCGATGAAGCCGTCAAGGCGCAGGTCAGGTGAGTCAAGGATGGCCTTGATCGCCGGGATGATCGTGACGTGGTTGCAGAAGATCGAGAAGTTCTGCAAGCCTTCGGCCGCGGCCCGCAGCATCGTCATTGCTGTCGACGGCGCCGTCGTCTCAAAGCCGATCGCCATGAACACGACGCGCTTATCCGGGTTCTGCCGGGCAATCTTCAGCGAGTCCAGCGGCGAGTAGACCATCCGGATGTCAGTGCCGCGCGCCTTGGCGTCGAAGAACGATCCGTTGCTGCCAGGCACTCGCATCATGTCGCCGAACGACGTCATGATCACGTCCGACTCGCTGGCGAGGGCCATCGCATCGTCGACGCGGCCCATCGGAATCACGCACACCGGGCAGCCCGGGCCGTGGACCAGGGTGACCTGCTCAGGCAGGTAGTCCTCCAGTCCGTGCTTGTAGATGGTGTGGGTGTGGCCACCGCACACTTCCATCAGCTTGTACTGCCGGCCGGGCTCGCACAGAGCCGCGATCTTGGCCGCGAGCGCGTGCGCCTTGTCGGCGTCGCGGAATTCATCGACGAACTTCATCGCAACGCCTCCTACTCGATCCGTGATTCGGCGAGGGCGGCGAGCTCCTCCTCGTACGCCTGGCCGATCCCTTCGAGGAACTCGAGCGCCGCGGCAGCCTCCGCCTCGTCGATCTTGGAGAGCGCGAAACCGACGTGGATCAGCACCCAGTCACCCGCCTCGACCCTCTCGTCCGCGAGCAGGCCGATGTTGATGACCCGTTTCACGCCGCTGACATCGACCCTGGCCAGATCGGGCTGGTCAGGAAGAAACTCGATCACCTCACCCGGAATCCCAAGGCACATGGGCTCACTCCTTTGTGACTAGTCGATGGTCTTCGCCTGACTGCGCCGCGCTGGACACTAGGTCGAGGACGACCTTGACTGCCTCGTCGACAGCGGCGGCCACCGGCTCGCTAAGCCCGGTGCCGTAGTCCACGCTGGCCGGCTCGCAGCCGACCACCAGGACATGCCTGGTCTCAGCCCCCAGCATGGCAAGCATTCCGAAGACAACATCAGGCTGCATCCCGTGCGCGTTGAACATCGGGTTGCCGGCAAGTGCGGCCGCGGCCCCCTCGTCCGCAGCCACTGACGCCGGATTGGCCAGATCTGGCTCGATCACGTAGATCGTTCCGGGCGCACCGCCGCGCGGCGTCGCGTCGATCAGAATGGCGGAGTCATAGCCGCTCGCCAGGTCGTAGGCGAGGTGCATGCCCCGTATGCCGTAGTCGACGACCTGGGCCCAGTCGGGCAGGTCGGCCACGGCGAGCCGGCTGGCCACCTCGACGCCGAAGCCGTCGTCGCCGAGGAAGATGTTGCCGACGCCGGCGATCAGCAGCCGGCCGCTCACAGCGGCACCTGATCAGAATCGCTGGCGCCGACGGCTGACTGGCAGAGCTCCCAGAGCACGTTGTACATCGTGGTCTGGGCTTCCTGGATGCGATGCACCGAGGTCGAGGGAGCGATGAACAGGTAGTCAATGCTGTCTAGCTCGGCCATCTTTCCGCCGGTGTAGCCGGCGATGCCGATGGTGAGCATGCCGCGCCTGCTTGCCTCGTCGAATGCGCGCAGCAGGTTGTCGGAGTTGCCGCTGGTGGACAGTCCGACGGCGATGTCAGCTTTGGTGCCGAACGCGGCGATCTGGCGGGCGAAGACCACGTCGACGCCGATGTCATTGCTCAGCGCCGTCAGCACTGAGGCGTCGCTGGCCAGGCTGACGGCCGGGAGCGGTCTGGCGTTGCCGCCCGGATACAGGAACAGAGTCGCTAGCTGCTGAGCGTCGGTCGCGCTGCCCCCGTTGCCGAAGGCCAGCAGCCGGCCCCCGGCTGCGAACCGGGCTGCGATCTGGCGTGCACACGCCATCAGCCGGGCACCGTCAGCGTCCCGGACCTGGCGGCGTAGCCGGAGTATCTCCTCGGCCTTGGCCACGGTCGACTGCCGTACCTGTTCCAGCACAGCGGATACGTCTGTAGTACCCGAGTAGAGGAACGGGTACAGCGACTCGATCGAGCCGTCCGGCTCGCGGTCACTTGCCGGCGTCAGTGCCCTGCCGCTAGTGGGCAGCCGTGCCATTACGGCACCACCGCTAGCGCTTCTCCGGCATGTACCAAGATGGTGTCGCCGACCGCAGCCGTGACCAGCGCGACACTGACTTCCTCCCGGCCCTGCCCGGTCTCGACCTCAGCTAGGCCGTCAGCCAGCAGCCGGATCACAGTCACCTGCACGGCTGAGTCCGAGCAGGTGATGCACACATCGTCATGACAGTCGGGCTCGCTCACGCAATCACCCCCGGCGCTAGGACGCCTGGCTGCTCGAAGAACACGTGCACGAGCTCCCATAGCACGTGGTACATGGTGACCTGCATCTCTTTCACGATGCGCGGGTCGGCGGACCTGGTCATCAGGATGTGGTCCACGGCCGGGCACGCCGCGATGGCACCGCCGTCGCCCCCGACTAGGGCAATAGTAAGCAGGCCGAGCTCGCGCGCTGTCAGCATGCCGGCCAGGACGCTCGCGCAGTTGCCGTCCGCCGAGATGCCCAGGGCGACATCGGACGCTGCGGCCAGGTAACGCAGCTGATGCGAGAAGATCCCGGCCATGCCGCTGCGCGCCGCGATGCCAGTCACCGTCGCCACATCGGACGTGAGCGAGATGGCTGGCAGGGCCCGCTTGCCGACGATGACCGGGTGCACGAACTCAACGGCGACGTGCTGCGCGTCGGTGCTCGACCCGCCAGTCCCGAACACGACGAGCTTGCCGCCCTGATGGAAACGCAGGGCCATCTGGTGGCACGCTGCCGCGACGGCGGCTGCCTGGCCGGCGAGCTCGTGTAGCGGTTGCTCGCGGCGGTCGAACAGCCGGCTGGCGTGCTGGTCAGCGAGCGGCGCGGTCATGCGGCCGACTCGGAGTCCGCCGCCCGCGACAGGTCAAGATCGACCGCCACCTCGACGGCGTCGGCGACCTTGAGCGTGCCAAGGAACGCTGAATACGGCTTGATGCCAAAATCGGTCTGCCGGATGGTCGTGGTGGCGTGGTAGACACCCGGCGCGGTCTGGCTGACCTGAAGTCGCTGCGGCCGGGTCTGGCCGCCCAGCGCGAGCGTGCCGGCGACAGCGCCGCCGTCAGCTGCGGGCTCGAAGTTCGTGGCCGTGAAGGTGGCCTCGGGATAGCGGTCAGCTGACAGCACCTTGCGCGCCGTGACGGCGATCTCGCGTTTGTCCCGGTCAGTCAGCGGCTTGATGCCACCCGTCCCTTCGCGCACGACGAGCGCGCCGAGATCAACTGTGACCTGCAGACTAGCCGGGGAGAGGTCGTCGGCAACGACAAGCTCGCCTGACCACCGGACCGCGTCGATCGTCAGGTCGTGACCAGCCTGCGCTACCAGTCCATCGCGGAAAGTCCGTAACGTGACCCGGCCTATGTCGGTGCCGAGGTGGTGGCGTCCGGCTTGAATCGCCATAGCTGAACCGTAGGACACATGTGGGGGGACGTCCAGCGATCCGGTCAGACAGGAGTGGCCATTCCAGGCTATTGCCTGACACAGGTGCGGACTACGGCAGCGGAACCTCGCCGAACACTTCCTGGATGCGCCGCAGATCACGCATCCGGGGCTCGGTCGCGCCGCCGACCCAGCGGCTCACCGTCTTGACAGAAACGCCGAGCTGGCGGGCCGCCGCTTCTTGTGTCAGCCCTTCCCGGCGAAGGGCGCTGGACATCCATTCTGCGAACGTCCCCGGTTGCCCGCCCTTTCCGGTACCCCCATCGACCGGGCCGCCATCAACGGAGCCCGGGCCTGGCACCGTAGCGGGGGCGGGGGAACCGGTCACTGCATACAGCGGCGCGCCCGCGTACATCGAGGCGGCCTGGTGCGCGGTCCTGGCTGGCTGACCAGAACCGGCAGGCTTACCAGTGGTGGCCGGCTGTGCGTACGTGACGGGCGGACCGGGGACGATGGGTGACTGAATAGCCGTGTCGGAGTGCAGGACGTCGACCTCGACATGCTCAGGGAAGATCCGAAACGCGACCTGGATCGAGCCTGTCGGGCCAGCTGCGTCCAGCAGCGCCCGGAATACCGTCTCGCCGACCTCGCGTGTGCCTTCCTCGGTGAGCGGCGACTCTGCTAGGCAACGTCGCACGAAATCCCTGATGTCCGGGATCGAGGACGGTCTGGCTGGGAAGACCTGGGAAACCACAACGACAGGGATGACCTCGATAGGGGTCGCCGCGGGTCCGTAGCTAGGCTGCGCCACCGCTCTGTCTCCCTCTGGCCGTCGCCCCACGGTGCAGCACAGCGGGGTTGCAAGCCAATCTACGTGATCACGAGCGGGAACGGGAGCCCGGACGCAGTGTCTAGTGTCCGTCACTGCCCATCGACATGCCATTTCGGCCAATCTGGACCCGCCACTTGTGGCTGCGAAGGTTGTGCGGCATATGAACAAGTTTGGTCACAGGCAAGCCACGCTGACAGACATTTCTGTCCGGTGAAGTGACTGTTCCGTCTTGTCGGCCGATCACCGCGGGTTTAGCATGGCGACCGTCCGCGCATCACCGAAGGCGAGGTGCGTCGTGATCCAATTCGCCCGCGCAGCACTCCTGCGCCAGTCGCTTTTACCCATCACCGCGCGGTGCGCTGCGCTTGCAGGAGACCACCCCCGCGTTGACCGAGCCAGGTCCGCTACGGTAAACACCAACACGATTACTGTAAGCGATCTGCCAGTTACCGTACGCGACGCTGAACTAGCCCGGAATCCAGCCGCCCCAGTATCGAGGAGGTGGCCTCGCGATGGCCACTGCCGCACCATCTGACCCAGCACAGGCCAGCCCAGCCCAGGCCAGCACCGTGCAGACAAACACCGATGAGCCCGTCGTGCACATCCTCTGGATGAACGGCGGGCTCGGCTGCGACGGGGACTCCGTCGCCCTCACCGCCGCGACACAGCCAAGCATCGAGGAGATCGCGCTCGGCGCGCTGCCCGGACTACCCAAGGTCGCGGTGCACTGGCCCCTGATCGACTTCGAATGCGGCCCGGAGACTGGCGCCGACAACTTCATCGAGTGGTGGCACAAAGCCGACCGCGGCGAGCTCGAGCCGTTCGTGCTGGTGGTGGAAGGCTCGATCCCGAATGAGGCGATCAAATCCGAAGGCTACTGGTGCGGCTTCGGTAACAACCCGGCGACTGGGCAGCCGATGACCACCAGTGAGTGGCTGGACCGGCTGGCGCCGAAGGCGACCGCGATTCTGGCGGCCGGCACCTGCGCCACCTACGGCGGTATCCACGCGATGGCGGGCAACCCGACCGGCGCGATGGGGGTACCTGACTACCTCGGCTGGGACTGGCGGTCGAAGGCAGGCCTGCCTATCGTCTGCGTCCCCGGCTGCCCGACGCACCCGGATAACTTGTCCGAGACCATCCTCTATCTGCTCTACCAGGTGGCAGGCGCGGCGCCGATGATCCCGCTCGACGAGGCGCTGCGGCCGACCTGGCTGTTCGGCGCCACCGTGCACGAGGGCTGCGACCGGGCCGGCTACTACGAGCAGGGTGATTTCGCCAGCGAGTACGGGTCGCCCAAGTGCCTGGTCAAGCTCGGCTGCTGGGGTCCGGTCGTCAAGTGCAACGTGCCCAAGCGCGGCTGGATTAACGGTGTGGGCGGCTGCCCGAACGTCGGCGGCATCTGCATCGCCTGCACGATGCCCGGTTTCCCGGACAAGTTCATGCCGTTCATGGACGAGCCGCCGGGCGCCCGGGTGTCCACGACCGCAAGCACCCTGTACGGGACCGTGATCCGCGCGCTGCGCGGGTTCACCGCCAGGACGGCCGACGAAGAGCCGAAGTGGCGGCGCAAGAGCGACGAGCTACTGACCGGCTATAAGCAGACCTGGTAACCCACGAGGCGGCCGGCCGGCCGGGCAGCCTCAGGCTGCCTGCGCGGCGCGCCCCGCTAGCACGAAGGAACTGGATATGACTGCGGTTGAGGACAGCACTGGCCTCGTGGAGATGGCCTGGGACCCGATCACCAGAATCGTGGGTAGCCTGGGCATTTACACCAAGATCGACTTCAAGCAAAAGAAGGTGGTGGAGTGCCACAGCACTTCATCCATCTTCCGTGGCTACAGCATCTTCATGAAGGGCAAGGACCCGAGGGACGCGCACTTCATCACTAGCCGGATCTGCGGCATCTGCGGCGACAACCACGCGACCTGCTCGGTCTACAACCAGAACATGGCCTATGGTGTCCGCCCCCCCCACCTGGCCGAGTGGATCATCAATCTCGGCGAGGCCGCCGAGTACATGTTCGATCACAACATCTTCCAGGAGAACCTGGTCGGCGTCGACTTCTGCGCGCGGATGGTCGGCGAGACAAATCCCGGCGTCCTCGAGCTCGCCAACCGGACCGAGTGCCCGCACTACGCAGATCATGGCTACAAGTACATCGGCGACATCATGCGGTCGCTCAACCCGCTAGAAGGCGAGTTCTACCGCGAGGCGCTTCAGGTGTCGCGTTCCACCAGGGAAATGTTCTGCCTGATGGAAGGCCGTCACGTGCATCCGTCCACGCTCTACCCGGGCGGCGTCGGCACCACCCCGACGGTGCAGCTGTTCACCGACTACCTGACCCGGCTGATGCGCTACGTGGAGTTCATGAAGCGGGTTGTGCCGATGCACGACGACCTGTTCGACTTCTTCTACGAGGCGCTGCCTGGCTACGAGGAGGTCGGCCGCCGTCGCGCCGACATGGTCTGCTGGGGCAGCCTGAACGACCCGGAGCACTGCGACTTCCGCTACGACCACATGACCAACTGGGGCCGGAAGATGTTCGTCAGCCCGGGCGTCATCAGGGACGGCCAGCTGCTCACCAACGACCTGGTCGAGATCAACCTTGGCATCCGAATCCTGCTCGGCAGCTCCTACTACGAAGACTGGGAAGAGCAGGAGATGTTCGTGACTCGCGACCCGCTGGGTAACCCGGTGGACCGCAGGCACCCGTGGAACCAGCACACCATTCCCCGGCCGGCCAAGCGTGACTTCGACGACAAGTACAGCTGGGTTATGTCACCACGCTGGTTCGACGGCGAGAACTACCTGGCAGCGGACACTGGGGGTGGCCCGATCGCCCGGCTGTGGGCGACGGCACAGGGCGGGCTGGTCGACTTCGGCTATGTGAAGTCGACCGGGAACAGCGTCCTGATCAACCTGCCGCGCACTATCACCAAGCCCGAGGTCACGTTCGAGTGGAAGATCCCTACCGACAAGAACGGGGCGCCACTGTCGAACGCGATCGAGCGGGACCGGGCCCGCACGTACTTCCAGGCGTATGCCGCCGCGGCAGCGCTGTATTTCATGGAGCAGGCGCTCGCTGAGCTGCGGGCGGGGCACACCAAGACGTGGGAGCCGTTCGACGTGCCCGACGAGGCCAACAGCTGTGGTTTTACCGAGGCGGTTCGCGGTGTCCTGTCGCATCACATGGTGATCCGGAAGGGCAAGATCGCCAACTACCACCCTTATCCGCCCACGCCGTGGAATGCGAGCGTTCGCGACAGCTACGGCACGCCTGGTCCGTACGAGGACGCGGTGCAGAACACGCCGATCTTCGAGGAGAATCCGCCGGAGCAGTTCAAGGGCATCGACATCATGCGGGCGGTGCGCAGCTTCGACCCGTGCCTGCCGTGTGGCGTGCATATGTACCTCGGGAACGGCAAGACGCTACAGAAGGTGCACTCGCCGATGGCAGCGATCCTCTCCACCTGACCAATTCTTGGCGTGCCCCGTGCCCGCTGCTAACCATGGAGGCGAGGCGCATGACCGGCGTGCAGAAGGTAAGCGCACGGGTAGAGGAACTGCTCGAGTCGCTGAAGGCAGGCGGCTTTGGTCGTGCAGCACCCGCCGCCGAGGAGCTCGTCGGGCTGCTCGTCGGCCTGTACGGTGACGGGCTGGCCCAGATCGCGACGATCCTGGCAGAGTCCGGCCCGGGCGGTGCCGCCATGCTGGCCAGGCTCGCCGACGACCCGCTGGTGGAGAGCCTGCTTTTGCTGCACGGCCTTCATCCGCTCGACGTCGACGCTCGGATCCAGCGAGCGCTCGACCGGGTGCGCCCCTACCTCGGGTCGCACGCCGGCGGCGTGGAATACCTCGGCGTCGCCGCGGGCGTAGCCAGGCTCAAGCTTGAAGGCAGCTGTAGCGGGTGTCCGTCTTCGACGGTCACCGTGCAGCTCGCCATCGAGGGCGCCGTGCTAGATGCGGCTCCTGAGGTGACGAGCGTCGTGGTCGAGGGCATGACGCCAGCACCGCCCGCACCCGCGCTGCTGCAGATCGGCAGGCGTCCCGACGAGGTGCCGGCGGAGCTGGTGCAGGCAGCTGCGACGGGGCAGATTCAGGCGGGGAACGGGGTCGGCTGGGTGACGCTCCCCAACATCGGGCCGCCGAGTTCCAGGCCAGTCAGCGCCTCGGCCGACGGGCTGCCGGTGATCGTCTGCTCAGTGCGCGGCACGCTGTACGCCTACCGTGACGGGTGCGCTGGGTGCGGCTCGTCCCTGGCCGAGGGCGAGCTGGACCGTGAGGTGCTCACGTGTCCCGGCTGCGGCGCCCGCTACAACGTACGGCTCGCTGGCAAGAGCGTCGCCGACGCCGGATCGCCCGAGACAGGCGTCCATCTCGACCCGCTGCCGCTGCTGGCGGACAGTCAGGGCGTCCGGGTGGCGGTCCCTGAGGTGGTGCCCACGTGACCGGCCAGGCCGGGCTGAGCAGGTTTGTCCGGCCGTCGGCCGGCCGCGCGCCCGCGCCGCCTGTGGTTGATTCGCCTGTGGTTGATTCGCCTGTGGTTGATTCGCCTGTGGTTGATTCAGCTGTGCCCGCGTCCGGTCCGGAGCGGTGCGAGATGTGCGCGGCGGAGATCCCGGCCGAGCACGGGCACATTGCCGACCTCGAGGGCGCGTCGCTGCTCTGTGCGTGCCGCGCCTGCTACCTGCTGTTTACCCAGCCCAGCGCCGGACGCGGTCGCTACCGGGCGGTCCCTGATCGCTACCTGACCGACCCCGAGCACGTGATGGCACCGGCCGAGTGGGACCAGCTGGAGATCCCGGTTGGCCTTGCCTTTTTCCTGCGTACCTCGCGGGACGGCGGCGGTCTCACCGGCTTTTACCCAAGTCCGGCTGGAGTGACCGAGTGCATTCTCGACCTTCACCTGTGGGAGCAGCTCGTGGCGGACTATCCGCTGCTCGGCGCGCCCGACGTCGATGTCGAGGCAGCGCTGATCAGCCGGTCGGGCGACGGCGTTGAATACTTCCTCGTTCCGATCGACGCTTGTTATGAACTGGCCGGACGGATGCGCCTGTATTGGCACGGTTTCGATGGCGGTACCGAGGCACGAGCGAGCATCACCGCGTTCCTGGCCAGCCTGCGGCAACGGGCCCGCCCCTTCAGCCAGGAGGACTGACGTGGCCGACCTGGTCTTCGACTGCACAGGCGCGCGGGCGGACAAGTTCGCCGCGTACCCCTCCATGTTCTTTACGCTGCGCATCAGCGAGACGACCGGCCAGCGGGTCGAGGCGATAGCGCTGCGGTGCCAGATCCGGATCGAGCCCGCGCGGCGCCGGTACAGCGAGGAGGAAGCCGAGCGGCTGACCGACCTGTTCGGCGAGACACAGCGGTGGGCCGACACGCTCAAGCCCGTGCAGTTCATCAACGTGTCGATCATGGTGCCGGGGTTCACCGGCAGTACCGACGTAGACCTGCCAGTGCCGCTCACCTATGACATGGAGATCGGCGCGACACGTTACTTCGCCGGGCTCGACGACGGCGAGGTGCCGCTGCTGCTGCTGTTCAGCGGAACAATTTTCAGCGTCGCCGACGGCAGGATGTCCGTGACGCAGGTGCCTTGGAGCAAGGAAGCCGCCTACCGGCTGCCCGTCAGCGTCTGGCGCGAGGCGATCGATGCGCACTTCCCGAACACCGCGTGGATCAAGGTGAGCATGCTGACATTCAATGACCTGGTCAGCTTCAAGACGGCTAAGGGCCTGGCCACGTGGGACGCGACGATCCTCGCCCTGCTGTCCGAGGCGGCGGACCGCGCGGAGGGTCCGGCATGAGCCTGTCCTCGGAGCACCTGGATCATGCCCGCAAAGTGGCGGACGCGATCTTGTACGAGGGCTACCTGCTGTACCCCTACCACAAGGCTGCGCAGAAGAACCAGATCCGGTTTCAGTTCGGCGTGCTGATGCCGCTCAGCTATGCCCAGGTGGATCCGCACGAAGCCAGCTCCTGCCAGACCGAGTGCCTGCTCGAGTGCCCCGATGCCGCGCAGGTGCGGGTGCTGGTCCGCTTCCTGCATCTGCAGCGGCGGCTGGTGCAGGGCGTGTCAGCGGCGGACGGCCAGCTCCGGGACGTAGGCACTTTGTCCGTGGACGGCACCGAGTACACCGGCTGGGACGAGGCGGCCGAACGCGAGCAGCGCGTCACTGTCGGCGTGTCGGCTCTGCTGGCTGGCGATAAAGACGTGAAGTTCCAAATCCGCGCCGGCCAGGCGACCGAGGACCTGGTCGACTCGCGCGGGCGAGTGGCGGGCCGGATAATCCGGCAGTGGGCCGGCCTGGACGGGGTGATCCGGCTGCACGCCGAGCGGGTCGCTGGCCCGTACCAGGCGCTGCGGCTGCGGGTGCAGCTGGAGAACGCGACCGTGCCGCCCGTAGAGCTGCACAACCGCGAGGACGGTCTACGGGGCGCGCTCATCGCGGCCCACTCCCTGATCGGGGTGCCTGGCGGGACCTTCCTGTCGATGACTGACCCGCCCGAGTGGGCGGCTGCCGAGGTCGCCGCGTGCGAGAACGTCGGCACCTGGCCCGTCCTCGCGGGCCCCGGCGACTGCGCCGACCTCATGCTGTCGTCGCCGGTCATTCTGTATGACCACCCCGAGGTGGCGGCCGAGAGCGCTGGCGACCTCTTTGACGCTACGGAGATCGACGAGATCCTCACGCTGCGTACGCTGACGCTCACCGACGCTGAGAAGCGGCAGGCCAGGGCTACCGACAGCCGCGCGGCTGACCTGCTCGACCGGCTCGATGATATGCCGCCAGAGATGCTCGAACGGATGCACGGCGCGATCAGGTACCTGCGCTCCGCGCCTGCCGGGGCGGCCGCGTTCTCCGCACCCGCGGAGACGGACGACGGTATCGACTGGCCCGCCCCGGAAGTGACGGCCAGGCCATCCGTGCCGTGGTGGGACCCCGGTGCTGACGCCTCGGTATCACCCGAGACCGACCACGTGCTGATCGACGGCATCCGGGTCCGCCGTAACTCGCGCGTCCGCATGCAGCCTGGCAGCCGCCGAGCCGACGCGCAGGACTTGTTTCTGACCGGCCGGGAGGCGACCGTTGAAGCCGTCCTGTTCGACGTGGACGGACAGGTGCACCTGGCTGTCACTCCCGTCGACGACCCGGCCGCCGATCTCCAGCGCAATCACGGCCGGTTCCTGTACTTCGCACCTGACGAAGTGCAGCCGCTACCGCAGGGCACAACCGCAACGGAGCTGGCGGAAGGAGGGGAGTAATGATCACGAGGCTGATTAAGGCGGCGCTGCTGGCTGTCGTCATCGCCGCGATCGTGCAGTCGATACCAGATGTCAAGCGGTACCTCGAACTTCGAGCGATGTAGCTGGCCGGCCGGGTCCGCTCGCTTGCTATGAATCCCCCACGAGGCAGGGCAGGACGATGGAAACACTCATTGGGTTCGTGTTCGGCTACATCGCCGGCTGCAAGGACGGGCCGGACGGCGTCAAGCGGCTTAGAACGACTGCGGAGGCCATTCTGAGTTCGGATGAGGTCAAGCGGCTGACCGTAGAGGCCGTGAGCTTTGCTGAGGTCGCGATGCGTCGGGCTGCCTCGGGCCGGGGCCTGAGCGGGCTGTCCGGAACAGTCGGTGCTGTCACCGACGCGCTGGTGCACCGCGCCTCGGCGCCGGACAAGGGGCCTAAAGCCGCCTGAGGCCGCTCAAGGTCGCTGGGATCTGCGAGTCGTTTGTTGCACCGTGCCAGAACCCAGGATCCGCCTGAGTTGCGACGATCCTGCAGACTTGCGACGATACGGCCGTGGACGGGAAGCTGATTCTGCTCGACGGGTCGTCGACGCCAGCCGATGCGGCATCGGTGCAGGCGGCGATGAACAACGGCAGCCTGCTCTGGCTCGATCTGCATCAGGCGGGCGAGGACGGCATCGCGCTGCTACGTGATGTCTTTCACCTGCATCCGCTGGCTCTGGACGATGTCACGGAGTTCGGCCAGCGGCCCAAGGTCGAAGATTTCGGCACCATGGTCTACCTGGTCAGCTACGGCGTCGCCGACGACGGCAAGAGCCTGACCGAAGTTCATATCTTCATGGCTGAGAACTACCTGGTCACGGTCAGGAAGAGCGGCTGCCCCTCCATCGACGACCTCCGCGGCCGGCTCGACAAGCCAGGCGGTCAGCTGCCCACAGGCAACCGGCCGACCCGGCTGATCCTCCTGCATAACCTCGTCGACAGCCTGATCGACAGCTACTTCCCGGCGCTGTCGGATTTTGACGACCGCATTGACCAGCTCCAGGAGCAGATCTTCGCCAAGCCCACTAACGCCCAGCTAGCCGAGCTCTTCTCCATGCAGCGGTGGCTTGTCAACGCCCGCAAGATCGTTTCGCCGATGCGCGACGCGATGGCCTCCCTGGTGGCCGGCATGGTGGAACTGCCGGGCACAACCCCGGCGAGCGACCCGTACCTCCGCGACCTCTACGACCACCTAATCCGGATCAGCGACATGATCGACAGCTACCGCGACCTGCTCAGCAACGGCATGGACGCGTACCTGTCGATGGTGTCGAACAATCTCAACCAGGTGATGAAGCAGCTCGCCATCATCGCCACCATCTTCCTGCCGCTGTCTTTCCTTACCGGATTCTTCGGCCAGAACTTCGCCTGGCTGGTAGCTCACCTCGGCAGCTTGTACACGTTCCTGATCCTGGGCGTCGGATCGGAGCTGCTGGCCGTAGTCGGGCTGTACTGGCTGTTCCGCCGCCGGGGCTGGATCGGGAGCGGCGGGTAACGGCTACTACGTAGGCTGGGCAGGTGCCCTCGCCTCCGCCCTCACACACCGCGCTCGTCCGCCGGGCTCGCCGGATCAACCGCGAGCTTGCCGAGCTATATCCGGACGCCCATTGCGAGCTGGACTACACCAATCCGCTTGAGCTCCTCGTTGCGACGATCCTGAGCGCGCAAACCACAGACCGCGGTGTCAATCTGGTAACCCCCGTCCTGTTCGCCAAGTACCGGACGGCTGCCGACTACGCGGCCGCCGATCGGTCCGAGGTCGAGCAAATCGTCCAGTCCACCGGATTCTTCCGGGCCAAGACCACGAGCCTGCTCGGTCTCGGCCAGGCACTGTGCGACCGGTTCGGCGGAGAAGTGCCGGGACGGCTGAAGGATCTGGTGACGCTGCCTGGCGTTGGCCGCAAGACGGCCAACGTCGTCCTCGGGAACGCCTTCGCGGTTCCCGGGATCACCGTGGACACCCACTTCGCCCGCCTGTCCGGCCGGTTCGGCTGGACTCAGCAGGATGACCCGGTCAAGATCGAGCACGAGGTGGGCGGCCTGGTGCCGAAGTCGGAGTGGACGATGCTGTCCCACCGCCTGATCTGGCATGGGCGGCGGGTCTGTCACGCCCGCAAGCCAGCCTGCGGCGCCTGCGGCATAGCGGCCCTGTGTCCCTCCTTCGGCATCGGGCCCACCGACCCGGCCACGGCCAGGAAGCTCGTGAAGTCCGGGCCTTTCTCTTGACCGCTGAAGAAACTGCCGCGGTGCCGGAGTGGCTCGGCAAGCTCACCGCAGCCGCGGCTGACCTGCCGGTGCCGCCTCTGCTCCGGCCGCCGGCCAGCGGCGGCCGGCCGGCTGCGGTGCTGATCTTGTTCGGTGACGGTGCCGGTGGCCCCGACCTGCTGCTGATCCAGCGGGCGGCCGACCTGCGCAAGCATCCCGGCCAGCCCGCGTTCCCTGGCGGCGCGATTGACGAGACCGACGGCGGGCCGGTCCGAGCCGCGCTGCGGGAGGCTGCGGAGGAAACCGGACTTGACCCGGCTGGCGTCGAGGTCCTCGCGGTCATGCCGGAGCTGTACATTCCGCGCAGCGACTTCCGGGTCACCCCGGTGCTCGGCTGGTGGCACACGCCGGTGCCGGTTGCGCCCGGCGATCCGGCCGAGATCGCCGCGGTGATCCGGGTCCCGGTTGCTGACCTGGTCGCGCCCGCGAACCGCGTCATGATTCGGTATCCGGACGGGGCGCCCGGCTACGCGTTCCGGGTAGCCGGGCTGACGGTCTGGGGATTCACGGCGATGCTGCTCGATCGTGTGCTCGCGATTGGCGGCTTCGAGCAGCCGTGGGACTCAAGTCGCCTGACCAGCCTGCCGTCGGCGGAACTGCCCGCAGGCTGGCCGCCCCTCGGCACCTGAGATCGCGTGCGCGTCGCATCGTCAGGTGGCAATCCCCGCGCTGCGCGGCGGTCCCGGCGGGCCTGCCGGCCCGATAAGTTGATGCTGTGCCCGGTGACCTGCTCGACCTGATCCTGCTCGCGCTGATCGCAGCGTTCGCCGTGGCCGGTTACCGGCAGGGCTTCATCATCGGCGTGCTGAGCCTGGCGGGTTTCGTGATTGGCGTCGCCGTGGGAGCGCTGATCGCGCCTGGCGTTTCCCGTGCCCTGGCCAGGAGCGTCCCGTGGCAGGCATTCATCGCCATCCTGGTGGTCTTCGGGATGGCCGTCCTCTGCATGCTGATGGCGTCCGGGATCGGCGTAGCAGTGCGTTCCCGCCTGACCGGGCGGCCCGCCACAATTGCGGATTCGCTCGGCGGTGCCGCGGTGAATGTCGTCGCCGTCGTGATCGTCGCGTGGCTCATCGGATCCTTCGTACTCAACGCGCCGTTCCCAGCGGTCGCGTCGCAGGTGAACGACTCAGTTGTGCTCCGCACCGTTGACCGCGTCATGCCGCACAGCGCCTTGTACCTGCCGGTTTTCCCGCAGCTCCGGAGCTTGCTGTCGAACGGCCTGTACACGCAGGTCTTCAGCGCGATCGGCGCCGAGAACGGCCTGAACCTGGCGGCCCCGGATCCGACCGTGCTGGCGTCGCGGGCACTGGCGCGGGTCGAGCCGAGCATCGTCAAGATCGAGGGCATCGCGCCGTCCTGCTCGCTCCGCATCGAGGGCTCTGGCTTCGTGATCTCCCCGCACCACGTACTGACCAATGCGCACGTCGTCGCGGGGGTCACCACGGGGCCATTCGTCTACGCGACCAACGGCCACATGTACCCCGGTCGGGTGGTGCTCTACGATCCGTCGCGTGACCTGGCGGTGATCGACGTCCCCGGCCTGACGGCAGCGCCCCTGAAGTTCGCGCCGCAGGCGGCCGACGGCACTAACGCCATCGTGGCCGGATACCCGCTTGATCACCCGCTGACAGTGGACGCCGCGCGGATCGGCCGCAGCGTGACCGCTTACGGGCCGAATATTTACCAGACGGCGGTCGTGCACCGGTCGATCTACCCGATCCGGGCGCTGATCTTGCCAGGTAACTCCGGCGGACCGCTGCTGTCGCTGAACGGCCGCGTTTACGGCGTCGTGTTCGCCGCCTCGACCTCCATCCGTGACCGCGGCTACGCGCTGACGGCGGCGGAGGCGGAAAGTGACGCGGCGGCTGGCAGCGCCGCTACGGCCCCGGTACCGACGCAGGCATGCCAGGGCGGCTAGCTGACGTCTGCGGGCGGCCGCGCGACCCGAAGGCGGATCCGCAAGTCCGCCGCATCCAGCTGGGCCACACCCGCCGCCTCGATGCGATCGGCCAGCGCGCCGGACTGCTGCCGCAAGCCGTCGACATCGACGTCATGCGGGCTGGGTGCGGGGTAGCCGCTGATCCGCTCCGCGCCGCGGCGCAAGAGCGCAACCGCGCCGCGCGCGTTGCCACGCTGCGCATGCGTCAGGCCGACCGCGATCTGGGCCAGTCCCCGCCAGAGGTCCCGCTCGGCCGTCGGCGCCCCTTTCCAGGACGCCTCAAGCACCTCGTGCGCGCGGAACGGCCGCCCGGCGTCCACCAGTTCCTGTGCGGTAGCCAGCGCCTGCGCCGGCGGCAGCACCGGCTCGTCTGCTAGCGCCGGCTGTGCAGCTGCAGTCCTGGGTAGCGGCCGGCCGAGCACGTCGCGCGGGCGGGCGTTCCGCGCCCGCCCCATCGCGTCGCGGTCCCGTTCGGCGGGCTCGCCCGTCATGGCTGGCCCGTCAAAGCTGGCACGGCACGGCTAGCGTTCCGGCTCGGGGTCCGCCAGCCAGGACCTCAGCTCCAGGTCGAAGCGCTCCGGCACTTCCTCGTGCGGGAAATGACCGGCGCCATCGAGCAGCCGCCACCGGTAGGGCGCCTCGACGTAGACGCCGGAGCCGCGGGCCGCGCTCGGCAGGACGCACGAGTCGAGGGCGCCGTGCAGGTGGAGAGTGGGCGCCTGGATCGGGGAACGCATCATCCGCGTGTAAGCGATGCCGTCAGGCCGGAATCTGGAGCGCAGGTACCAGCGGTGGTACTCCAGCGCGGAATGCGCCACAGACGGGAGTGACATCGCCTCCTCGTACCGGCGCTCGGTCTCCGGATCGGGCCAGCCTGGCCCGGACCAGGCGCTGAGCAGGTTTCCGACCCGCTGCGCGCCATCCTTGAGCAGCCGGCGCTCCGGCAGCATCGGCAGCTGGAAGCCCAGCGCGTAGCCCATGCTCCTGGCCTGACGGAACGGCGCCGACAGCACCGCAGAGCGCAGCCGCAGCGGATGCGGCATGGACACGACCGCCAGCCTGCGGACAACCTTCGGGTAGTACGCCGCCATCGTCCACGCGATCAGCCCGCCCCAGTCATGCCCCACGACCACGGCATTCGCCTCGCCCAGCGAGCGGACCAGCCCGGCCGCGTCCGATGCGGCCGTCACCAGGTCGTAGCCACGAGGCGGCTTGTCACTGGCGCCGTAGCCACGCAGGTCGGGGGCGACCACGCGGTAGCCTGCCTGGCTGAGTGAGCTGAGCTGATGGCGCCAGGTCCACCAGAACTCAGGGAACCCGTGCAGAAGCAGCACCAGCGGGCCGTCCCCGCTCTCCGCGACGTGGAACCTGGTCCCGTTCGCGCTGACCGACCGGTGCGACCAGGGGCCCGCGACGTAGATAGCGGCGTTGCCGTGCGCGGTCATGGTTACCCGGCTCTGGCCGCGGTGCTAGCGCTGGAAGCTGGCTTGCGGCGGCGCAGCAGCGACACTCCGTCGGCCAGGCTGCGCCTGGTCTTGCTCATGCCTGTCAGCTTGCGAACCATCTGGTAAGCGACGAGCGCCGCGCCGCCAATGATCAGCACGCACGCGCCGGCGACGATCAGGAACGACGCCCAGAGCCAGATGCCGAGCGCGTTCAGCCCGTAGGCAAAGGCAAAGCACAGCAGCATGAGCACGAGGCAGGCTGCGAAGACGGCGATGCCGAGCAGCGCCGCGCCGATCCCGACCCGCTTCGCGTCGGCCTTCAGCTCCAGCTTGGCGAGGTCCAGCTCGTATCTGACCAGCTGAGACATATCCCTGGCCGCCACCGAGACGAGATCGCCGATGGACTGATCTGTCACGGCCCCGGACGTGCGCCTGACCGCGGGATCGGCCATGAGTACCTCCCTCTCTTCATGCTGTCAAGTCAAAGTCTTGCTTATACCCAAAGACATCAGGCGCCCGCATCCGGTAATTGGCCATGGTGGCCTCTGGAGCGCGCGCAACCCAGGTGATTAGCAACGTTTTACTCGCCGGCCTCTGTTTTATGCGGCAGAGTCCCCGGAGTCCAGATATAGCAAACGGCGCCCCGGTTGGGGCGCCGTCGCGTTGACACGTCGAGCCTGGCTACCAAGCGTGCACCTTCACTGCCGTGGTAGGCGTACGGTGGCCTGCGACCGTTCCTCGTTATTGACGCTGCTTCAACCACTATTCGCCTGCCACGGCACGCCTCCCGCGGCTGGTCGCGCGTGGGTACCCTGCTGCCGTGTACGGACCTTCGGTCCGTGCTTCCTTTCTACTGGTCTTCCCCGGCTTTGAAAAGCCTCCAGCGTGATCGATTCGTTATCTCAATCGATCGTCGTGCTCTCATGCCACCGGGGCGCGGTCGGTCTGCCGGAAGGTCAGCTCAGGCCAGCGACGTGCGCGCGCCACCTTGCGCAGTGACCGATCGGCGTTCACCACGTGCGGATGTCCCACGAGCTCGAGGAGCGGCAGGTCAGTCACCGAGTCGCTGTAGGCGAAGCAGTCGGCTAGCTGGTAGCCGCGGTTGGCGGCGAGCGCGCTGACGTGATCTGCCTTCGCCTGCCCGTACGCATAGAAGGCGACGCTGCCGGTGTACCGGCCGTTGGAAACCTCGAGCCTGGTCGCGATCACCTCGGTGGCTCCCAGCATCGCGCCGATCGGCCCGGCGATCTCCTGGCCCGACGTGCTCACGATGATCACGTCGTGGCCGTCCTGCAGATGACGCGCCAGTAGGCTGCGCGCCTCAGCGTAGACGTGGGGGACAATTGTCTGCCGCAGCCCGTCGGTGACGATCTGCGCGACGACGTCAGCCGGCCACCCGCAGCACAGCGCGCTGACCTGATCACGAATTCGCTCCATCCGGTCATGACTGGCACCGGCGAGGCGGAAGCTGAGCTGCGCAACCGCGCCACGGCATACCTGGCCGCGGGTAATCAGCCCGTGCCGGTAAAACGACGGCGCGAACGCCAGCGTGCTCGAGCGCGCGATGATCGTTTTGTCCAGGTCAAAGAAAGCGGCCGTAGTTCTGCCGCTGCCCTCGACGGATGTACCCACGGTCCGGCAGCATAGGGGAAGGGATCAGATACCTATGCGGTTCGGCATGACCGGCTGGTAACTTGCCCCGAATGCAACTAGGCTTTCTTGTGTAACGGACCCGGCTCTGCCCCCCCGGAGCCGGACCGTCAGGCGACCCCCGTTCTCCCCCCCGACGGGGGTCGCCCCATGTCCGCCTCAAATAAGCGCCTACTGGGCCGCGGCCTTGATTTCAGCGGTGGTTCGCCCGCGTCCTTGACTCGCTTTTTGACTCGGGGCGTATGCGCGGTCAACCGGCCCCTGGCTGCGCTGCTTACTGGCCGGCGGACCGGCCAGCAAGCAGCGCAGCAATGTCACCGCGTCGGCCTTAGCGAGCGGGTGATTTCCATTTCCGCATTTTGGCGACTGAATGCACGACGGGCAGCCCGCCGCGCATTCGCAACTGGCGATGGCATCAGCGGTCGCCGTGAGCCAGGCGGCTGCGGCGGCGAAGCCGCGCTCGGCGAACCCGGCACCGCCGGCGTAACCGTCGTAGACGAAGACCGTGAGCTTGCCCGTCGCGGGGTGCAGGTCGGCCGACACGCCGCCGACATCCCACCGGTCGCAGGCAGCCACCAGCGGAAGCAGGCCGATCGCGGCGTGCTCGGCAGCGTGCGCGGCGCCGGCCAGGTCGATCCCGGCGGCCGCCAGATCCGCGCGCTGCCCGGCGGAGATGGTCCACCAGACCGCGCGGGTAGGCAGCCGCCGCTCGGGCAGATCGAGGACTTCCTCGCCGATCAGCAGGCCCGTGTCTGTCCGCCGGCGGGTATAAGAGACGACCCGTCGGGTCACCAGCACGTCGCCGAAGCAGATGCGGGCAGAGCCCCAGTCGGAGCGCTCAAGCTCGGTGACGAGCTCCACGCTGGTGATCTCGCGCGCCGTCGTGCCGTAGCCGGGATCGGCTAGTGCCACCAGGGCGATCCGCTCCGCCAGGTCGAGCTTGCTGACCAGGTACGTCTCGCCCTGGTGCGAGTAGACGGCACCCGTATGGGCGAGGAAGTGTGCTGATGGCTCGTCTACGGTGCCGACCAGCCGGCCGGTCGCGAGTTCCACGATCCGGACTGGCCAGCCGCCGCTGTCACGCAGCCCCGTGCGGGTCGTCAGTCCCTGCCGGGTGCAGAACCAGCGGCCGGCCCGGCTTCGGAGGAGACCGTCGCCCGCCATGGTGCCGGCCAGCGTGCTGGCCGCCGGGCTGAAGGCCGCCAGGTCGTGGGCCGTCAGCGGAAGCTCGGCAGCCGCCGCGCACAGATGCGGGGCCAGCACGTAGGCGTTGTCCGGGTCCAGCACCGTCGCCTCGACTGGAGCGCCGAGCAGCGCCTCGGGATGATGCACAAGATAGGTATCCAGCGGGTCGTCCCGTGCGATCAGAACGGCGACTGCATCCCGGCCCGCGCGGCCGGCCCGGCCTGCCTGCTGCCAGAGCGCGGCCCTGGTGCCAGGCCAGCCAGCCATCAGCACGGCATCCAGGCCGGTCACGTTCACACCGAGTTCCAGCGCGGTGGTCGCAGCCAGGCCGGTGATCTCGCCGGTCCGGAGCGCTTCCTCCAGTGCCCGCCGCTCCTCGGGCAGATAGCCAGACCGGTAGGCCGCCACGCGCTCGGCAAGATCGCCAGCTCCCGCCTCGACCAGCTGCCGACGGGCGGATTGCGCTACTGCCTCGGCGCCGCGCCGCGAGCGGACGAATACCAGCGCGGGCACATCAGCGCACACCAGCTGAGCCAGTAGCTGGGCCGCCTCGGTCGTGGCGGCGCGCCGGACCGGAGCACCAGCCTCGCCGCGCGCTCCGGTCAGTGGCGGCTCCCACAGGGCGAAGGTCAGCTGGGCATGCGGCGCGCCGTCGGTGCTCACGGCGACGACGCCGCGGCCCGTCAGGAGGGCGCCGCACTGGGCGGGCTCGCTGATGGTGGCGGACGCGAGTATGAAGACAGGCTCGGTCGCGCTGTGGTGATAAGCGACACGCCGAAGCCGCCGCAGCACATGCGCGACATGCGAGCCGAAGACACCGCGATAGGTGTGGCACTCGTCGACGACGACGTAGCGCAGCCGGCGGAAGAATCCGTTCCACCGGGAATGCCCGGGTAGCAGCGACTGGTGGAGCATGTCCGGCGTGGTCAGCAGGTAGTTCGCGTGCGAGCGGGCCCTGGTCCGCTCGGTCCATGGCGTGTCGCCATCGACAACGGCGGCCCGGACCCGGTCAAGGCCGAGCGATCGGATGAACTTGAGCTGGTCGGCGGCCAGCGCTCTGGTCGGGGCTACATACAGGGTCGTGCCGCCGTCCAGGATGCCCGCGAGAGCGGGCAGCAGGTAACCCAGCGACTTACCCGAGGCCGTGCCTGTGGAGATTATGACGCTCTGCCCTGATCTGGCCAGCTCGGCGGCCTCAGCCTGATGGAGCCATGGCGCGTCGACGCCGGACTCGGTCAGGGCGCTCTTCAGCGCCGCCGGAACCCAGCTCGGCCAGTCCGCGTGCACGCCGTCCCGCCCGGGCAGCGTAGTCATATAGGTGACCCGGCCAGCCTGGGCGCCAGCCCCGAGGATTGGTGCGGCGCCGGCGCTGGCCGCGCGGACCCAGCCGGCGGTGCCAGGCTTGCCAGCGGAACCGGGCAGCGGTGGCCCGCCGGTCGCGGGTGGCGGTGCCGAAACCATCAGATCCCAGTCTGTCGCATGGCGCAGGGTGCCTGCGACTGCGATCTGGTATAGGAATGACACTAGGGCGTGGTTGAATGCGCGACAGCGCATGCCGTGCTGCCCGCTGGGCAGGATTGGCGAGCCCGGACATGACAGGCTGGGCATCGGACTGGTACACAGCGAGCCGGGCCCGGCCGCCGCTGGACATGATCGCCGTAAGGCGCTGGAGGATTTGTGGACCTGAAGCTGGACCACCACAGCAAGGATGGGATCGAGATCGTCGACGTTGAAGGCGAGATCGACGTCTACACCGCTCCGCGCTTGCGTGAACTTCTCATCGAGCTCGTCAACAGCCGGTTTTATCAGCTCATCGTCAACATGGAGAAGGTCGAGTTCCTCGATTCCACCGGGCTCGGAGTGCTCGTCGGCGGGCTGAAGCGAGTCCGCGCGCACGACGGGTCACTCGATCTGGTGTGCACCCAGGAGCGAATCCTGAAGATCTTCCGGATCACGGGGCTGACCAAGGTGTTTGGCATCCACGACACCGTCGACGAGGCCATCGCGGCCCGCCGGGCTGAGAAGTAAGGCCCACGCACTGATCGGGTGACCCTGACCGGGTGACCCTGATCTGGTGAACTGAGATCGGGTGACACTGAGATGGCAACAGTCGAGCTGAGCTTCACCGCGCTGCCCGCGCACGTGCGGACGGCCAGGCTCGTGGCTACGGCAGTGGCCAGGCGCAGCGGCGTCGACGAGTCGCTCCTGGACGAGGTCAGGCTCGCCGTCGGGGAGGCGTGCTCGCGCGCCGTGGAGGGCCATCAGCTCTACTGTCCCGCCGAACCGGTCCGGCTCGCGCTGACTGACCTGGCCGGCCGGTTCGAGGTTGAGGTGACCGATACGTGCGCGCCGGGCGCGCGCTGGCCGGGTAGCCCCGCTGCCGCCGGGGATGGCGCTGGTATTCCCGGCCTGAGCAGCCAGGATAGCAACGGTGCTGGGCTGGCGGCCGGGCTCGGCATTGCGGTCATCGAGGGTCTCGCCGACCAGGTGCAGATCAGCGAGACGGCCGCCGGGACGAGCATCAGGATGAGCTGGCCGTCGGCCGGAGCTTCCAGGTAACCCGGATCCTCTTGGTGACCCCGGCTCTTCTAGTAACTCGGGCCCCCGTAGTAACACAGCGTCATGAGCCGCCACTCAATCGGCGTCACCATCACCGGCTGAGCACCGTTACGTTACAAAACCATCGCGACAACGTCAGTAAGCGCACCCGATTTACCATCCGCTTACCAGGATGCGTAGACTCCCGGCACGTCGCGGGTCTGGCGTGCCTTAGCCTGGGCCGGTCCGTACCGGACGACTCGACCGGGCAGTGCAGTGCGCATCGGCTCGGTATTAGCTTGTGATCCCCTGTCAAGGAGGACGGATGTTGAACAGTCTCGCCCTGGGAGGAGGCGCGCCGACAGTAACCGGGGGCAACCTGGTCTGGGTGGCGGTGGTTGCCGTCATCGCGCTGATGGCGCTAGCCGTCGCGGGCTGGCTGGTCAGGGATGTGCTGGCGGCCAGCCAGGGTACGCCGAAGATGCAGGAGATCGCGAAGGCGGTGCAGGAAGGCGCGGCAGCATACCTGCGCCGGCAATTCAAGACGCTCAGCGTCTTCGTCGTGCTGATCTTCTTCGTGCTGCTCGTGCTGCCTGCCGTCAACGAGTCCGTCCGCTTCGGCCGGTCGATCTTCTTCCTCATCGGGGCCCTGTTCTCCGCCACTACCGGTTTCGTGGGCATGTGGCTGGCCGTCCGCGGCAACGTCAGGGTGGCCGCTGCCGCCAACGAATCCGGCGAGCGCTCGGCCATGCGGATCGCATTCCGCACCGGCGGCGTAGCTGGCATGTTCACCGTCGGGCTCGGGCTCTTCGGCGCCGCCCTCGTCGTGATCATCTACCGGGCTAACGCGTCCAGCGTGCTGGAAGGCTTCGGCTTCGGCGCCGCCCTGCTGGCCATGTTCATGCGGGTCGGCGGTGGCATCTTCACCAAGGCCGCCGACGTCGGCGCTGACCTGGTCGGCAAGGTGGAGAAGGGGATCCCGGAAGACGACCCGCGCAACGCCGCCACCATCGCCGACAACGTCGGCGACAACGTGGGCGACTGCGCGGGCATGGCCGCTGACCTCTTCGAGTCCTACGCAGTGACGCTGGTCGCAGCCTTGATCCTCGGCAAGGTCGCCTTCGGCTCCCAGGGCCTGGTGTTCCCGCTGATCGTGCCGATGGTCGGCGTCATCACGGCAATGTTCGGAATCTTCCTGGTCGCGCCCCGCAAGAACGACCGCAGCGGCATGACCGCGATCAACCGCGGCTTCTTCGCCTCCGCGCTCATCTCGCTCGTGCTGGTGATCATCGCCGCCTTCGTGTACCTGCCGGGCAAGTTCAGCGGCCTGACGGGCGTCACCGACCCGCAGATCCTGCATCACAGCGGCAACCCGCGGCTGCTGGCTATCGGCGCTGTCGTGGTCGGCCTGGTCCTGGCCAGCGCGATCCAGCTGCTGACCGGCTACTTCACCGAGACGAACCGCAAGCCGGTCATGGAGATCGGCGAGAGCTCGGTGACCGGACCCGCAACCGTGATCCTGTCGGGTATCTCGGTCGGGCTCGAGTCAGCCGTCTACTCCGCGCTGCTGATCGGCGGCGCCGTCTACTGCGCCTTCCTGCTCGGCACCGGGAACGCCACGATCGCCCTGTTCGCGGTCGCCCTGGCCGGCACTGGCCTGCTGACCACCGTCGGCGTCATCGTCTCGATGGACACCTTCGGCCCGGTCTCCGACAACGCGCAAGGAATCGCGGAGATGTCCGGCGAGGTCGAAGGCGAGGCGGCCCAGGTCCTGACCAAGCTCGACGCGGTGGGCAACACCACCAAGGCGATCACCAAAGGCATTGCGATCGCGACCGCTGTACTGGCCGCGACCGCCCTGTTCGGCGCGTTCCGCACCCAGGTCACAGCCGAGCTCCTGGTCAAGCACCTGGGCGGTTTCAGCCTCGGCATCGATGCGCCCAACGACCTGTTCGGCCTCATCATCGGTGCGTCCGTGGTGTTCTTCTTCGCCGGCCTGCTGATCATGGCGGTCGGCCGGGCGGCTGGCCGGGTAGTCCTCGAGGTGCGGAACCAGTTCCGCGACCACCCCGGCATCATGGACTACACCGAGAAACCCGAGTACGGCCGCGTGGTGGACATCTGCACCAGGGACTCCCTCCGCGAACTGGCCACGCCAGGCTTGCTGGCCGTGCTGATGCCGATCACAGTGGGCTTCGCGTTCGGCTATGCACCGCTCGGGTCCTTCCTGGCCGGAGCGATCGCGGCCGGCGCCCTGATGGCGGTGTTCCTGGCCAACTCCGGCGGTGCCTGGGACAACGCCAAGAAGCTCGTCGAGGACGGTCACCACGGCGGCAAGGGCTCCGAGGCGCACGCCGCCACCATCATCGGCGACACGGTCGGCGACCCGTTCAAGGACACCGCAGGTCCGGCCATCAACCCGCTGATCAAGGTCATGAACCTGGTCTCGCTGCTGATCGCTACCAGCGTGGTCGAGTACAGCAAGAACCTCGGCCTGCGCGCCGCTGTCGCGATCGTGGCGATCGCCATCGTCGCCGGCGCGATCATCATCTCCAAGCGCCGCTCGAACAGCATCTCGAGCGGCGGGAACGAGGCCAAGACCCCGGTCGACAAGGTGACCGCCTGACCGCTTGGTCGCCACTGTTGCGCACGCCAGCGGGCGGCGGGTCGGCTGACCCGCCGCCCGCTGCTCGTGACGCCTGCTGGACGATGGATGCTATGCAGGACAGGCGCAAGATCATCGTGATGCGGCACGCGAAGGCAGGCGAGCTGCCGGACGGCCCGGATTTCGACCGGGCCCTGCGACGGCGGGGCCAGCGCGACAGCGCGGCGGCGGGCCGCTGGCTGGCGGCGAGCGCCCTGCGGCCCGACCTGGTGCTCTGCTCGGCTGCCAGGCGGACCAGGCAGACGTGGCAGCACCTGTCGGTGACCTTGCTGGCCGGGATGCCAGGCGACGACCCGGAGTTCACTGCCGAGCCGCGGCTCTACGACGCTAGCAGCGAGGATGTGGCAGCCATCGTCAGGGAAGCCGGCGGTCAGTTCGCGACGGTGCTGTTCATCGGGCACAACCCAGCCGCCGCTGGGCTGGTCGCGCTGCTCACCGGCACCGAGCCCGCCTTTCCGACGGCGGCGATAGCGGTCATCGACATACGCGGGAGCTGGGCCGACCTGGCGCCTGGCGACGGCGAGCTGGTCGCCTCGTGGACACCGGCCGATGCCGAGCCGGCTAGTTAGTCCTGGGACCCGCCAGGACTACGCGAGCTCGCCACGAGCGACGGATCCTCCGCGTCGGCGGCCTCGACGTCGTCGCGGCTGATGCCGAGCAAATACAAGATCGCATCCAGGTGCGGGACGCTGAGCGAGGTGTCCGCCGCGTCGCGGACCGCCGGCTTGGCGTTGAACGCGATGCCGAGTCCGGCCGCCGAGATCATGTCCAGATCGTTCGCGCCGTCGCCGACCGCGACGGTCTGGCTCAGGGGCACGCCAACTGCGGCGGCGAAGTGGCGTAGCGCGCGTTCCTTGCCCGCGCGGTCGACTACCTGGCCGACGATCCGGCCGGTCAGCTTGCCGCCCGCAATCTCCAGGGTGTTGGCCTCGGCGAAGTCCAGCCCGAGCTCGATGGTCAGCCAGTCGGTCAGCTGGGTGAACCCGCCGCTGACGATGCCGCAGCGGTAGCCGAGGCGTTTCAGCGTGCGGATCAGCGTCCGGGCTCCTGGCGCCAGCCGCAGGGAGCCCGCCACCTCGTCGATCACCGACGCATCCAGCCCGGCTAGCATCGCGACTCGCTGGTGCAGCGACTCGGCGAAGTCCAGTTCGCCGCGCATGGCCGCCGCCGTTACCTCGCGCACCTCTGCGGCGCAGCCTGCGCGGGCGGCGAGCACATCGATCGCCTCGTCCTGGAGGAGCGTTGAGTCGACATCCATCACCACGAGCCGCATTGCCCGTCGGTGCAGCCCGGCTCGCTGGACAGCAACATCGACCCCGAGTTCGACCGAATCACGGGCCAGCACGGCGCGCAGCCCTACGGGGTCCGCGCCCGAAACTTCAAATTCAATGCAGGTAACGGGGCGATTAGCCAGCCGGCCGATCCTGTCAATGTTCGCCCCGCTCGCGGCGATCCGGCCCGCGATGGCGGCGATCGCCGCAGGCAGCAGCGGCCTGCCGAGTACGGTGATGTGCAGCCTGCCCCGGCTGCGCTGCAGCGGCTCGCCGGAGCCCATCGTGATCTCGGCTTCCATCCCCATGTCGGCAGCCAGCGTGGTGACCTGCTGGTGGATCGAGGTCAGGTCGGGCGCCTCGTGGCACGACAGCAGCGCGCCGAGGACGAGTCGCCCCCGGATCACGACCTGCTCGACGTCGACGACCGCTAGCTCATGCCCGGACAGCGCGGTAAACAGGCGCGAGGTGACCCCCGGCCGGTCGCGGCCGGTCAGGGTGACCAGCAGGGTGATCTGCGGACCGGACATAGCGCTGTTAACGCTATCGAGTGGCAGCACTAGCCGGGCAGCCGGGTTGGGCGCCGGCCGGGCAGCGGGCTCAAGGGCTCACGGCAGCAGCAGGTGCACATCGCCGAACTCGTGCCAGCGATAGCCATGGTCAGCCGCGGCCTGGTAGCAGCGGCGCAGGAGCGCGTCGCCGGCGAAGGCAGCGAGCATCCACAGATGCGTGGACCGCGGCTCGTGCAGTCCGGTGAGCAGTCCGTCGACCGCGGCGACGCCGGTCTGCCTCGTTACCACGTGCGATGTCCAGCCGGCCGACGAGGCAACCGGGCCGGTGCCCGTCTCGGCTGCCAGCGCCGCGGTCTCGAGCGCCCGGACGACCGTCGTGCCCGCGGCGATGACCCGGCCACCGGACCGCCTCGTCAGGTTCACCATCCGGGCAGTGACGGCGGGCACGTCATAGGACTCGGGGTAGGGATCCTCGCCGCCTTCTAGCGACGAGACACCGGTATGCAGGGTGACGGGCGCGATGCTCACTCCCCGGCTGACCAGCCTGGTCACGATCTGCGGCGTGAATGGCCGGCCGGCACTCGGCATCTCCGCGCTCCCCGGCCAGGTGGCGAAGACCGTCTGGTAAGCGTCGATCGGCCACGGGCGCGGCACATAGGAGTACCTGATCGGCTCGCCGTAACGGAGCAGGTACGGGATCACGGCGGTCGACAGCCGCGCCCGCCACAGGCGCTGGCTGAAGCGTCCGGCCAGCGTCAGCGTCGCGCCCCCGGGCAGGCCGAGCCGCTCCCCCTCGGTGCCGCCCCCGAAGGGCACCGTCGGCTGTCCGCTGCTGCCGGCGCGTAGCTCGATCAGCCAGTCTCCGGCCGCCATGGCGGTGGAGAAGTGCACGGTCAGCGGGCAGCCCGCCGCTGGCAGCTGGGGCAGGCGCACGGCGGCCGGAATCGTCGCGGAATTGTTCACGACGACGAGGTCACCGGGCAGCAGCAGGTCCGGCAGGTCGGCAAAGGCGTGCTCGGTCAGCTCGCCGGCGGCGGTCCGGCTGACCAGGAGCCGGACATCGTCCCTGCTCGTGCCCCGCGCCTCGGGTGGCTCGTGTGCTTCAAGCTCTTGATGCAGCTCGAACGGGACGTGGTCAAGCTCGATCGCGGCGGTCACGAAGATGCCCTGGCAGGCTGCAGGTCGGCGGCCCGGTACCGGCCACTGGGCATTCGCTCGCGCACGAGCCGCAGGAAAGCGGGGACGACGGTCTGTGGCAGCGGCCGGTCGGAAATGTCGTCCCCGGGGAACGCTTGCTGATGCATGTGCGTGCGCAGATCGCCCGGATCGACCCACCAGACCCGGACTGCTGGCTCCTCCGCGGCCAGTACGTTGCAGGCCTGCTCGAGCGCGGCCTTGGCGGCGCCGTAACCGCCCCAGCCTGCATACGCCTCGACGGCGGCATCCGAGGTGATGCTGAGCACAGACCCGCCGAGCCTGCGCAGATCCGGCAGGAGCTGCTGGGTCAGTGCGATCGGGGCCAGCACATTCACCTCGAGCGCGGTGCGCAACTCGCTGACCGGGTAGTCGGCGAGGGCAGGCAGCGGGTTAGCGCCTAGCGTCCCGGCATTGTTGACCAGCAGGCTCGCGCCGCCGAGTTCAGCCGCTGCAGCGGCCAGATCGGCCCGGTGCGCCGGGTCGGCGATGTCGCCTGGCACCTCCAGCACGGACCGCAGGGGCAGGTCATGCCGGACGCGAATGGCCCGGGCAGTCGCCTGCAGCGCGAGGCAGTCGCGCGCATCGATGATCAGGGTGTATCCGGCTGCGGCCAGGCCGTCGGCGAGGGCGCGGCCAAGACCGCGCGATGCGCCGGTGACGACCGCCACTGATGAAGTACTCATGGCACCGACGCTAGGCAGCCAGCGCCTGCGGCACATCGGCCTGCAGACGGCCGACACTGCGACCATAGTCCTAGGACCTGGGCCGGATCCGCCGGGCGGCCAGCGCCGGTACCGTCTGGTGTATGGGCGAGGCTCAGCGACCGGCCGGCGACGTCGGCCAGGATGAAGTATTCGAGCAGGTCAGCCAGGTGGTGCTGGCAGTCTCGAGCCAGCTGTCAGTGCGCGACGTCCTCGCCAAGATCGTGCGGGCGGCCCGGTCGCTGGCTGGCGCCAGGTACGCCGCGCTCGGCGTGCCCGGCGAAGCTGGCACGTTCGCCGAGTTTGTTGTTGACGGCCTGACGGCGAAAGAGCAGGCAGCGATCGGCCCGCTGCCGCGCCAGCACGGGATGCTGGCGGTGATGCTTCGCGAGGGCAAGCCGCTGCGGCTCGATGACATCCGCGCGGAACCGCGCTTCTGGGGCTGGCCCGCAGCGCATCCGGAGCTCACGGATGTCCTCGGCGTCCCGATCACCGAAGGCAACGACATACTCGGCTTCATCTTCGCGGCGTGCAAGACGGTGCCCGGCGGCTTTACCGAGCGGGACGAACGGCTTGTGAGCTTGTTCGCCGCGCACGCCGCCATCGCCCTGACCAACGCCCGGCTATACGAACGCGGCCGCGAGCTCTCGGTGCTGCAGGAACGAGCCAGGCTCGCCAGGGACCTGCACGACGCGGTCTCGCAGAAGCTGTTCAGCGTGCGGGCCAAGGCCAGGGCGGCAGCCGTCTTCGTGGACACGGATCCGGCCAGGGCGATCGAGGAGATCGGGAGCGTGGCGGAGCTGGCCGGGCAGGCGCATGCGGAGCTGCGTGCGGTCATCGACGGGCTGGCACCGCCCGAGCTTTCGACTGGCGGCCTGGCGGGCTCGGTGCGCGCATACGCGGTGCTGGCCGGCCGCACGCACGGCGCTGATGTGGTGGTCGAGGCGGCCGAGATGCCGGCGCTTGCTCCGCGGCAGGAGACGGCGCTCTACCGGGTCGCCCAGGAAGCTATCGGCAACGCGCTGCGCCATTCCGGGGCCCGTCGGGTCATCGTCTGCCTAACCCGGCGGCAGCGCACGGTGTTGCTCGAGGTCAGGGACGACGGCAGCGGCTTCGATCCGCACCTTCCCCAGGCGGGTCTTGGGCTGGCGTCGATGCGTGAGCGGGCCAGCTCGGTCGGCGGGAAGCTGACGATCATCTCTGCGCCGGGCGCCGGCACCAAGGTCAGGCTCAGCGTCCCCTGGCCGGCAGCGGGCGGCGCATGAGCACCGTCGGCCCCGGCCGGATTACGGTCCTGATCGCCGACGACCACCCGGTGGTCCGCCAGGGCCTGGGCGTGCTGCTGGAGGTGCAGGGTGACATGGAGCTGGTCGGCGAGGCAGCCGACGGACCGGCGGCCGTCCGCCTCACCATGCAGCACGCACCGGATGTGCTGCTGCTTGACCTGAAGCTACCCGTGCTGGACGGCATGGGCGTACTGGCTGAGCTGCGGGCACTCGGCGCGCCGACCAGGGTGCTGATCCTGACCAGTGCGGCCGGACCGACTGGGCCGGCCCTGGCGCTCCAGGCCGGCGCCGCGGGCTTCTTGTACAAGGACGTGGATCCCGATGCCCTGGTGCGCGCGATCCGCTCGGTGCACGACGGTCACACCGTGCTCGCGCCGGGTGCGGCCGGCCTGGTCGCAGCGCGGCCCGGCGGCGACTCGCGCGGCATCGGCGCACTGACCGGCCGGGAACGGGAGGTCCTCGCACTTCTTGCGGACGGCCGGTCCAACCGAGAGATCGCCAGGATGCTCACCGTCTCGGAGAAAACCGTCAAGACCCACGTCAGCGCCATCCTCGCCAAGCTCGGTGTCGCGGATAGGACGCAGGCCGCCCTGCTCGCTGTCCGCCACGTTGGCAGCTAGCTACCGGCATACCGTAGGTTCGAGCTGAGATGGTGGCGCTCGAAGGGAACCGGATGGCGGCTGAAGTACTCAGGCTGCGTGGGGTTGGGGTCCGCTACGACAGGTCGATGCTGCTCCGCGACGTCAGCTGGACCGCCTACAGCGACGAAAGCTGGGTCATCATCGGACCGAACGGGGCTGGGAAGACCACGCTGCTCCAGGTGGCCGCGACATTGCTCACGCCCACGCACGGCACTGTCGAGATACTCGGCGAGCCGATGGACGACGCCGACGTCGCCGACCTGCGCACCCGGATCGGCATGTCGAGCACGGCCATCGCCGATCAGGTTCCAGCGCAGGAGAAGGTCATCGACCTGGTGCTGACGGCGTCTTACGGGATACTCGGGCGCGACGCGGAGGATTACGACTCCGCCGACGTGACGAGGGCCGTCGAGCTGCTGGACGCGCTCGGCTGCGCGCACCTGATCCGCCGACGCTTCAGCTCGCTGTCAGAAGGTGAGCGCAAGCGGGTGCAGATCGCGCGGTCGCTGATGGCGGATCCGGAACTGCTGCTGCTGGACGAGCCGGCCGCCGGCCTCGACCTCGGCGGCCGTGAGGACCTGCTCCAGCGCATCGCGATGCTGCTCCGTGACCCGCGCTCGCCGATGATGGTCATGGTCACCCACCACGTAGAAGAGGTCCCAGAGGGATTCACCCACGCCATGCTGATGCGCAAGGGCGCCGTGCTGGCGGCCGGGCCGCTGGCCGAAGTCTTCACCGAGCGGAACCTGTCCAGGTGCTTTGGCGTGCCACTTCAGGTCGAGCGCAGGGCGGCGCGCTGGTCGGCGCGCGCCGTGCCACTCCGCTGACCGGGGCTGCCCTGAGTCGCAGCGGCGCTGGCCACGGGCCTGCCCACGGATGTGCTTCTGCTCACACTGCGCTGCGGTGTTTCGGGGCCTCGCTTACGATCAAGAAGATGGGAGGCATACGTGGGCCCGGCTGAGGCGCTCGCGATCCTCGGGGCAGGCGTCGCGGCCGGCGCGGTCAACGCCGTCGTCGGGTCCGGCTCGCTGATCACCTTTCCCACGCTGCTGGCCTTCGGCTTCGCGCCGGTCGTGGCCAACGTTTCCAACAACGTCGGCCTGGTCTCGGGGAACGTCAGCGGAGCCGTCGGTTACCGGCGCGAGCTAGCCGGCCAGCGGGGCAGGCTGATCCGGCTCGGGGTGTTCGCGGCAGCTGGCTCCGTGGGCGGAGCCGCCGCATTGCTCTCCCTGCCATCGTCGTCCTTCAAGCTCATCGTGCCGGTGCTGATCCTCATCGCTTGCGTGCTCGTGATCATCCAGCCCTGGCTCAGCGGCCGGGTTGCCGCCCGGCGTAAGCGGCTTGCCGAGAGGGAGGGCGCGTCAGTACCGGACCGCGAGCCCACCAGCCCGGTACTTGCGGCTGGGGTATTCGCCTCGGCAGCCTACGGCGGCTACTTCGGCGCCGCGCAGGGTGTCCTGGTGATCGGATTGCTTGGCACGTTCCTAGACGAGAGCATGCAGCGCGTCAACGGGGCCAAGAACGTGCTCGTGGCCATCGTCAACGGCACCGCGGCGATCGTCTACATCATTTTCGCGCACGTGGCCTGGCTGGCTGTCCTGCTGATCGCGGTCGGCTCGACCGTAGGCGGCGTCGTCGGCGCGAAGTACGGCAGGCGCTTGCCGCCGCTCGCCTTGCGAATTTTCGTCGTGCTGATCGGCGTCATCTCCGCCGTCAAGCTGATCTTCTTCTGACCGCCTGCTCCGGCGCGGGCTCAGGCCTTGCAGTCGGGCTGGCTGGTCGCTCGAGCAGGCCAGCGCCGACCACCACCGCGCAGGCCAGGAGTGCCGCAACTGCGAAAGCCACCCGAAGCGAAGAGACGTCGGCGATCCCGCCCATCGCGCTCGGGGCGGCCAGGCCCGCCCCATAACTGACAGTGGCCACTCCGGCCACGCCAAGGGCCGGGCTAGGCCCCGAGTTCCCGGCGGCCGCGAAGACCAGCGGAATCACGACCGATACGCCGATGCCGATGAGGAGAAATCCGGCCAGGGCCGCGCCAGTGCTTACGCTGGCGGCCACGAGCAGGCAGCCCGCCGTGCCGAGCAGCCCGCAAATCCGCACGCACAACCTGGGACCGGTCCGGCGGATTACCGCATCGCCAACCAGTCGCCCAGTCGCCATCGACCCGGCAAACACGCCAGTCGCGAGCGCAGCCTTTGCCTGGCTCGCGTGGAGCACCCAGTGCATGTAGACGGCTGACCAGTCATTTCCGGCTGTCTCGACAAAGATGGCGGCGAAGCCCACCAGCCCGATCAGCAAGATAATGCCGCGCGGCCAGACGAACCGCGGGGCCTCGACGGCGTCGGAGGTGGTGGCGGCGGGAGTGCTGACGAACCACGAGGTTGCCACGAGGCCGCCGACGGCGATGACAGCGCCCACCACCGCGAACTGAACTCGCGGATCGAGATCTTCGCGGGCGGCCAGCGACCCGATCAGCGCCCCTGCCAGCACCCCCAGGCTCCACATGCCATGCAGCCCTGACATTATCGACCGGCCGATACGTCGCTCGGCTTCGACGCCTTGCGCGTTCACCGCGTTGTCGCAGGTCCCGTATACCGCGCCGGTCACCAGCATCACTGCGCTGAGCACGAATGCATTCGGCGCGAACGCCGGCAGGGCCAGCATTGCGCCAGTGGCGGTGATCAGGACTCTGGTTGACGCCCGCGCGCCTTGCCGGTGGACTAGGCGGGCCGCGAACGGTATGGTCACCACCGCTCCGATGGCCATCATGAGTCCGACCGACAAGCCGAGAATGCCGCTAGTCAGGTGCAGGCGATCGGCGATCCAGGGCAGTCGCGAAGCAAAGGTTCCGGTATCGGCCCCGAACAGCAGGAAGACGGCCCCGATGGCGCGCCGTTCCGACGACCGCACAGTCACTGGCTGGCCCGGCCGGCGGTCAGGATGCCATCCAGGACTGCGCGCTCGACCAGGTCCCTGGCGAACCGCCCCAGCTGCGCCGAGCCGTCCTCGATCAGCGCTACTTTCGTCAGCACTTCGTCCGCGGTCACACCGCGCTCGCGCCAGGTACCGCCGCGTTCCCTGACGTTCTCCAGCATCGGCTGGAGACGGTCGAGCGCTCGGGCGAAGCGCGCTTCCAGGGTTGCCCGTTCCTCGAATTCATCCCAGAGCTGACGCAGGCTGCCGGTCTGGTCGGGCGGCAGCAGCCCGAACAGGCGATCGGCGGCGGCACGCTCGGCCGCGTGCTGCCGGGTCTGCTCGGTCGCCGGCGCGTAGACCGACAGGTCGCCGGCATCTACCTCGACGATGTCGTGCACAACCAGCATGGCGACGACGCGGGCCAGGTCGGTTCCGGCCGGCGCGTACTCCGCCAGGGTGAGCGCCAGCACTGTCAGGTGCCACGAATGCTCGGCGGAGTTTTCCCGCCTGGCCGGCTCGGCCAGCATTGTCTGCCGCAGTACGCCCCTGAGCCGGCCGGCCTCGGCGAGGAACTCAAGCTGCTGGCTCAGACGTTCCATGAGTCCATTTGACCAGTACGGGGCAAAGACTTAGTCGGCATAGGTCGCAATGACCGGCCCCGGTGTAGACCGTCAGTAACTGTCATGTCATCCTGTGTAGCGGGGGACCCATTCAGATGAATCCGGGGGGACCGGTCATCAAAGACTCGCCCTGGCAAGGCTAGCGCCTTGCCAGGGCGAGTTCTGTGTCAGCCCAACCACGGGCCCTGGTGAGGCTAGCGCCTTGCCAGGGCGAGTTTCTGTGCCAGGCTAACGCCTCGGTTGAGCACGTGACCGCGCTACCGCCTCCGCCATGCCCTGGTTGGCGAGTGCATCGGCCCGCTCGTTCCCCGGATTGCCGGCATGACCCTTGACCCACAGCCAGTGCACGTCGTGCTTCGCAGCGGCGGCATCCAGGCGTCGCCACAGGTCCTCGTTCTTGACCGGCTGCTTGCTCGCGGTCTTCCAGCCGTTGCGCTTCCAGGTTGGCAGCCAGCTCATGACGCCGTTACGCACGTAGCTGCTGTCCGTATGGAGTTGCACTGTCGATCGCCTGGTGAGGCTCTCTAGCGCCTGGATGGCGGCCATCAGTTCCATGCGGTTATTAGTCGTCGGCGTGGCCTCACCGCCGCACATTTCCCTGCTGCGGCCGCCATACGTCAGCAGCACGCCCCAGCCGCCGGGGCCGGGGTTGCCACTGCAGGCGCCGTCGGTATAGATCTCTACGACGCTCGGCGCCGACTCGCCCGCTCTTGTCATAGAACGCAACCTAGCGGTCGTGCTCGCTGCAGCCGACCGGCGGCACGTCCAGGGCTGGGTTCCGGTCGAAGAAGCCCCACGGCTTGAGCCAAAACGACGTCCGGTCTGCGGGCATGACCGGCCAGTCTTCCGGCCGGGTGAGGTGATGCAGGCCGAAGACGTGCCACAGGACGACGTCGGTGTCCTCGATTGCCCGGTCGCGCGCGGTCCAGGCCGGCAGGCCGTGGTCAGCCGCGCTCAGATTGGGGAACTCGCCGCACGGCCAGCGCTCGCCATCGTCGTGTGCGGTCACCCACAGCGCGTGCGCGATCGCCTCAGCTCGCTGGAACGCCGGCGAAGACTCGTCGATGAGTGCCGGGAAGCTGCCGCCAGGCACCAGCTTGTAAGCAGGGCGGCCGCCGAGGCCGTTCCTGGTCCTGCTGCTCGCTACTTTCCAGCTGCGCTGGGTGCTCCAGTTCATGTCCTGGCGACCGTCGGACTCCGTCCGCAGCGGCGTCTCTCGCGTCACCAGCGCTAGTCCATGCGGGTTCTCGTTACTGACCGGCAGCGCCTCCGACTCGACCGCGTACACCGTATTCGGCTGGCCATCCACGTCCAGGTCGAGGCGAGCGACGATGAAGTGCTGATGGTACGGCGCGTAGGTGCGCTCGTCGACGAGCGCACCCGTGGGCGGCTGGCTGCCTGCCGGGAAGTACGACGTCACCATGATGCCGGTGGCGCGGACCTCGCACTCGATGTTGCCGTCCTGGTAGAAGCGCCAGTAGATCAGGTACTCGTAGTTGGCCACCGTCACGTGGAAGGAGATCACCAGCCGGCGCGCCCGCCGGACAGTCGCGCCGGACCGCTCATCGACGTGCTTCCACAAGATGCCGTCATCTTCCTCATGGATGCAGATCGCGTTGCGGATGGTACGCGGCTCGCCGCGCGAGTCGTGCACCACCGCGTCCAGGTAGCGGATCTCGCCGAGGCAGTCGCAGCCGAGGTCGAGCGACGTGGTCATGAACCCCAGCCCCCACTCGCCGATGTCGAACGCCGTGCGGCGGTAGTGGTCGGGCGTGGCGTCCCGGTACGGCACGATCATCTCGGCGAACGACAGCCGGTGCGCGATCGGCCGCAACCGCCCGGCGTCACGGAAGCCGACCCCGTGCAGGACCAGGCCTTCCCGGTAATTGAAGCCGAGCCGAAGTTCCCAGTTCTGCCAGTGCAAGAGGCGCCCGTCCAGCGTGAACGACACGCCGTCCGGCTGCTCCACCTGCAACGGGCTGACCTCGCGCTGCGGCATAGGGATCAGCTCCGGCAAGTACTCGCCCATGACGTCGGGACGATCCGCGCCGCCTTCTGACTCGTTGTCTTCCAGCTCGAGCAGATGCATGGCGTTCAGGTCGACGATGGGATGCAGGCCGGTGATGTGGTGCGCGTATGGATTACCGTCGGTGCTGCCGCGCGCCCAGACATCGGCCCAGCCAAGTCGCACGCCCCGGTAGCGAGCGGGTACCAGCGCCGCGCCGTAGGCCCAGACGTCAGTCAGCACCAGGCTCGTGTCGGTGATGCCGCGCCTGGCCAGCGCGTCGATCAGCAGCGGGTGATGGCGCAGCATCTCGTCGCACTCGTGCCACTCGTCAACGGTCATGTTGGGCTGGACCCCGGGCAGCTGCTCCCACTGCGTGATGTCGCCGGCTGGCAGTGACACCAGCGCCCGGTAGGCCTGGCCGTCAGCGGAGTTCCAGCAGATCACGTGGGCTGCGCGGCCGGTGTCCGCGGCACCGCGAATAAGATCCTCCTTGGCCGGCTCGGCCAGGTCGATCGAGGCGAACCGCCAGCCCAGATCGATGTTCTTGCCTGCGCGCAACGCCGTGGCCACGTGCCGGATCTCGTCCGCGCTGAGCGGGTCGAGTGGATGCCCCAACATGCTGGTAACGCTAGAGCATGGCGATCATGTCGCGGTACCACGTGAACGACGCCTTCGGTGTGCGCCGCTGGGTGGCGAAGTCCACGTGCACCAGGCCGAAACGCTGGTGGTAGCCCTCGGCCCACTCGAAATTGTCCAGCAGGGACCAGACCAGGTAGCCGCGCACATCGACGCCTGCCCTCATCGCATCCGCTACCGCCCGGATGTGGCCGTCGAGGTAGGCGATGCGGGGCTGATCGTCGATGGTGCCATTGGCGTCCGGCTCGTCCGCGACTGAGCAGCCGTTCTCGGTGATGTAGACGGGCGGGAGCAGGCCAGCGTAGCGCTTCGCCAGCGTCGTGAGCAGTTCGGTGAGCCCGGCCGGGATCACCGGCCAGCCGAACGCCGTGACGGGGTAACCGGGGATGGCTTCCATCTCGAAGGGCAGCGGCGAGTCGTGGGGTGGCGCGGACAGTCGAGTCGGCGTGTAGTAGTTGACGCCGAGCGCGTCGACTGGCGCCGAGATGACCGCGAGGTCGCCGTCGCGGACGCAGTCCATCCCGGCCGCGCCAATCCCGAACGCCGTCAGGTCCGGATAACGCCCGAGCAGCACCGGATCGGTGAACATCCGGTTGTGCAGCGCGTCGTAGGCCGCGGTCGCCGCGACGTCGGCTGCGCTCTCGCTGGCGGGCCAGGCCGGCGAGTAGTTGTTGGTGATAGCGACCTGGCGCGCGCCTGCCGCACGCAGCGCCGCGGTGGCCAGCCCGTGCCCGAGCAGCTGATGGTGGGCCGATGGGAGGGCATCGAGCAGTAGCGCCTTGCCGGGCGCGTGAATGCCGAGCGCGTAGCCGAACGCGGTCACCACGAACGGCTCGTTCAGCGTGATCCAGGCCGGGATCCGATCGGCAAGCCGCTCTGCCGTCTTGCCGGCGTACTCGGCGAACCGGTAGGCCGTGTCGCGCGTCATCCAGCCGCCCGCGTCCTCCAGTGGCTGCGGCAGGTCCCAGTGATACAGCGTGGGCAGCGGCGTGATGCCGCGGGCGAGCAAGCCGTCGGTGAGCCGGTCGTAGAAGTCGAGCCCGGCAGTATTGATGGCGCCCGACCCGCGCGGCTGGATCCGGGGCCACGCGATGGAGAATCGGTAGGTGCCGATCCCGAGCTCGGCCATCAGCGCGATGTCTTCGGGCCAGCGATGGTAGTGGTCGTCTGCGACGTCGCCGGTCTGGCCGTCCCGGATCGCGCCCGGCTGCCGGCAGAAAGTGTCCCAGACCGAGGCGCCGCGGCCGTCGTCCGCTACCGCGCCCTCGATCTGGTACGCAGCCGTTGCGACACCCCAGGCGAAGCCGGGCGGGAACCGTGGGAAGGCAAGATCGCTCACGAGCCTGATCGTAGCCGGGCTACTCCGTCCGCAATGTGGTCGCTGGCGCGATCCGGGCAACCAGCAGGGCTGGCACGGAAGCCAGCAGGTTCCCCGCGAAGAGCAGGAGCACCACGCCGATCAGCAGGGACCTGCCGGGCACGACCGAGGTCGGCACGACCCCGATGGAATTAGCGAAGCTCGTCCAGGCCCACTGCCCGGCTGCGACGCCGAGCGGGACGCCCGCCGCGACCGCCACGACCAGGATTGTGCTCGTCTGCCAGGCAATGATGGCCCTGATCTGCCGGGCGCGTAGTCCGAGCGCTTTCAGCAGGCCAAGTTCGCGGCGCCGCTGGCGCACCGACGCCAGAATCGTCAGTCCGAGAGCGAGCACCGCCGCAGCCGCTACTCCGATCGCGAATGCGAGCGGCTGGCTGCCCATCTGGCTGGCGTTGATGACTGCGGCACCGAGCTCACGGCGGGGCAGGAGCTCGTAGGTGCCGCCGGGGCTGCCGGTCTGGGCTGAAATGGTGGCCATCGTAGCGATCAGCTTGCGGGCAACGGCGGGCGAGCGGACGTCGAATGCGATCGTGGCCGGGTAGGCCGGGCTAGCCGGAGAGTTGGCTATCTCGCTGGCATTCTTCGGATCGGGTTGCAGGCCAAGCACGGTCATCATCGTGGTCCAGTCCAGCACCGCGCCCCGGCCGAGAGACACATGGTCGGTCAGGACGACACCGAATGACGGCAGCGTGGCGGTGCCCACGACGGTCAGCGGCTGCTTGTCAAAGCCCAGGTGCAGCTTGTCGCCGAGGTGGAGGCCGAGCTGCCGCATGGTCACCGAGCCGAGCTCGATCTGATCTGGGCCGGACAGCGGATGGCCACTGGTCGTTGGGGGCTCGATGGCATGCCTCGCGTTGTGCTGCAGCAAGCCCATCGCCGGGACCTCGGCGCCCCGGATATTCAGCTGGGCAAAACCCAGCTCCGTCCAGGCAGTCACGCCCGGCCGGCCAGTGAAGGTCTTGTCGAGGGCGCCGGGTGGCCAGCTGCCCCAGCCGCCCTGCGACTGGATCACCAGGTCCCAGTTCCAGCCGTACTCGGCCGGGTGGCTGACCAGCCCGGTCAGGCTGGCGCCGAAGACCAGGGCGGCGACGAGCGCGGTGACGGCGACGACGGAGCCGGTGAGCGTTGCGCGGACCGGCGCGCGCACCCGGCCGGATCCCCGCTCTAGTGCTTGCCGGATGCCGGCCACCACGGTGACCGGCAGGCCGGCCCGGGCCGCGGCCGTGACGAGCGCCGAGGACCGTGCCGCCGGCAGCTCGCTCTCCTGGCGAACGGCCCGCCAGGCCAGCCAGCCCAGGACAGCAGTCAGCAGGATCAGCACGATAGCCGCGCCGCCGCCGAGCACGAGCCAGTCGGCCTGGACGCCCTTGACCGGGTCGAACAGCCGGACGGGGCCGATCGGGGCCAGCGGCGAGACAGCGATCGCACCGCCGACGGCGATGAGCACCGCGCCGACGACGGCGACAGCGCCCCACGCGGCCGTCGCTGACGCGGCCGCAGCGCGGCTGGCACCCATCGCTCGCAGTGCCGGGGCATCGGCCGCCGACCTGGTCAGCAGCTGCGCAAGCCCCTGCGTCATGAGCGTCAGGAGCGCGACGACGGCCAGTCCGCCAAGGACCGCGAGCGCGACCGCCTGCGGCTCAATAGCCTGCTGCGCTTCGTGCTTCACGATGGCCAGCCGGCGGATCGTGAAGACGAACGGGAAGTCGTACTTGTGCGAGGCGGCCTCAGCGAGCGTCTCGAGTCGCCCGGTCAGTGCAGCAACGCCGCTGTCGCCGTTCCGCAACCGCAGCGAGGCCCAGCCGAACGCCCAGTCGCCGCCTTTCAGGTACCGAGCCGTAGCCCCAGGCGGCAGGATCGCCCCGTCGACGGCGTCGAAGTCATCGACCAGGGCCGGTGATACGTCGGCGATGGCCGCGACCACGAACGTGGCCCGGCCGGCCGGCTTGTTGTCGGGCAACGCCTTGTAGAACTGCCAGGTCATGCGATCACCGACGGTCAGGTGAAAGGCGTCGGCGATCTGCGGGGTGAGAATCACCTCATCGGTGGAGCTGGCCAGCGGCAGCTTTCCCGCGAGCACTGTCAGCTTGTCCTGGCGGTAGAACTCCCCGTCCAGGCTGCCGGCGATGGCGTCCGTCTGGAAATTAGGATCGATCTTGCCCTTGATGACGGGCTCCGCATCCAGGCCGATCCACGCAGCACTGGACCGCACTCCCGGTTCGGCTTCGACGTCGCGGATGAACGGCAGTATCGGCCCGGGAATGTCGACCATCACGTCGCTGGCCTTCACCGATTGCAAATACCTGCCGTAGGCCGAGTCGGTCCGCCTGGCACCGGCCAGCGCGCCGAGCGCGACGGCACCGAGCAGGCCGCCGATCAGCGCGATCAGCAACGTGGTCCGCCACGACCGCCGCCAGGTGGCCCTGGCGGTGTACCACGCGAGTCTCATGGCGTCATTGTGCATGCGCTGGCCGTTGTCCGGCAGGTGTGGCGGCACCACTTCCGCTGGTGAGCCAGCCCCACAGTCGTCCGACCCGGACACGTGTGCTGCGGAAACGGTCGGCTGCGCGTACGATCTGCGGCGATGAGCAGAATCCGAGTGGTACTAGCCGAAGACCACGTGCTGCTGCGCGAAGGTATCTCCCGGCTCGTGGCTGCCAACGAGGACCTGGAGCTGGTCGGAACGGCCGGTGATCTGCCAGCCCTCCTGGCATTAATCGAGCGCGAGCGTCCGGACGTCGTCGTGACCGACATCAGGATGCCGCCCACTGGTACCGATGAGGGAATCCAGGCGGCAGCCTGGACCCGGCAGCATCAGCCAGGTACCGGCGTGGTCGTCCTGAGCCAGTACGTCGCGCCTGCTTATGCCGTCGCGTTGCTTGAGCACGGTTCAGCGGGCCGGGCGTACTTGCTCAAGGAGCGGGTCGGCAGCGTGGACGAGCTGGCGCGCGCCATCAGGGCGGTGGCCGGAGGCGGCTCGGTCATAGATCCTATGGTCGTTGACGAGCTTGTCCGGTCTCGGGCCCAGGACAGCCAGCAGAGTCTGGGACTACTCACTCCGCGGGAGCTTGAGATCCTGGCGGAGATGGCGCAGGGCAAAAGCAACTCGGCGATCGCGGCAGCCCTGTTCGTCACCGAGCGCGCGGTGGAGAAGCACACGAACTCGATCTTCGCGAAGCTTGGCCTGAGCGAGGAGCGGGACGTGAACCGCCGGGTCAAGGCCGTCCTGCTCTACCTCAGCGAGCACCAGGCGGCCGGCTGACCCAGGATTGGCGACGCTGGGATGCTGTCCTCCGCCCCGGCCTCAGGCCAGCACCCTCGGCTGCAGCGGCCCTGCGTGTAACACTGGAAGTGTGGCCAGCTCGCATTCCGTGCTCGTAGTGGACGATCAGGCGCCGTTCCGCATCGCGGCGAAGGCAGTACTGCTGCGCCTGGCCGAGTTCGAGCTGGCTGGCGAGGCTAGCAGCGGGCATGAGGCGATCGAGCTGGTGGACCGCCTGCGTCCTGAGCTCGTGCTGATGGACATCAACATGCCGCAGATGAACGGCATCGAGGCCACCAGGCAGATCCTCGCGTCGCATCCGGAGACGGTTGTCATCCTGTGCTCTACGTACGACATGCGCGACCTGCCGGCCGACGCGAGCGCCAGCGGCGCAGCCGGATACGTCAATAAGGAACGGCTTGGCGCTGACCTACTGCGGCGGATCTGGGCCGACCGGGAAGCCGGCTGGCCGGGCCCGGCCTGACCGGGGTACTCGCCAGCTACGGGTTCACGGCGGTTACGGGTTTACGGCGGTTACGGGTTTACGGCAGGGGGATCGATCCCTGCACGGTTGCGCCACAGCCGGGTTCTGACTGCCACCGGATCGTGCCGCCGATCGCGCCGAGCCGGTCGGCCATGTTCATATGGCCGTGGCCGCCGCGGGCGGTCGCGACATTGAACCCAGGGCCGTCGTCGGTGACGGAGAACAGCAGTCCGCCGGACTGCTCCCACAGGCGGATGTCGACGGTCGCGCCGGGCGCGTGCTTCGCGGCGTTCTGCAGCGCCTCTAGGCAGCAGAAATACACAGCGGCCTCGATGTCCGGTGAGTAGCGGCGCAGGTCGGTCGCGGTCACCCGCACGGACTGCGGGCTGCGGCTGGCCGCCGCCTCCAGGGCCTTGCCGAGCCCGCTGTCCGCCAGCAACGGCGGGTAAATGCCGTGGGCGAGGTCCCGCAACTCCTGAATGGTCACCTTCAGGTCAGCGGCGAGCTGATCGAGCATCTGCCCGGCCGTCTCTGGCTCGTCGGCCAGGACATCGCGAGCCAGCCGCAGGCTCACCGCGAGGGCTACCAGATTCTGCTGCGCGCCATCATGCAGATTGCGCTCCAGCCGTCTGCGCTCGGCGTCACCGCTGGCGACAATCCTGGCCCGGGACTCGCGCAGCGCCTCGGCCTGCGCGCGAAGCTCGTCCAGAGTGTTCTGCAGGGCCGAGTCGAGCTGCGCGTTGTGGAAGGCCAGGCCGACCTGCCTGGCTAGCTCGGTGAGCACCCGGTCGTCTTCCTCGGTGAAAGTATCGCCGGCCTCCGGCCGCTCGATCACGATGAGGCCCAGCAACTGGCCGGCATGACTGACCGGCGTCACCCGCAGCTGCGCCTTCTCGCGCCCGTCGAGCAGCGCGGGCAGCCACACCGCGGCCCAGGCACTGCCGGAAACGCCGGCCCTGGTCACCACGGGGCGCTCGCGCGGCGTGATGAGAAGGGAACGGGGCCCGGCGTCCGGTACTGACACCGTCCGCTCGAGCACGTCGTCGCTGCCGGTATAGACCTCGGCGCTGGTCAGCGCCATAGTCTTGCGCAGCGACTCGGCGAGCTGGAGCAGCAGTTCGTCCATGGATATGGCCCTCGTCAGGCGGTTGCCAAAGGTACGGAGTGCCTCATCCGGCGCCTCCCGCGCGCCGTAGACCGCCCGATTAGCCGACGCCAAAAGGCGCTCGCGCACGGGCAGGTAACCGATCGCGGCGATGGCGGCGGCCAGCATAGACAGTCCAAGCAATGCTCGGTCATCAGCGGTTGCCGGACCGCGGCCGACGCCAAGTACGACGATCATGTAGATGGCCGAAACGACGATGGTGAAGCCCGCGATGGCGATGAGCTGGACGAGGACACGGCCCGCGACCGGCCCAAGCGCGCGGATCTCGCCGGCGATCAGGCCGAGCGGTACCGCCACCGAGCAGGCTGCGGCTGTGGCAGCCAGCGGTCCAGGCCAGCCCACGAGTACGTGCAGCACCGATACCGCGAGCGCCAGTCCGGCCGCGAGCACGGCGCCGGCGCCCAGCCACTGCATTCGCTCCCGCTCCCGCCCGGCCGAGGCCTGGTATCTCAGCCGGACCGCCGGCAGCGTGATGGCCAGTCCGGCGGCCCAGGCTAGCGTTCCGGCGGGTACCGGCACCCCGTGATGGTCAAGCCCGAGCAGCGCGCCGGCCACGATCGCGCCGCCATAGGCTAGCCCGACGCTGATCCTGCGTGCCTGGCTGGGCTGGTCCGCCCAGACGCGGCCCGGTGCTCCCGGCCGAGCCCGCCGCGGTCGAGTCAGTCGTCCGTCTGGCAGGGCGAGGGCCAGGTGCATGCAGACAGCAATGAGGAGCAGGGTCGCGACAGTGCTCACAGCCTGCGCTTGGTGCCAGGATCGGCCGGGCTCATGGCCCGCGAGGCGATAGGAAGCCAGCGCCGCGGCGGCAAGCAACGAGCCCGCGGCCACTTGCCATTGCGGAGTCCGCTCGCGCGCCGCAGCCAGGAGAGCGGCTGAGATAGCCGCGACGAAGGTGAGTCCGAATCCCGCTCGCTGCAGGTCAGAGATGCCGCCGGGAACCCGGAGGCGAAGCGCCAGTACGAGCACGACTGCCACGGCGGCCGGCACCGCGACGCCGGTCAGTATCCGGCGCGCGGCCAGTGATCCAGCCGGGCCCGCAGGCGCTCCGGCCGCAGCCGGATCAGCTCTGACGCCCGGCTGGGCGACGGTGACGGGGCCGACGTCAGACTCGCCCGGCAGCCTGGTTCGCGGCGGCACCGATGTCATCCGGCCTGGATCGGGACCGTCAGCCCGGCCGCGCGGACCCGGTCGCTTGTCAGGTTGTCGGCTGGCTGCTCGGGCATGATCCGCCCGTCCAGCATGCGGACGACCCGCTCGGCGGCATCGGCGACGGCCTGGTCGTGCGTGACCAGCACGATTGTCTGGCCGCCTGCGTGCAGGCGGCGGAGCAGCTCGATGACCTCCTGGCCGCCGTCGGAGTCCAGCGCGCCGGTGGGCTCGTCAGCGAGTACCAGCGTGGGCTCGTTCGCGAGCGCTCTGGCGATGGCAAGTCGCTGGCGCTGCCCGCCTGACAGCACACCGGGGACGGCGCCGTGCTTGTCGCTGAGGCCGAGCAAGTCCAGCAGGTCCCGCGCCCGTGTCTCGGCCTGGCGCCGCTTGCGTCCGGCGATGATCGCGGCCAGTGCCACGTTCTCCAGGACGGTCACGCCTTCGAGCAGGTTGAAGAACTGGAAGACGATGCCGATGTGCTGCCGGCGCATCCTGGCCAGTTCGTCCTCGCTCAGACCGGTGATCTCCTGGCCGGCCACCTCGATGGTGCCCTCGTCGGCCAGGTCGAGCCCGGCGGCCAGGTTGAGCAACGTCGACTTCCCGCACCCGGACGGCCCGGTGAGCGCGACGAACTCGCCTCGGCTGACGTCGAGGTCGACCCCGCGCAGCGCACGCACCGGCGCGTTCTCGGCTTCGAAGGTCTTGCGTACGCCCCGCAGCTGCAGTGCCAGCTCAGTGCGGGCCATCTCCGTACCGGTCATGTTGGGTCCCCTCGGGTATCAAGAGCCGGGTCCAAGAGCGGCCCGCCGGCACTTTCCTGTGTCAGCTTGAATGCGACCACTGGCGTGTCGCGGCCTTTCACCATCTGCAGTGGCAGCGGGACCAGATCCACGGGCTCCGCCAGCGCCTTGACTGTTGCCTCCGACAGGACGGTCTCGCCTGCCGCGGCGAACTGCTGCAGGCGCTGGGAGAGATTCACCGTGTCGCCGACCAGCGTGTACTCCAGCCGCTCGGCAGAACCCAGCAAGGCCGCCGCCGCCTCCCCGGTGGACAGCCCCAGTCCAAGTCCGAACGGCGGCATGCCCTGGCTCTCCCACACGAGATTGATTTCGGCCTGCAGCGCATGCATGTCGACGGCCGCCGCGACTGCCCTGTCGGCGTGGTCAGCCTGCGGGAAGGGGGCTCCGAACACCGCCATGACAGCGTCTCCGACGAATTGCATGACGGTGCCGGACTGCCCGAGGATCGCCTTGTTCATCGCGGCACGGTGGGTGCCGAGTTGCCCGGCTAGCTGGCTTGGGTCAGCATGCTCGGCGATAGTCGAGTAAGACCTGATGTCGCTCATGAGCACGGTCACGATGACCCGCTCGACCTCGCCGATCGGGCGCGACTCCTGCCGGAGCTTCTCGGCTAGCCCGCCGGGCAGCAGCCGGGATAGCGTCTCGCCCTGTTCCTCGCGGTCCACGATGGCCTGATGCAACAGCCGGAGCCGCTGGATGGCGCCCTGTTGTCCGGCCGATACGCCTGCGGCGAGCTTGAGAAACACGGCGTCAACCTCGGCGTCCACGGCTTCCGGCGGCGACTTCCTGGCGACGGCGATTGCCTTGATCGGCTTACCCTCGGCGATCATGGCCAGCAGCTCTTCCTCGGCCGGCAGCAGCCCGCCTGGCGCGATCACTGGTTGCAGCAATGCCTCGACGATTGTCGGGTCCAGGGCCGTGCCGCCGCTCGCTACGCTGCGGATGGCATCAGCGAGCTGGCTTCCCTCCGCCACTCTGTCCTTGAGCAGGTAGCCGTAGCCTGCCGAACCTTCGGCGAGCAGCGCGATCGCGTATTCGGGATCGTCGTACTGGGACAGCACGACAACTCCGGTGCCTGGATGGCGCTTGCGGACTTCCTTGGCAGCGTCAATGCCCTCGTTCCGAAACGACGGGGGCATCCGGATGTCGGTCACCAGGACCTGCGGTGCGGCTGCCTCGCAACCAGCAACGACGCCGTCGTAGTCGGCAGCGACGCCGATGACCTCAAGATCGGAGCTGCGGTTGATAAGCGCGCGAACGCCTTCGCGGACGATCAGGTTGTCGTCTGCGAGGAAAACGCTGATGGTGCGCCCAGCCGGCGCCACTGTGCCGTTCATCTCGTTAGTTCTCGCATATGAAGGTCGGGGTCGGCCAGGGTGCAGGTGCCAGTCTCCGACGTGGTGCTAGCACGCCGGGCGATGCCAGGCACCATCCTGGCTCGCCGGCCCAGTTTTAGACACCGTAAAGATCAGCCCATGCATGTGCAAGGCCGCATTCAAATGCCCAGCTACCGGACCGGTGGTACGAGCCACTACGGTGCCGTTACCGCGCTCACAGCAAGGCGCGCGTCGTCCCGCCGCGGAATGAGAGGACCAGGAAGAGATGCGCGCGATTATTGCGGTGGCCACGCACCGGCTGCGGGCGAACTGGCGGGCCTGGGCGGCCCTTGTCCTGCTCACGGGGCTGGCTGGTGGCGCCGTCATGACTGTGGCGGCCGGCGCTCGGCGTACCGAGAACGCTTACCCGCAGTTCCTGCGGTCGAGCGCGGCCGCAGATGTGCTCGTGGGGCCTGCGGGTTCGGGCGTGGGCGGCTTCGACTTCGCTATCGGCAGGCTGCCGGGCGTCCGGCAGATCGCCCCGGTGGTCGGGCTCAACTGCGAGCCCGTGCTTGCCCACGGCCAGATCGACGAGGCGGCTGAGGTGGCGGCGCCGCTGGATGGGCGTCTTGGCCGTCAGCTAGAACGGCCAAAGATGCTGGCGGGCCGGGCGCCGTCGCCAGGCAGGGCAGGCGAGGTCATGGTCGATCAGCTCGCCGCCAGGGTGCTGGGCCTGCACGTGGGCAGCGTGCTACGGCTAGCCGCGTTGAACAACGACCCGAAGCTCGGCGTCCGCTACCTCACCGAGCACGTAGTTGGCATCGAGGTACTCAGCGACTCGATCGTGCCGGTCAACAAGCTGGCGCAGACGGCGTATATCCAGGCCAGCTATGCCCTCTACCGCGAGCTCGGCGTCGGTTACCAGGCCTTCGACGGCGACTACGTCAAGCTGGCCTCCGGCACTACGGTCGCCACGTTCACGGCTGAGGCAACGCACCTGGCGCGCGAACCGCGGTACCGGTCATCGACTTACGGCCAGCTGTTCGTCGCGGACGACGATGTCCAGGCGGCGACGGCCGAGCGCGCCATCCGACCGCAGGCCGTGGCCCTGGCCATCTTCGCGCTCGTGCTCGCCGTCACCGCGCTGCTGATCCTCGGCCAGGCGGCGAGCAGGCTCGTGCTGGCCGGCAGCGCCGACAACCCGGTATTGGCTGCCCTCGGGCTCACCCGGTGGCAGCTGCTGGCAGTGAGCCTGCTTCAGGTCCTGGCCGCGGCCGCCGCCGGCGCCTTCCTGGCCTGCACAGTCGCCGTCGTCGCATCCCCGCTGATGCCCATCGGACCGGCTCGGCTCGCCGAGCTGCGCCCTGGCGTGTCGGTCGACGCGACGGTGCTTGCGGCGGGATTCGCCGCGATCGTGGTACTCCTGGTCGCCCGGCTCGCCCGGCCAGCCTGGCGCGAGTCGTCGGCCTGGCTTCGCAATGCGGCGAGAGCGCCGGCGGCACCCGGCTACGGCGCGCGCGTGGCGCGCTGGCTGGCGGACTCGGGCGCGCCGGTGACCGCAGTAACGGGCGTCCGGATGGCGCTGGAGCCCGGTCGGAGCCGCCGCGCCGTGCCCGCGGGCAGCGCGATCATCGGCACGGCGCTGGCGGTAGCGGCGTTCATGGCGTCGGTCACTTTCGGTGCCAACCTGGCCGATCTGGAACGGACGCCGCAGCTCTACGGTAAGACCTGGGACGTCGCGATGGACTTGCAGTTCGGGGTCATCGGCACGGGTCAGTTCGACAAGTACGTCAAGGCGGTGCCCGGGCTGACCGCGTGGACGTTCGGGCTGCACGGCACCGTCAGTCTTGGCCAGCACGGCGGAGTGGTGCCGGCCATCGGACTGGCGCCGGGCCGGGGCCGCCTGCTCACGCCCACAATCCTGGCAGGCCGTGCGCCCGCGGCCGGTCAGCTCGTCCTCGGTGCGTCGACGATGCGCAGCGGCGCCCTCCGGCTTGGGCAGCTCGTCGAGGTCTCTGCATCCGGGCCGTCCCAGCCGCTCAAGGTCGTCGGCCGCGCTGTCTTTCCGTATTTTGGGCAAGGCTCGTTCACTCCGACCGATCTCGGCCAGGGCGCGCTGGTGCCGGCCAGCACGCTCGCGGCGCAGGCAGAGTCGGCCAACGGCCAGGGTTACAACTTCGTTCTGCTGAAGTTCGCCCCGGGCCCGCGCAAGGCTGCGGACATCGCCGCCTTCACCCGGGCGGTGGCGAAGTTTTGCGCCAGCGTGCAGCAATCCACGTGCGTCGTCGCCAATCAGCAGCCGAACGGCGTGATCAACTACGAGCCGGTCGACGCGACGCCGCTGATCCTCGCTGGCCTGCTGGCGATTCTCGGCCTCGGCGTGCTGGCACAGTTCGCGTTCCAGTCTGCCCGGTTCCGGCGCCGCGACTTCGCCGTGCTGAGGACGCTCGGGTTGCAGCGACGCCAGCTCTCTGCCCTGATCTTCTGGCAGCTCACCACGGTCACGTTGGTGGCGCTGCTGATCGGGCTGCCGGTCGGAGTAGCGGCTGGTCACTGGGCCTGGGCGCTGTTCGCCAACGTCCTCGGGATCTCACCAGGCACTGACATCCCGATCGGGACCGGGCTCCTGCTGATCCCGGCCGTGTTGCTGGCCGCGAACGCCGTCGGCTTGTGGCCGGCCCGCGGGAGCACCAGGGTTCGGCCGGCGCAGTTGCTCCGCACCGAGTAACGGGATGGGCTAGCTGCGGTGCCAACGCTGGTGTTAGCACACCACGAGAAGCCTGGCAGCACGATTTCGCCCAGTCCGATGACGGACGACGATGGGGTCATGAGGTACGAAAGCACCGTCACGTCACTGTCCTGGATCCCTTCCGAGGCCGTAGCTGGCAGCATGCGCCTGGCGTTCGACGCCGGCATCGGGCATTACGACGATCCGCCGCCAGGAGAGCTCACCGATCTGGCCGAGCTCCAGGCGGCCGACAGATTCCGGTTCGCCAACCCGCTGCGGGCCTGGATCGAGGTCGGCGACGACGGCCAGATCAGCGGGAGCGGGTACGAGGGTGGCGGCCTCATCGGCTCGACAACTCTCAAGGTTGGCGCGCTCAAGTACAGATTCCAGGCAGCCAAGCTGACCGACATTCAGCGCGAGCCCGAGTACGGCGACGGCTGGGTCCGGTTCAGCCAGACCGTCGGCGGCCGGACCGGCGCGCCCATGCCGCGACGAGTCAGCCATAAGCCCTTCATCCAGTGGCTTGCGCCCCTGGTGTGGACTACGCTCACGCTGACTCTGTACGCAGACGGCCACGCGGACTTCGCCATGACCGGTGCCAGTTCTTTCCCCCGGCACTGGATCTACGACGACCGCGGCCAGCTCGCCAGCAAGTCTGGCCTGACTGACTTCAAGGACTGGACTGACGGATCTGGCATGCAGCACACCCCGTGGGGCTACGAGGATTCTCCGGCTCTGGTGACTGCCGTCGAGACGGCGCTGGAGCGTGCGTTGTCCGTGCAGCTGATGCACGGCGCCCAGAAGCCGAAGATCAGCCATCTCAAGGCCGGCGAGGCCCTGGTCCGGCAGGGCGAGCAGGGCTCTGACCTGTACCTGGTGCTTGACGGGGTCATCCGGGCGGAGCGCGACGGCGAGCAGCTTGCCGAGTACGGCCCTGGCTCGCTGCACGGCGAGCGCGCGCACCTGGAAGGCGGGATCCGCACCTCCACGCTGGTCGCGGTCACCGCCTGCCGGGTCGCCGCGGTTCCGGCGAGCCACTTCGACTCCGGCGCGCTCACCGAGCTAGCCAGCGGCCACCGGCACGAGGAAGCGGTCCAGGGCTGAGGCGTGCGGATCAACCTGTGCGGTACTCGCGGCTCGACTCCGGCTCCCGGGCGCGACTTCGTCCGCTACGGCGGGCACACCTCCTGCCTCGCGATCACCGCTGACGACGCCACGGCGCCTCAGTTGCTGCTCGATGCCGGCACCGGCATCCGCCAGGTAACCGGGCTGCTGGCAGGCGGCCCGTTCCGCGGCACCATCGCGCTGACGCACTTGCACTGGGATCACATGCAGGGCCTGCCGTTCTTCGCCGCCGGTGACCGGCCCGACGCCAGCGTCTCGCTTCTGCTGCCCGAGCCGGTCGATGGCACCGGTGCTGAGGCGGCCCTGGAGCGCGGCTTCTCGCCGCCGAACTTCCCGATCACTCCGCGCCAGCTGCGAGGTGACTGGAGGGTCGAGGGCATCGAGCCGGGCGAGATCCGCCTTGGCCAGCTCACGCTCCTGGCCAGGCAGATCCCGCACAAGGGCGGCCGCACGTTTGGCTACCGGGTCAGCGATAGTCACCGCGCCGTCGCGTACCTGCCCGATCACAGCCCGACTGACCTCGGATCCGGCCCCGACGGCCTCGGCGCCTATCACGAAGCTGCGCTCGCGCTCGCGGCCGATGCTGACATCCTGATGCACGACTCGTTCTGGTACGCCGAGGAGTTCAACCCGGCCCAGACGCTCGGTCACGCAGCTGCGGAGTACGCCATCGGGCTGGCCGCGACCGCCGGCGCGAAGCGGGTCCTGCTGCTGCATCACCGCCCGGACCGAGCCGATGCTGAACTGGAGAAGCTGGCCGAGGGCCTGCGAGACAGCCAGGTCCCGGTGACGCTGGCCGCCGACGGCCAGGTGATCTGCCTGTGAGCCAGCCCGACGCAGTCGTCGTGGGGTCTGGGCCGAACGGGCTGGCCGCCGCGCTCACGCTGGCGCGAGCTGGGCTCCGCGTGCAGGTGTTCGAGGGAGCGGCAGAGCCGGGCGGCGGCTGCCGGACTGCGGAGCTGACACTGCCCGGCTTCGCCCATGACGTGTGCTCGGCCGTGCACGCGCTGGCGGCCGCGTCACCCTTCTTCCTCGGCTCCGATCTCGCTGCACGCGGGGTGCGGCTGCTGACGCCGAAGGTAGCCGTCGCGCATCCACTGGACGGCGGCCGGGCCGGGGCCATCAGCGGCTCGGTAACCGAGACGGCCGCCCGGCTCGATGGCGACCGCACGGCTTACGAGCACCTGATGGGTCCCCTGGTCCGCGACAGCGACGCGGTGCTGTCCCTGGTCCTGGCCCCGCTGCGGTCCGTGCCAGCCAAGCTGGGGCCGGCCGCGCGCTTCGGCATCGAGGGACTGCTGCCCGCCACCGTCCTGGCCAGGCGGCTGCGGACGCCTGAGGCACGCGCACTGCTCGCCGGCGTGGCCGGCCACTCGCTGCGACCACTGTCCAGCCCCCTGACGAGCGCCTTCGGCCTCACGCTGATGATGCTCGCGCATACCACCGGCTGGCCCGTGGTCGAAGGCGGCAGCGGTCAGCTGGTCGCGGCGATGGTCGCCGAGCTGACCGAGCTCGGCGGGTCGATTTCTGCCGGCACCTGGATCGAGCGGCTGGACCAGCTGCCCAGAGCGCAGGCGGTCCTGCTGGACGTCACTCCGCGCCAGCTACTAGGCCTGGCCGGCGACCGGCTGCCGGCAAGCTACGGCCGGGCAATGCGGCGCTTCCGGTACGGCCCCGGCGTTTGCAAAGTCGACTGGGCGCTGAGCGGCCCCGTTCCCTGGCAAAGCGAAGCCTGTCGCGAAGCCGGCACAGTGCACGCCGCCGGTACCATCGACGAGGTCTCGCGCAGCGAGGCCGATGTCAGCGCTGGCCGGCATCCCGAGCGGCCGTTCTGCCTGGTCGTGCAGCCTGGCGTGGTCGATGCCAGCCGGGCGCCGGCCGGCCAGCACGTCCTGTGGGGCTACTGCCACGTCCCGGCCGGGTCGGACGTCGACATGGCCGGCCGGATCGAGGCGCAGATCGAGCGGTTCGCGCCGGGGTTCCGCGACCTCATCCTGGCCAGGTCCGTCAAAACCGCCGCCGACATGGAGCGTGAGAATCCCAGCTACGTGGGCGGCGACATCGGCGCTGGCGCTGGCACGTTGCGGCAGACCATCGGCCGGCCGACGCTGCGGTGGAATCCGTACCGGACGCCGCTCCACGGGGTCTACCTCTGCTCAGGATCGACGCCGCCCGGCGGCGGCGTGCACGGTATGTGCGGCATGTGGGCCGCCAGGACCGCCTTGCGGGACCTGCACCTGCCCGGGCCGGCGGTCGGCGGGGATCCGGACCCGGCCCGCGGCGGGCTCGGGCCGGCCTGACGCAGCGATAACTTCGCGCGCGCGGGGTAGCGTGACGAGGGTGAAGAAGATAATCGAGCTCCTGATTTGTTTCCTGCACCCGATCGCGGTCGTCCTCATCTGGATCGACTTGCTCAGCCGCCGCGAGCTGAGCAGCGGGGCCAAGATCGCGTGGGCGATCTTCGCCATCATCCCGCTGATCCCGTTCGTGTACGTGCTGACTGGCGGCGACCTCTGGTAAGCCGCTAAGCCGGATCCGCGGCAAGCGCGATGGCCGCGCTGACCTCGCCCTGGCGCGCGGCGAGCTCGGCGGCGTACTTCTCGTTGTCGATCTTCTCGGCGAGCTCTTCGTCGGCGCGCATCAGCACGTCCAGGTCAGAGTCGGCGGCCTCGATCACGCCGAGGTCGACGTAGGCGTGCTGGACCTTCGGCCCCCACAGGCCGATGTCCTTGACGCACGGGACAATCCGGGAAAACAGCAGCGTACGGAATGCCTGCTGCACGGGTGACTGGTCGCTGAACTCGAGGCACTCCTGCACGTCGAAGCCCATCCGCTCCCAGACCTCGCGGCCGGTGAACCGGTTGCGCATGAGGTAGCAGCCTTCGACGATGAACTCCTCGCGGTCCGCCAGCTCGGCCGCGGTGAGCTCCTTGTAGTAGTCGCGCAGCGCGATCCGCCCGAACGCCACGTGCCGGGCCTCGTCCTGCATCACGTACGCCAGGAGCTGGGTGACCAGCGGATTGTTCGACAGGTCCCGGTGCACGCCGAACGCGGCCAGCGCCAGCCCCTCGATCAGCACCTGCATGCCGAGATAGGGCATGTCCCAGCGCGAGTCGCTCAGCGCGTCGGATAGTAGCTGCGCCAGGTCGGGGTTGACCGGGTAGTACAGCCCGATCTTCTCCCGCATGAAGCGCGCGTACAGCTCGACGTGGCGTGCCTCGTCCATCGCCTGGGTAGCGGCGTAGAACTTGGAGTCCATGTCGGGCACGGACTGGACGATCCGCGCCGCGACCGTCAGGGCGCCCTGCTCGCCGTGCAGGAACTGGCTGAACAGCCACGCCGACAGGTGATGATCGAGCTCGTCCCGTTCCTTCTGGTTGAGGACGTTCCACTGCCGCGAGCCGTAGATCGGATTCAGCTCGTCGGTCTGCTCCATCACATTGGCGGGATTGACCGGGATTGACCAGTCAATCCGTTTCGTCGCATCCCACTGCTTGTCCTTGCCGCGCTGGTAGAGGTCGAGCAGCCGGTCCCGCCCCTCGTCATACTCCCAGCTGAACCGGGCCGATCCGGCGACGGGAATGTCCCAGGTCCCTGGCTCGACCGGCGTGGTGTAGTGCTCGTAAGTGCTCACGGCAACCTCCCCAGAAGCGGTGGTCGATCCCGACATTACTCGCGAGTATGGAATTGCTCTAGAGCCGGCAGCGCACGTCGTGGTAGGGAGCGAACATGGACTTTGACATTCCGGCAGACCTCGCCGCTTACCTGACGGAGCTGGACGCGTTCATCGAGGCCGAGATCCGGCCGCTGGAGCAGCAGGACGACAACATTAGGTTCTTCGACCACCGCCGTGAGGATGCGAGGACCGACTGGGAGCGCGGCGGCCTGCCGAACCGGGACTGGGAGGCACTGCTGCGCGAGGCCCGGGGTCGCGCGGACGCGGCCGGGCATTACCGGTACGCGTTCCCCGCAAAGTACGGCGGCCGGGACGGCACCAACCTCGGCATGGCGGTGATCCGCGAGCACCTGGCCAGCAAGGGTCTTGGCCTGCATTGCGATCTGCAGAACGAGCACATGATCGTCGGCAACAACGTCGGCCTGCTGCTGATGCTCAGCTACGGCACGCCGGAGCAGCGGGCGGAGTGGACCGAGGAACTGGCCGCGGGCCGCAGGGGCTTCGCGTTCGGGATCACCGAGCCCGCGCACGGCTCGGACGCCACGTTCATGGAGACCACCGCCGAGCGCGAGGACGGCGGCGGATGGGTGATCAACGGGGAAAAAACGTGGAACACCGGCGTGCACACCGCCTCGCACGACCTCATCTTCGCCCGCACCAGCGGGCGCGACGGCGACGCGGACGGGATCACCGCGTTCCTCATCCCGGTGGACTCCCCCGGTTTCACCGTCGACGAGTATCTCTGGACGTTCAACATGCCGACCGATCACGCGCACATCACCCTGCGGGACGTCCGCGTGCCGGCCGCTTCGGTCTTCGGCGGGGAGGGACGCGGGCTTCAGGTGGTGCAGCA
>DATHPF010000377.1:0-2646 GCA_035484155.1 Streptosporangiaceae bacterium
CGAGCGCACCAATACCTACGTCCTGATCCCCGACGGCATCAAGTTCGGCGTCTTCTACACCAAGCTCCACAACAGGCTGCTCCGCCCGCTCATGGCCGCCCACCAGGTACAGGCACCGCCAGAGCTCCGGCAGGCCCTAGACGTCATCAGCCTGCACGTCGATGACTACATCAGCGGTGCCCGGATCGGGAAAGCCGCGTAATCCTTCACCCTGGGTAACCCCGATCACAAAATTCGCGCAAGAGCCTGAAAAACTAGACACAAACATCCAGAAGCTAGGGACCAAGGATCGCTAGACGCTGGCCAGCCATAGTAGGCATTAACTTTGGGGGATCGGGAATGTTCGCGTGGTGGTAGCGGTCGCGGGCTTCCCGGAAAGGATGACGTCGATGGCCGACGATGAGCAGAGCGCATCCGGTGTGGTCCCCGGCTCGGTCCAGGAATTCATCGGTCAACTTCGGGCGATCACCGAGAGGATGGGGGACCTCGGCCGATTCGGCGAGCGCCTCCCGTCGGTCCCCGGCGCACTTGCGCCGCCTGGCGCCTTTTCGGCGGCGCAGATGACCTCGATCGCCGACAGCATCGCCGCCCAGCGACGCAGCATAGAGGCGCTGAAGGCCCAGCTGTCCTCATACGACGAGCAGCTCGCGGTGCTGGAGCAGATCCTCGGCCCGCTCGCGGAGTGGAGCAGGACATGGGCCGATCTCGAACAGCGGCTGCTGAACATGAACCCCAGGCCGGAGGCCGGAAGGTAGGCCAGCGGTCAATTGCCGGATAGCTCACGGCCGGCCAGGGTCGTTTCCTGTCACTTATCTGCCGTGGGGTCGAGGTCGACGGCCCGGCATAGGTCGGCCGCGCCCAGCCGAGTGAGCGAGCCCATGAACGCGAGATAGCTCTCGGTACTGAGCGGACGGTTGTCGATCAGTTCGACCGCATGGTTAGCGGCAGCAATTGAGTCCGAAACGTCGGCCGCTCCTCGGTCCGCAAGGACGTTCAGCGCGGCGGCGAGGTCACCGATTGCCTCCCGTAGCCGGCTCGGTACCGCCACGTCTGCTCGGACAGCCGCGGTAGCAACGCGCAGCAGACTCAGCACGGTACCGGCGAGCAGGTTGAGCTCCCCCCAGTGCGCCTCGGCGCGTCGCACCGGCATGCGGTCACGCCAGCGGCGCGGCGCCAGCCCGACGATCCGCACGGCCGTGGTGTGGGCATCGGCAAGCGTGGCCAGTCGACCATGAATGCGCTGGCTGATGGAGATTGTCCAGGCTGCGTCGGGGCGGGTTTGGCCGGCGAGGACCTCGCCGAGATGATCAAGCGCCTCACCGAGCGCGGCGAATACGGCCTGGGTAGCGTCGCGGATCAGTGGCAGTGGTGCTGCGGGGAACAGAAGCACGGCCATCATGAGCGCCACGCCTCCACCGATCAGTGCGTCGGTCAACCGCTCCGGTCCCGTGCCGGTGCGGTGGAGGGCGATGACCAGGATCGCCGAGGAGGCCGTCTGGTTGATGAACATCCCTCCCGCCCCGACGAAATCGCGGCCAATCACCGACGCCAGGCACATCGACACAAACACAGCCACCCCCAAGGCGACCGGAACTACCCCCACGATGGCCTGCACGCCGACACCGATGACGATCCCCAGTGCAACCCCCGTGATCAGCTGCAGCGCACGTTGACCACGCATGATCCCGCTGGCGCCCAGCGAGACCGCCGCGGCAACCGGGGCGAAAAACGGCTGCGAGTGACCCAATAGATCGTGCGCGATGTACCAGGCAACGCCGGCCGCGACCGCTGCCTGCGTAACTGGCCATACAACGCGACGCAGCCGCCTGTGAACGACCTCCGCAATCCCGGATAGACGGGAGTGGACCGTACCGAGCCAGCGAAGGTCGAACATTCCACTTTCCTTCCGAGATAGGGCGCGCGAATGAATAACATGCGGGCTCAACTAGTGCGGGCCTACTGGTGATCCAGTAACCTCCGTGCGTGGCCAGGGCTGCGTGACTCCCGCTCAGCGGGAACTAAGGTCACCGACCTGCCCACGGCGTCCACCACCTAATAGCCTGATGGTGTGGTTGTCGCACCGGAGGGCCGTCGGCTTCTAAGGCTGGAAAAAAGAAACAGCCAAACTCCGATCGAAAAAAAGCCCCCGTGGATCAAGACGCGGCTGCGCACGAGCCCGGAATACGTGGCGCTCAAGGACCTAGTTCGGCGCGAGAGCCTGCACACGGTGTGCGAGGAAGCCGGCTGCCCGAACATCTTCGAGTGCTGGGAGGACCGTGAGGCCACCTTCCTGATCGGCGGCGACCAGTGCACCCGGCGCTGTGATTTCTGCCAGATCGACACCGGCAAGCCGGCCCCGCTGGACACCGACGAGCCGCAGCGGGTGGCCGAATCGGTCGCGTCGATGGGCTTGCGCTACGCCACGGTGACCGGGGTCGCTCGCGACGACCTGCCCGACGGCGGCGCGTGGCTGTACGCCGAGACGTGCAGGCAGATCCATCTGTCCGTGGCCGGTTGCGGCGTCGAGCTCCTCGTCCCTGACTTCAATGCGCATGAAGAACGGCTGGCGCAGGTGTTCGCCGCCCGCCCTGAGGTGTTCGCCCACAACATCGAAACCGTCCCGCGGATCTTCAAACGCATCCGCCC
>DATHPF010000378.1:0-10771 GCA_035484155.1 Streptosporangiaceae bacterium
CGGCCGCGCCAGCGCCGGCGACAGCCGCTGCGCCAACCACCGTCGCGCCGGCTAGCTGCCATCCGCTAACCAGCGCGGGGAACTGCTACGAGCCCGGCGAATACTGCCGCGACGATGATCACGGCGTGACCGGACTGGCAGGCGACGGCGAAACGATCACCTGCGAGGACAACGACGGCTGGCGCTGGGAGCCAACGTGACCTGCGGGCGCGGCTCTGGGCCCGAACCAGGCGTCACAGATCCACCGAACTAGTGGAGGATGGTGGTTGCGCGGGTCGAGAGAGGCTGCGCTAGACGACGGACGTCCAGCTATCACGCCATCGCGTCGGCCGACGTCGGCGTCGCCCGTGATGCGCGGGCCGGGCCGACCATCGCCGGGAGCACCGGGACCGCCATGATGGGCCGATGAACCAGGCCGCCGAACTGCTCACGCCCGCAGGCGAAGAGCTGCTCGAGCGGCTGCGCGGCGTGACGGTCACGCCCGAGCGGGCCTTGCGGCTGGCGGAGGAGCTGCGCGATCGCTATCCAACCGCGCTGGTCGCGGCCGCGCTGACGCAGCAGTCGCTGCGGATGGCCGGACGGGAGAAGTTCAGCCGGGCCGACGAGATGTTCTTCACTCGTGCTGGCCTCGAGCAGGCCTCGGCTGAGGTGCTCGCTGGGCACAGCGCGCGGCGGTTTCTCGGGCTGCCGCTGGTGGCCGATCTGTGCTGCGGCATTGGCGGCGACCTGATCGCGCTGGCGGCTAACGCGGATCGGGTGCTGGCCGTCGATGCCGACCTCGGCACGCTGAGGTTTGCGCGGCGGAACGTGGCGGTGCAGGCGGCCGCGGTCTCCGCCGCCGGTCAGCGGCCTGGAGTCGGTCAGCATCGCGGCGCGACTGAGCGGGCTGATGCCGTCGGCTTCGTCTGCGCTGACGTCCGTGACCTGCCGCCTGCGACGCTGCGCGGGCTGACGGGCGCCTTCATCGATCCAGCGCGCCGGGCTGACAACCGCCGGCTGCGCGCTGGCGATTCTCAGCCACCCCTGGACTGGTGCCTCGGCCTCGCAAGCCAGGTGCCCCGCGTGGGAATCAAGGCAGCACCGGGCCTGCCGCACGATGTGGTGCCGGCTGGCTGGGAGACGGAGTTCGTCGCTGTGGGCCGCGCACTCAAGGAGGCGCTGCTGTGGTCTCCCGGCCTCGCGTCAGCATCTCGCCGGGCCACCATCCTGCCCGCCGGAGACAGCCTCGTGCCCGGTCCCGCGGATGATCCGGTCCGGGTGGCCGACCCCGGCGAGTACCTCCTCGATCCGAGTCCCGCGGTGACCAGGGCTGGGCTCGTTCAGGACCTGGCACGCGAGCTGGGCGCCTGGCAGATCGACTCGATGATCGCTTTCCTGTCTTCCGACAGTCCCATCGTCACGCCGTTCGCCCGGACTCTGCGCGTGCTGGCGTCCATGCCGTGGCACGAGAAGCGGGTGGCCGCCAAACTGCGAGAGCTGGGCGTGGGGGCGGCCGACATTCGCCGCCGCGGACTGGCAGGCGACGTCCAGCTAATCCACCGGCGGCTCGGCCTGCGCGGCGACAAAAGCGCGACCGTCGTGCTCACTCGCCGCGAAGGCAAGCCGTGGGGACTGATCTGCGCAGACATCGTCCGTCCTGGCCCTGCCTAGGCAACGGACCCGGCCGACCCGGCCGACCCGGCCGACCCGGCCGACCGGCGCTGACTGCCCGCCCGGAAGGCCTCCCGGATCGATGCCCCCACCGCCTCGGGCGTGGCAACGATGTCGTGCCACTCGAAGTGCACCACCTCGTAGCCCGCCTGGCGCAGGCGCTGGTCCCGGCGCAGCTGATTCCTCGCACGGTACGGGTCGGTGTACTTCATTACTCCGTCGACCTCGACGATGGTCCGGTACTGCTTCCACAGAAAATCGACGCGGCCGATGAACTGCGTGCCTACGATCCGGACTTGGAGGGACGGCGGCGGTAGCTTGCAGTCGCGGAAGACTACCCGTGCGATCGACTCCAGTGGCGACTCCGCGAGCCCGTCAGCGAACTCGACGACGGCTGCCGCCTGCCGGCACCCACGAGTATGCGGACACTCGGCTAACACTCCGCGAAGCTCATCCTTGGACGTCAGGTGCTGGTGCAGGGCGCAGTCGGCAACGACGACGCTCTCCCGAAACGGCGCGGTCCTGGCGAGATCGACGACAGTCCTGGCTACCGTTGTAATGGGCAAGGCGAATCTCTCGAAGACGTGGCCGCCAGGCAGCCGGGCGACGTACAGGTGCACTCCTGGTTTGGCCGAGTGGCTGTGGTGGTCGGCCGGACGTGTCACCGTCACCGTGGTGCCCGGCTCCGTCAGCAGGTCGAGCCCGTGAATATGTGCGGCCGTGCGGTGGCTCGCCACGGTGCCCGAGCCCAGTGCGCCGACGACTGCGTACGCGCGGAGGAAGTGCTTGCCGAATGTGAGGCTCAGCATCCGTTCGGCTAAGTCCGCAGTGGCGTAATAGCCGTAGCCGATGCGGACGAGGTCGCCTCGCGCGACCTGAGCGCCGATCTTGCGCGATGATCCTCCGGCAGCGATCAGATCAGCAGTGGTCATAATTCCGGCTAAACGTCGTATTCTCGGCGCAGGTTCGCGGGTCATGGGACCCAGGATGACGGCCACCGCCGACATTTCCCGCAGGACGTGCAGCTGAGCGGCCGCCTTGCCCGTTTTGGAAGCACGTTTGCCGGGAAATGACGAAAGGCGCGGGCGCAAACCTCGCGAATCGGGCGCCCCATCGGCTCGACGCAGCGATGCCCAAGTCGGCATGGAACCTCGGCAACCAACGCGCAGGCCGACTAACACGGCGTATAGCGGGCGAAGGGACCAAACCGGGCGAGGGAGCTGGTGTCTATCGGACGACGGGCCCAAGCCGGGTGAGGGAACTGGCGGGCGAACGGCCCGGCCGGGCCCAAGCCGGGTGAGGGAACTGGCGGTACCTGGCGGGCGGGCGGCCCGGTCGGGCTAAAGCTCGTGACCGGGGGCTGGCGGCGGCGTGAGCTCGTGGCCGGCGCGCAGGACCCGGACCTTCGCACGCAGCGACTCGCCCTTGGCCTGGGCGGCCGCGCGGAGATCACGCTGGAAGTCGGCCATCCGCTCGCTGAGCTCAGGATCCGCCGTTGCCAGGATCCGCACGGCCAGCAGTCCAGCGTTCCTGGCGCCGCCGACCGCTACGGTGGCCACCGGGATCCCGGCCGGCATCTGCACGATGGACAGCAGCGAGTCGAGGCCGTCCAGGTACTTGAGCGGCACCGGCACGCCGATCACTGGCAGCGTGGTTACCGACGCGAGCATGCCTGGCAGATGCGCGGCGCCGCCCGCCCCGGCGATGATCACTTTCAACCCGCGGCCAGCGGCCGCCTGACCGTAGCTGATCATGTCCGCCGGCATCCGGTGCGCCGAGACGACGTCGGCCTCGGCGGGCACGCCGAATTCGTCCAGCACCTCCACTGCGGCCTGCATCACCGGCCAGTCGGAGTCGCTGCCCATGACTACGCCCACCACCGGTCGTGCGCTCACTGGCCCGCTCCCTGCTGGTCCCGCCAGTCCCGCCAGCACTGCTGACCCCGCTGGTCCTGCCGACCCCGCTGGTCCTGCTGGTCCTGCTGCTGGCTCTCAGTCACGCGTCCTCGGTTCCCGTGGCGAGATACCTGGCTGCCCGCCTGGCCCGCTCCCGGACCACGGCGAAATCGCTGCCGAGCGCGGTGACATGACCGACCTTGCGCCCTGGCCGGACGGGCTTGCCGTAAAGCTGCACCTTCACAGCCGGATCGGCTGCCAGTACATGGTTCAGCTTGCCGTGCAGGTCAGGGTCATCGCCGCCGAGCACGTTCGCCATCACGACGCAGGGCGCGGTCGCGGTCGGGGCGCCGAGCGGCCAGTTCAGCACGGCGCGTAGGTGCTGCTCGAACTGCGACGTCCGCGCTCCTTCGATCGTCCAGTGGCCGCTGTTGTGCGGGCGCATGGCGAGCTCATTGACCAGCAGGCCGCCGCTCGTCTGGAACAGCTCTACCGCGAGCAGCCCGATGACATCCACGGCCCGCGCGAGCTCGAGGCCCAGCGAGATGGCCTCCTCGGCCAGGTCATCCGGGAGGCCCGGTGCCGGGGCCAGCACCTCGTGGCAGATGCCGTCGCGCTGCACGGTTTCGACTACGGGATAGGCCGCCCCGTGCCCGCTGGGCGACCGGGCGATGAGGACTGCCAGTTCGCGTTCGAACGGCACGAACTCCTCGGCCAGCAGGCTCACGCCATGTGACAGCACCTCGGCCGCCTCGCGGGCGTCGCGGCAGAGCCATACGCCGCGGCCGTCGTAACCGCCGGATACCGCCTTGAGCACCACCGGCCAGTCGGTCCGACCGGCGAACGCCACGACGTCGTCCACGCTGGCTACTGGCTCGAACCGAGGACACGCCACGCCGAGCTGGGTCAGCCGGGCACGCATGGCCAGCTTGTCCTGGGTCAGCCGCAGTGCGGCCGCGCTCGGCCGGACCGCGAACCCGGCGTGCTCGAGGGCGGCCAGCTGCGGCTGCGGCACGTGCTCATGATCAAAGGTGATCGCGTCGCAGCCTGCCGCGAACGCCAGCAGATCCGTAGTGGAGCGGTAGTCACCGAGGACCGTATCGGCGCATACCTGCGCCGCGCTCTCGTCCGCCGTCGCCGCGAGGACGCGGAACCTGATGTCGAGCCCGATCGCCGCCGCCGCGGTCATCCGGGCCAGCTGTCCAGCCCCGATCATGCCCACGACCGGGGGCCTGGCGCCGCCTCCGCCGGGCGACGTCCTGACCGCCGTGCTCACCTGCGCCGAGCGCAGCTCCTGGTCATCCATTACCCGCCGTAGCCTACGGCCAGTCTGGCCGCGTTGCGCTAGGCAGGCCCAGCGACGGCAGGCTGCTCCTCGGCGTCGGCGGTCGCATGGGGCAGAAACAACGCGAACACGGCCGGTCGCGGCCGGACGAGCACGACCTGACCGCCGTCGGCGGCCGCAATCGTGCGGGCCAGCGCGAGCCCGAGTCCGGTGCCGGTGGGCGACCCGCTGACGCTTCGCTCGAAGATGCGCGGCGCCAGCTCGGACGGCACCCCGCCGCCCTCGTCGCGCACCTCGATCACCACCGACCGCCGCGTGCGCGAAGTCCGGATCGTGACGGTGCCAGCGCCGTGCACCAGGGCGTTGTCAAGGAGAGTGGCGATCACCTGGGCCGCACCCCCTGGCGTGGCGTAGGCAAACAGGCCCTTCTCCCCGGCCACCGCCAGCCGACGGTTCAGCCGCCGGAACGCCGGCTCCCACTCGATCACCTGCTGCCCGACGATCTCGTCGACGCTGGCCACGGTCGGCGCGCCAGGCGCCGTGCGACGGGCCCGGCCGAGTAGCTGGCCAACGACGTCGGCAAGTCGCTCGGTCTGCGCGAGCGCGGCTGCGCCTTCCTCCCGGACCACCTCCGGGTAATCGGCGGCGCCCACCATCTCCTCGAGCCGCATGGACAGCGCGGTGAGTGGCGTCCGCAGCTGGTGCGACGCGTCCACGGCGAAATCACGCTCCGCCGAGAGCAGGTCGTTGATCCGCTGCGCCGAGCCGTCGAGTCCCTCAGCCACCCGGTCGAGTTCCTGGATCCCGTACCGCCGGCCGAGCGGGCTCGAGTCGCCAGATCCGAGCCGGTCAGCCGCGCCGGCCAGCTCCTGGAGCGGCAGGATGATCCGCCGGGCGTACAGGAGCCCGAGGACGACCGCTACGCCGACAGCTAGCAGCGCCACCACACCGACCAGCAGCAGCTCTTCAGCCACGTCGCCGGACAGCGCGGCATCGGCGGCAGCCACGTAGACCTTGAAGTTGCTGGTGGTCACCGTCGCCGATCTGAACGCGGGTCTGGCCGGAGGCTGCCCCGTCCGCGCCGCGACGTGTCCGTTCTGCCAGATGACGACGTACCGGTCGGTCAGCCCCTTCGCCAGTTGCCCGGCTGGCACGGGCAGGCCAGCGGCTTCGCTGTAGTGGTCCTGAAGCTGGTTGGCCAGCGTCGAGGCGTCCCGGTGCAGCGTCTGGTTCGCCTCGTCAACCTGCAGGCGGCCGAGTACGAAGCCAAGCGGAATGCCGAGCGCGAGCACGGCCACGATGGCGACGGCCAGCATCGAGATCAGCAGCCGACGCCGCATTAGGCCTGCTCCAGGTTGTCCGAACCAGCCACAATACGAACCTCAGCGGTGGTTAGTCTCCGCGCTCGAATCTGAAGCCGACACCACGAACCGTCGTGATGTACTGCGGGCTGTGGGCGTCATCGCCGAGCTTGCGGCGCAGCCAGGACACGTGCATGTCAAGCGTCTTGGTCGAGCCCCACCATTTCGAATCCCACACCTGCCGCATGATCTGGTCGCGGGTCACCACCTTGCCCGCCTCGGCCACCATGAGCGCCAGCAGGTCGAATTCCTTCGACGTCAGCTCGATCTCGGTGTCACCCAGCCACGCCCGCCTGGCATCGGTGTCGACCCGAACGCCCTGCACAGTCTTGGTCTCGGTCGCACCGCGCCGCAGCAGCGCCCGCACCCGCGCGAGCAGCTCGGCCAGCCGGAACGGCTTGGTGACATAGTCGTCGGCGCCCGCATCCAGGCCGATGACCGTATCGACCTCATCCGCCCTGGCGGTCAGGATGAGCACCGGCACGGACTGGCCGGCCGACCGGATCCGCCGGCACACCTCGAGACCGTCGATCCTGGGGAGGCCGATATCGAGCACGATGAGATCGATGCCTCCGTTCTTGGCAGCCTCAAGGGTGCCTGGCCCATCGGCTGCGACGTCCACCTCGTAGCCTTCACGCCTGAGCGCGCGGGCTAGCGGCTCGGAGATTGCCGGATCGTCCTCGGCGAGCAAAACGCTGGTCATGCCTTTGATGGTAGGGCCCAGCTGGCAATTCGCAGCCTGCTACACGCACCACGCAGCGATGTCTTGCCCCCCGCTTGACCTTGAGTTGCGCAAATACACGGCTTCGCGGCGGTTCCGTCCAGCGGCCCGGGCGGGCGCAGGACCTAGACCGCACAGGCCTAGACCCGCAGGACCTAGACCCGCAGGACCTAGACCCCGCAGGACCTAGACCGGCGTCACGCCATGGCGACGGCGCGAGAAGGACCGGTCCTTGCCCCGCGCGACCGCGAACCGCCGGATCAGCTGCCCGCGAAGGTCTTCGGGCTCGACGACGTCGTCGACGACCAGCTCCCCCGCCAGCCTGAGCACGTCGATGTCCTCCTCGTACTCATCGCGGAGGCGCTGGGTTTCAAGCGCCCGGGCCTCCGGCGACTCCAGCGCCGCCAGCCGGTTGTAGTAGACGGCGTTGACTGCGGCTTCCGCGCCCATCACCGCGATCTTGGCGGTGGGCAGCGCCAGCGTGGCGTCGGGCTCGAACCCGGGCCCGGCCATCGCGTACAGCCCTGCCCCGTAGGCCTTCCGTACGATCACGCAAATCTTCGGCACGGTCGCCTCCGACACCGCACTGATCATCTTGGCGCCGTGCCGGATGATGCCCTGCCGCTCAACCGCGGTGCCGACCATGAAGCCAGGCACGTCGGCCAGGAATAGCAGCGGCACGCTGAAGGCATCGCAGAGCTGGATGAACCGCGTCGCCTTGTCGGCCGAGTCGACGAACAGGACGCCGCCCTTGAACATCGGGTTATTCGCCACGACGCCGATCGGCTGGCCGTCCAGGCGGGCGAACCCGACGACGAGCTCGCGCGCCCACAGGGCGTGCACCTCGAACAGCGAGTCCTCGTCCACGATGCCCCGCACGTACCGGCGCATGTCGAAAGCCTGCCGCTCGCTGGCCGGCACCATGGCCCGCAGGTCGATCGCCTTCGGCGGCGCGGGCGCGGCCGGCGGGGGCGCCAGCTGCCAGTTACCCGGCAGGTACGACAGGTAGGACCGGACGGCGCCGATCGCGTCGGCCTCGGTCGAGGCCAGATAGTGCCCTACGCCTGATACCGAGCAGTGCATCCGCGCACCGCCCATCTCCTCCAGCGTGGTGTGCTCGCCGACGACCATCTCGACCATCCGGGGACTGCCCAGATACATCGAGGCGTTGCCGTCGACCATGGCGACGAAGTCGCAGAACGCGGGGATGTAGGCGCCGCCCGCCGCCGACGGGCCAAACAGCGCGCACACCTGCGGGATCGACCCGGACGCCCGGACCTGCGTGTGGAAGATCTTGCCCGCGCCCCGGCGGCCAGGGAACATCTGCACCTGGTCGGTGATACGGGCGCCGGCCGAGTCGACCAGGTAGATCATGGGCAAGCCGTCGGCGTACGCCTGCTCGATCACCCGGATGATCTTCTCGACTGTTCGGGCCCCCCACGAGCCTGCCTTGACCGTCGAATCGTTGGCCATCAGCGCGACCGGCCTGCCCTCAAGGGTGGCGGTGCCAGTGATCACGCCGTCAGCGGGCAGCTCGCTGGCCAGTACGTTGGCGAACGCGCCGTTTTCGGTGAAGCTGCCGGCGTCGACGAGAAGCTCGATCCGGTCCCGGGCAAAGAGCTTGCCCCGCTCGGCCGCCTGCTCGTGGTAGCGCGGCGCACCACCGCGGGAGATCCGGGCCCGGATCTCGCCCAGATCGGGATGGCCAGGAGCGTCGGGTGGTGCTGCTTCGTCAGTGCTCACGCTGGCGAGCGTACGACAGTCGTGCCGGGACGGCCGGAGTGGAGGGCAGCCGCCCCGGCACGAGTCCGGGGGTTATGGCCGGCTACTGGACATGCAGACTGACCCCGAGCAGGACCAGCGGCCACAGGAAGACCGCCAGCAGCGCCGACAGCGCCAGCTTGAGCAGGAAAACCGTGATGTACGTATGCGTCCACGCGACTACTAGGCCGACGATGACCCAGATGATGTACAGCCAGCTATGCCTGCGGCCGCTTAAGATAGCCATTTTTTTGACTCCGATCGGGCCAGCCGTTTGTTTAACGGCCCCCAACTATCCGGATCGGTGTCGGTCAAACATGCAAGGCGCGACCAGCCTGCGGGCGCGGTTATTAAACCCCAACAGTCCGGGAACGGGGTCCTGCTCGCAGCACTTGCGACGGCAGCTGGCGGCCGATAATGCGCTCGGCATCCGCCGCGGCCTCGATCATCGCGTCAAGGTCGATGCCGGTGCTGACGCCCATGTCCTCGACCATGTGCACCAGTTCCTCGGTGGCGATGTTGCCGGTAGCGCCTGGTGCGTACGGGCAGCCGCCCAGCCCGCCGACAGACGCGTCGAAGTCAGCGACGCCGAGCTGGAGTGCGGCTAGCACGTTGGCCAGCCCGGTCCCCCGGGTGTTGTGGAAGTGCAGGTTCAGGCCGACGTCGGGGCAGGCCGAGCGGAACTCGCCGACGAGCGCGTATACCCGGCCGGGCGTCGCCATCCCGGTCGTGTCGCCGAACGAGATCGTGTCGGCGCCATCGGCTACGGCCCGCCGGGCCGCGGCGACCACCTGCTCGACCGGCACGTCGCCCTCGTACGGGCAGCCCCACGCCGTCGACACGATCACCTGGCAGCTCGCGCCCCGGTCATGGGCCAGCGCGATGATCTCGGCGATGTCATCGAGAGACTCAGCCGTGCTCCTGTTCACGTTCTTGCGGTTGTGGGTGTCTGAGGCCGACACCACGGCCTCGATCTCAGTCAGCCCGCTGTCCAGCGCGCGGCGGGCGCCGCGCAGGTTGGGCACGAGCGCGGAGTACCGGACACCGCTGGCGCGCTCGATACCGCGCCAGACCTCGTCGGCGTCAGCCATCTGCGGGATGGCATCGGGCCGGACAAAAGAGACGGCCTCGATCCGCTGCACCCCAGTCAGCGAGAGCCGGTCGATCAGCTCGATCTTGGCCTGAGTCGGCACGGGATCCTCGTTCTGGAGCCCATCTCGCGGACCGACCTCGCGGACCGAGATCTGGCGGGGCAAGTCTGACACCGGCGGCCTCGTTCCCGGATTTATCTCCTGGCAGCCAGGCTAACCCGCCAGCTGCTACTGCTGTTCCCTGGCCAGCCGGGCCTGCTCGTCCTCGACGAGCTGGAAGAGTGTCGCCTGCACGCCCTGGACGTTCGGGATCTCGGTGAGCACCAGCTGGCCGTGCTCGCCGGGCGACTCCACCACCAGCCGGCCGCAGCCGAGGATCCGGTCGAGCAGCCCCTGGGCGAACGAGACATCGCTGATCCGGGTCAGCGGGAAGTCACGGCCCGTCCTGGTGAGGAGGCCCGCCCGCAGCCGCAGCCGGCGATTCGTCAGCTCGTAGGTCGTCGTACGCCACCGCAGCAGCGGAATGGCGACAAAGACGATATCGATGACCAGCGCCACAGCGCCGAGAGCGAGCCGTCCCGCGGCGTTGTCCCGGACCGCGGGCACGACCAGGAGCAGGACGAGGAGCGCCACCACGGTGGCAGCGAGGACGAGCAGCGGCATAAGCACGGTCTTCCAGTGCCGATGCAGCCTCAGGACGAGATGCTCCCCCTCGGAGAGGCCCGCCGCGCTCGCCATACGCCCCATCGTGACATGAAACGCGGCATAGCGCTGGCGCCGCGCCCAGTGTCACGGCGCGGGTGTCACGGCACGGGTGTCACGGCACGGGTGTCACGGCACCGGTGTTGCGGCACTGTGTCACGGCACGGGCCGGACGTGCACCACATCCCCGGCGCTGATCGCATGCATGCCATCGGCCGCCTCGACCAGCAGCCGCCCGACGGTGTCCACGTCGCAGGCCCGGCCAGCGAGGGTACCGCCGCCGGGCAGCTCGACCCGTACCTCGC
>DATHPF010000379.1:0-3569 GCA_035484155.1 Streptosporangiaceae bacterium
CTGGGCGCGCCCGTGGCCGGCCAGTTGCTCGCCAACCCGGCCCTCGCGGGCCAGTTCACGTGGCCGGATCGGCCGGCGGGACCTAAACCAGCTGACATGGTCGGCTGGGTCCAGGCAAGCCGAGGCCACGCCTAGGGAACCTTCGCCGCCAGGGGCTCGGCGTTTGTCCTAAGTATCACGGCAGGTACTGGCGTGCGAAGGGCACCGGGCATACTGCAGGCTGGCCCCGCCGTTACGTGCGGGCCGTAACGGGTGATCAGGCCCGATGACCTGATCTGCGCGGGGTCGCTAGTTGCCGTCGCAGCAAGCCACCCTTCCATGTCGGGTACGCATGCGGGTTGCCACGGCAACTCCACCACGCACCGTGACCGATATCAGCCTGATGGACCAACGCCGCGAACATCCACGATGCCGGTCTCGCGGCTTGCAGGTTCACGTCTTCGAGCCGCAGTTCTGCCGCCGCTAGCCGCAATATGGCGGGCTCGTATGTGCCAGTGCAGATCTGGCCGTTCGGGCGCGAGGCGCGGAGGGCTCGGGCGCGCCGCGATTCATCCTGATCAGGCGGGTCCGAGTACTGCCTCCAGGAACGCCAGCACATCGGTATCCGCGGCGATGGCCTTGGCCGTTGGCTTGCCTGCGCCGTGACCGGCGGCCGTGTCGACCCGGATCAGGATCGGCTGGTCTCCGCCCTGAGCGGCCTGCAGCGCGGCCGTGAACTTGAACGAGTGGCCGGGCACCACCCGGTCGTCGTGGTCGCCGGTCAGCAGCAGCGTTGCCGGGCAGCGGGTCCCTGGCCGCACGTTATGCAGCGGCGAATACCCGCGCAGCCACTGATACTCGTCCGGGTTGTCGGGGCTGCCGAGCTCGCCGGTCCACGCCCAGCCGATCGTGAATTTGTGGAACCTCAGCATGTCGAACACGCCGACGTGCGGGACGCAGGCGCCGAACAGCTCAGGGTGCTGGGTCAGGCAGGCGCCCACCAGTAGTCCGCCGTTGGAGCCCCCCATGATCGCGATCCGTTCGCGGCGCGACCAGCCGGAGGTTGCGAGCCACACTGCACACGCGCAGAAGTCATCGAACACGTTCTGCTTGTTAGCCCGCCGTCCGGCCTCGTGCCAGGGCCGGCCGTACTCGCCGCCGCCGCGCAGGTTCGCCACCGCGAGCAGGCCTCCACGCTCGATCCACGCCGCCATGAGCGGGGAGAACGCCGGCGTGATGGCGATATCGAATCCCCCATAGGCATACAGCAGCACACGTACCTGCCCGTCAGGCTGCACGTCCCGCCGGCGGGTCAGGAATACCGGCACCCGCGTTCCGTCAGCTGAGGTAACGAGTACCTGCTCGGTGACGAAGCCGGCAGGGTTGATCCGCGCGCCGGACGGCTCGACCTGCCGCGTCCGGCCGGTAACCAGGTCGTGCTGCCAGATGGCGCCTGACTCGGTGAACGAGGTTGCCTTGAAGTGCACCAAGTCCGAGCGCGGGCGGCCCGAGATGGCCCAGCGATCCTGGCTCTCGGCGGCCAGCGAGGCGATGCCGGGCAGCGGGATGTCGCGCAGGTAGCTGCCATCCAGCGCGTTGACACGCAGCACGGAATGCGCGTCGCGCAGGTAGTGGCAGACAAGCTGGCCGCCATAGTGGTAGGCGCTCTCGAGGGTGTCGTCACTCTCGCCTATGACCTCGCGCCAGTACTTCCGCCCTGGCGACTCGAGGTCGACGGCCACGAGTCGCTTGCGTTCCGCGCCATGATCGGTTACCAGGTAGAACGTCGTACCGACGCTCGTCACCACTACGTTGACAGACTCGAAGTCGCCGATGAGCGGTTGCAGCAGCGCTGCCGGGTCGCGCAGGTCAAGGACGTGCAGCTGGGTCTCGAAGCCCGCGGCTCGCTCGATCGTGACGACCAGGAACCGTCCGTCTTGCGTCACCTCGGCATACGGCATCCAGTCGGGATCGTCCGGCGCGGCGAAGACAACCTCGTCGGCGTCCTGTGGCGTCCCGATCCGGTGAAAGAGGATCCTCGACGGTGCGTTGGCTTCGAGATACTCAGCGCCGGCTGATGCGGGCTGCATCGCGCCGTAGAAGAAGCCAGATCCGTCGCTACGCCACGCAGCGCCAGAGAACTTCGACCACTCGATCACGTCGGCGAGGTCCTCCCCGGTCGCGACGTCCCGCACCCGCCAGGTCAGCCAGTCCGAGCCGCCGTCGCTCGTGGCGTAGGCCAGCAGCGTGCCATCGTCGCTGACGCTGACGGCGCTGACCGCGGTGGTGCCGGCAGCAGAACGTGCGTTGGGGTCGAGCAGCACGCGTCCCGTCTCGCCGGGCTGGTCCATGACGTAGAGCACCGGCTGCGCGGCAAGCCCAGGGTTACGTGACTGGAACCACCGGCCGCCGCGCTCGAACGGCACGCCGGCCCGCGGGTAGTCCCAGAGCCCGGTCAGTTGCTCGCGGATCGACTCACGCGCCGGCACCGCGGCCAGGAAGCTCTCGGTCAGCTCGTTCTCGGCCCTGATCCAGCTGACGGTCTCCGCGTCGGTGGTCGTCTCGAGCCACCGATAAGGATCGGCGATCAGCTCGCCGTGGTAGTCGTCGACATCGCCGCCCATCCGGGCCGGGGGATAGGAGTACACCGAATACCCTCCGGGAAATTGCCGCAGCACCCCCTGGAAGTGCCGCCATCGGTTAGGAGTCTGGCCTACCGGTCCCGGCGGGTGCAACTGATCTTCTCCGCTGCTCCCGAGGTGCATTCACACGACCAGATCGGCCGGGGAGTGACTGGCTGGCCACCAGCGCCATCAGCCCTGGCCGCGGCCAGTGGAAACAATCGGCTGCTCCTGAGTCGAATTCAATCCGTGCCAGGTATCTACGGGCGGATTGAACCGCCCCGGAGTTTCCGAAGGCTCTGGACTCGCCGAGGCGATTCAACATCGCGCAACAGCCCGGCCAGTGGTATGTCATCAAATCGAGCCGGCAGTACGTACTCTCGCCGCTCCTGCACCGCTCGGCTAAGTGCAGCCCGACGCTCGAGCCGTGTCCAATCGCGGGCAGCGTACTCAGCGGAGACGAACACCACGACCGCCGCAGCCCGCTCGCCATAAACGGCCGGCAGTTCCCCTCGCGCCACAATCCGAGTCTGCCACTGACGCTGCGCGCGGAGGAGACGACCGAAATTCAATTCTGCGCGCCCCTAGCGGACCGCGCCGAACGGGCCGTTCCGGTGCAGAACGGCAGCTATTTGCGCCTGTCGGTACTGCGGCTCGGCGACGCTCGGTGACCGGCTGGCGAGCCATCACCATTCGCGGCCTTGAGGGAGAGTGCTCATTGCTCGAATATCGGGCCCGGATCGGTCATTGCCGTCAGGTCAGGGTGAGGCAGGCCCGCGGGGCTGGGGATGGCGCCGCAGCCACGGCCAGAAGGCCCGGCGTGGCGGGCGTGCCGTGATGTGGCCGCCGCTGACCTTGCCTGACACCTGGATCCGCAGGATGATCGGCACTTCGGGACCCCCATGCGGCCGGACCTTGAGGTAGCTGCCTTCGGCCGCTACCTCATCGGTGTCGACCACAACGCCAGGC
>DATHPF010000380.1:0-6628 GCA_035484155.1 Streptosporangiaceae bacterium
CCGCCGAGCCGCCGGACGAGCCGCCGGTCGAATGGCCGGTGTGCCAGGGGTTACGGGCGGGCGGAAAGCTACGCGCCTCGGTAGTCACCGTCGTGCCGAGCTCGGGCACGTTAGTCCGGCCGAGCTGGATGAACCCTGCCGACCGGAACTGCTCGGCCAGGTAAGACGTCACCGGCCAGGCCAGGTGGCGCAGCGGCCCGAGGCCGAATGAGGTCGCCTCGCCGGCGATCATGCAGCCAAGGTCCTTGAGCAGCATCGGCACGCCGCGGAACGGGCCATCTGGCAGGTCCCCGGCTGCCTCGGTGCGCGCCTCATCAAATCGGCTGCGCAGTACCGCGTCTAGCTGAGGATTCACTGCCTCAATCCGGGCGATGGCCGCCTCGACGAGGTCCTTGGGGGTGACTTCGCCGCGGCGAACCAGGTCAGCCTGCGCGGTTGCATCGAGCCACGTCGTATCGATCACGTCGGTCATGTCCGGGACGGTACCGCTTCGTGTCGGCTGACGACAGCGGGCTCAGGTAGCCAGCGCGGCGCTCCGAACGCCCAGCTGGACTGGCGACGAGGCCTGGTCAGCTCCCGGCGAGCAGTATCCGAAGACCGATCACGACCATGACGATGGCGGTAAAGACATCGAGTAGCCGCCAGGAGCGAGGGCGGTCGAACACGGGGGTCAGCAGCCGGGCGCCGAAGCCGAGCAGGACGAACCAGAGAATGCTGGCGACTGCGGCCCCCCCGCCGAACCACCACTGGCGGCCAGGCGAAGCGTTCGCGACCGATCCGACGAGCACGACGTTGTCGAGGTACACCGCAGGGTTCAGCCAGGTGAATGCGAGGCAGGCGGCGACAACGGCCGGCCGTGACGTAGCAGGTCGTGGGTGTCCGAGTCGCACCGTCGCGCGCCGGACGGCGCGGAGCGCTGCCAGCGCGGCATAACCGAAGACGAACAGCGCATCCGCGATCCGCGCGATTCCCAGCAGCCAGTGCCTGTCGCCGATCACTATCCCGCCCGCAGCAACGCCGGCCGCGATGAGGACGACGTCTGAGGCAGAGCAGATGCCGACGACGAGCGGTACGCACTCGCGCACCATGCCCTTCCGAAGGACGTAGATGTTCTGAGCGCCGACGGCCACGATCAGGGACAGGCCGAGCAGGAGGCCGGCGGCCATGGCTGCCCAGTCGGTCGCTGTGGTGGAGTGGGTCACACGGTGAACCTAGGAGCAAGCCAGGGCTGAGTCCAGCTAATGATTATGAGCTAGCATTAGCATCTCTTATGATGAATCTGGATCTCCAGCGTCTGGAAGCGCTCGCAGCCGCCGTCTCCGAGGGCACCTTCGACGCCGCCGCCGGCAAGCTGCACGTCACTCCGTCCGCCATCAGCCAGCGGGTAAAGGCGCTCGAGACCTCCGTCGGGCGCGTGCTGCTGATCCGGTCCAAGCCGATCCGTCCGACGCCAGCTGGCACAACCCTGCTGCAGGCCGCACGGCAGATCCAGGCGATCACAGCAGACGCTGTTCGTGAGCTCGGCGTCAGCGCGACAGGTGACGCGCCGATGATCCCGCTGGCCGTCAATGCCGACAGCCTGGCGACCTGGCTGCTGCCAGCGCTCGCCGCTGCCGGCCCTGACCTCATCTTCGACCTGCGACGCGAGGATCAGGAGCGTACAGCGCAGTTGCTGCGTGATGGAGTGGTCATGGCAGCCGTCACAGCCTCGGCCGAACCCGTAGCGGGCTGCACGGCAGAACGACTCGGTCGTATGCGCTACCGGCCGACGGCGTCGCCGGCCTTTGCCGCCCGCTGGTTCCCGGACGGACCGACGGTGGCGAGCCTGTCCCGGGCCCCCATGGTGGTCTCCGACCGGGACGACCGCCTGCAGGACCGCTATCTGCGCCGTCGTACGCGCCGCCGCCTCGACCCGCCCCGTCACTACGTCCCCGGCTCCGACGCCTTTGTCCAGGCGATCGGGCTCGGCCTCGGCTGGGGCATGGTTCCCGACATGCAGGCATCCTCGGGCGGCGGCGGGCTGTCTGACCTCGATCCGGGCGGCAGCGTCGATGTGATGCTGTTCTGGCAGCAATGGCGCCTGCACTCACCTGCGCTCGACCGCGCGGCCGAGGCCGTGCGGACTGCGGCCCGCACCATGTTGCGCTGAGAGAGCCCCTCACGTGCACGCACGTGAGGGGCCATCGAGCGGTGGTAGCTACGTCAGGTCGAGCGTCGGGGCTACTGGCCGATCTGGTAGATGATCTCGTCCAGATTGGCCCAGTCTGAGGCACGAATGGGAGCGCCGGTCATGCTTGCCGACACGGTGACCTGGATGCGATCTGGGTCGACGCCAATGACTGCTTCCCAGGTGTCCGTGCGACGGTGCCCCACGACTGCCTGGCGCTCCGTGAGCCGCTCCTCGATCTGGCCGAGTTCCTCGCGCGAGCCCACCTCGACGGCGAGCACCCGCGGACCGATGGTGCCGCGGCCCGGACGGAGAGCCTCATTCCCGACCTCGCGCAGCACGAGGACCTGCTCACGGCCGAGTGCCTCGATCTTCAGTACGGCGACAAGGTCGTCCTTTGCGACGACGTCCAGCTTGAATACATCCTGGTAAAACTGGAGGGACATGCGCAGGTTGCTCACGTTAAGCAACGCGGCCTTAAGGCTCAGTTGCATCGGGCGATCCTCGTTTCTGCAGCGAGAGTCCGCTGTCGCCGGATTCAGTCAGGCGGCCGTGAGTCTATCCGGGCGGGCTGGGGGTAGCTGTTTGCGCCGCCGCAGTTGCCGGTAATCGCCGTGCCTCCGACGTCTGCGCGGCGGCATTGAGGGAAGGCTTGCCGAGCAGGACTGTCGCTCGAAGGCCGTCGCCTCTCAATGCCGCCGGAGTGGATTAACCATGACAGAACCCGCACCCCAGATCGACTACGCCAATCTTCCCGCGCCCGACGAGGGCATCGTGATGACGCTGTTCATCACCGTCCGGAATGTTGCACGATCACGGGACTTTTACTCGCGTGTGCTCGGCGGCACGGTCGTACTGGCCGAGAATCCGTGCATCATCAGGCTGTCCAATTCGTGGATACTGATGAACCCTGGCGGGCCGCCTACTCCCGACAAGCCAGGCATCTCGGTGGTCGACTACCAGCCTGGCGACACGACCTCGATCTTCCTGAACCTGCGGGTCGCTGATATCCAGGCCTGTTACGAGACCTGGAAAGGGAACGGGGCCGAATTCGTCACGCCGCCCATCGACCGCGGGGCCGAGACGCGCTGCTACATGCGGGACCCGGACGGATATCTCATCGAAGTTGGCCAGGCCACCGGCCTGCTGCACGGCAAGCTCGCCGCGAAGCGCCCGGAGGACCTGCCGGGCTGAGCCTGTCAGCCGCTCGCGGCCCTGGCCAAGCGACCAGCTGGAGATGCCGACGTGCCAAGCCAGGCAATGCAGGACTTGATCGACGCCTTCAGAGACCGGCAGAAGGCGAATGCCAGCCAGGCGCCGCTGACGCTTGCGGAGCGCCGCGCCGCGTTCGCCCCCGCGGGCCGCCTTCATCCGGTGCCCGACGACGTTCTGGTGAGCGAGGTAACCGCCGGCGGCGTACCAGCCCACTGGCTTGCTGCGCCGGGGGCGGACGCCGCCCGGGTGCTCCTCTTCCTGCACGGCGGAGGCTACGAGCTTGGTTCGCTTCGCAGCGACGGCGAGCTGGCCGCCCGCCTGGGACGGGCCAGCGGGATGCGGGTGCTGTTCCCGGAATACCGATTGGCCCCCGAGCATCCCTTCCCCGCCGCCATTGACGACGTCATCGCCGCATGGCGCTGGCTCCGCACCGACCAGCACCTGAGCGCAAGATCCATAGCGGTGGCCGGCGACTCGGCCGGGGGAGGGCTTGCCGTCGCCCTGCTCGTGGCCACGCGTGACGCCGGGGAGGAGTTGCCGGCGGCCGCGGCGCTGATGTCCCCGACGGTGGACCTGACAAGCTCGGGGGCCTCGATGACCGAGCGCGCCGATCAGGATCCGATCTCCACGCCCGCCATGCTCCGTCAGTTCGCCTCCGACTACCTGGCCCGGGCCGACCCTAAGACGCCCCTGGCGTCGCCGCTGTTCGCATCACTGCGCGGGCTGCCGCCGTTGCTCGTGCAGGTAGGCACCGCCGATCTGCTGCTCAGCGATTCCGAGCGCCTGGCCGCAGCAGCAGCCGAAGCCGGGGTCGACGTCAGACTGGAGGTCGGTGAGGGCCTAACCCACGTCTACCAGCTCCTGCTCGGCACCCCCGAGGCAGCCGACGCCACCGAGCAGATCGGGCAGTTCCTGCGTGCGTCAGATGGTTACCCGGCGCAGGGTGGTGAACCCGCCGACGCCCATAGTGAGGGCAATCGCCGCTAGCACGCCGGCCAGTGCCGGGGATGTCACAGTGGCGAAGAAGTGCCCGAAGGCGTGCCAGTCGTGCGTCATTGAGACCGCCACCACGACGACAAGCGCCGCTAGTATCTGGGCGGCGATGAAGGCAAGCAGCCCAAGCAGGCTCCAGCGCCGGTGGACCAGGCCGTACCACATGCCGTACAGGAAAAACAGCACTAGCAGCACGAAGGACATGAGCCAGGTCTGGTACCACGGGCCGTCCATGATCCACGGCACCCGGAAGAAGTGCACTCCCATACCCCAGCCGCCGGTCACGCGCTCGATGGCCTGCAGGATCGTCAGGCCGAGACCGTAGCTGACGCCAAGCAGGACAACCAGCAGCGCAGTGCCAAGGTAGTAGCCGCGGCGGCTGACGCCAAGCATCAGCCCGAACGGCAGCGACCTGGTCATGCTCAGCGTGCCGCAGATCAGCAGGAAGACGTAGAGCGTCAGCAGCCCGCCGGTGTAATAGCCATGCGGGCTGGCCGGCACTACCGCGGCAATGGCCAGATTCACCAGGAAACTGAACACCATGACCCCCCACGGCAGGACCAGGTAGGTCAGGCGGTCCACCAGATGGTAGCGGGCGACATTCACGAGCGTTGTCATGCGCACACCTCCTTCTCGGGGGAAAGACTCGCGGCGTGGACGAGTTGCTGCTGCAGGGAGAGGGGTTCCAGGCTCAGGTGCAGCGTGCGAGCGTGAGCCTGCGCGGCGAAGTCGAATGGACCAGCCACGGTGACCGATGCCCGCGACCCAAGCCGCTGCCAGTGCCAGACCGGGCGCCCGGCTACGAACTCCTCGACGGCACTGGCCGGCCCGCTGACTGTCACCGTCGTGCCGCGGACGTCGTCGGCGGGCGCGTCCAGCACTACCCGGCCGCCATCGAGCATGATCACGTGCTCCAGCAGGTCCGCCGCCTCGTCGATGAGGTGGGTGGACAACACCACGGTGCGCGGATGTTCGGCGAAATCAGCCAGCAGCCGGTCGTAGAACAGCTGACGTGCCACCGCGTCCAGTCCCGCGTAAGGCTCGTCGAACAGGGTCAGCTCGGCGCGGGCCGCCAGCCCGATGGTGATCCCGACGGCGGAGCGCATTCCGCGCGACAGCTTCCTGATCCGCCGCCCCAGGGGAAGGCCGAAGTCGGCCAGCAGTTGCCGGGCCAGTTCCTCGCTCCAGTTCGGGTAAAACCATGAGGCCACCCGGACCGCCTGGCCCACGCGGAAATCCGGATAGCTCTGTTCCTCACGCACGAACACCATGCGGCGCAGCACCGCATCGTTCTCCGCCGGAACTTGTCCGAACACCCGGACAGCGCCGCTGGTGGGAAACTCCTGGCCGGTGATGATGCGCATCAGCGAGGTCTTGCCCGCGCCGTTGCGCCCCAGCAGCCCGGTCACGGTGCCAGGATCGATAGTGAGCGAGACGTTGTCGAGTGCGATCAGGTCACCGTAACTGCGGCCTAGCGCCGTCGCGGCGATCGACGGGATCATTGTGCGTTCCCTCCGTTATGTCGGCCAGAGTCCCGGATCAGGGACACCAGCGTGTGTGTATCGATGCCCAGTCGCCTGGCCTCGGCCAGCGCGGGATCGAGGTACTGCTCGGCGAACTGCTTGCGGCGCCGCTCGCGCAGCTGTTCGCGTGCGCCGGCGGCGACGAACATCCCGATGCCGCGGCGCTTCTCCAGCACCGCCTCGTCTACCAGCACGTTGATGCCCTTCGCCGCGGTGGCCGGGTTGATGCGGTAGAAGGCTGCCAGCTCGTTGGTTGACGGCGCACGCGCCCCCTCGGCAAGCACGCCGTCGACGATGTCGTCGGCCAGCTGCTCGGCGATCTGCACGAACAGCGGCGTCCCCTCGTCCAGCGACGGCACGGTTCCCCCGGTTAGGTGGTTAGTTACTTGAGTAACGTACCAATGCGGCGTGGCGCGGTCAACTGTGGCCGCCGGGCGCCGTGTAATTAACCGGATGCTGATCGTCCGGCAATGCGCCTATGGTCAAAGCCCGACGGGTGCATCCGGGAAGGAGCAGTTGTTGCCATGGAAGTCGTCTTCAGCGCCGAAAGAGCCCCGGAGGAGCGCTACACGAGTCGGGCGCTGGACGCATCCGCCTGGGACGCGTTCGCCGAGCTGGTCGAGCGCAACAACGGGATCTACGGAGGCTGCTGGTGCGTCGCCTTCCACACGGCGTACCACGAGCGCGAGATCAGCGACAGCCGCGCGCTCAAAGAGCAACTCGTGCGGGC
>DATHPF010000381.1:0-4180 GCA_035484155.1 Streptosporangiaceae bacterium
CGCCACCCGGCCTGATCTCGCCTGCTTGCCGCTCACGCCGATATTTCCAAGACCGGGCTGATGCTGACGGGCAGGCTGGGGTTGTGGTTACTGCGATTTTCGTGACAAGCTCGCGGGCTTACCGCGTCGCACTGTTTGGTGTGACACTGGCTCGCATGATTGAGGCAGCTATCGAAACCGGCGGCACGCGGGCAGCTGGCGATAGGCCGAGCCATGATCGCTGAGGCTAAGCAGTCGGCATTTCGGCGGCTGCGCGCTCGTCAGGAGTTGCAGCTCGCTGCTGCGCTGAAGAGCGCCGATCCGGCCATGGCGACCGGGTGGTGGTCCCTGCTGACGCTGCGCGGGCTGCTGCCAGCGGCGTTCTCGATTGCCACCGGCGTGCTGGTGGGGGCGGTTCAGCACCACGAGCATCTCGGCGTGGCGCTGGCCGTGGTGGGCGTGCTGTTCATCCTTTTGCAGGTACTCGGGCCGCTCCACACGGCGCTGAGCGCGAACCTCGGCGACCGGACTGCGGCGTGGCTGTATGACGAGCTGACCAGCGCCTGCGTGGCAGTTCCGGGGATCGGGCACCTGGAGGATCCGGACCTCGCCGCGGATTTGCAGGTGGCCAGGGACTTCGACCGCGGTATGACCGGTCCCCCGCTGTCGATCTCGATGGACTTCATCGCGACCGGGCTGGTGGACATGCTGGCCGGTTTTGCCCAGGCCGTGGTCCTGTTTGGCTTCTCCTGGTGGGCGCCGCCGGTCCTGGCCGGCGCGTGGTGCTCGACGCACTGGCTGCTTCGGGAGAGCGGGGTCTGGAAGGACCGCAACACCGAGGAGGTCCGGCTGGCGCAGCGCGACGCCGAGTACGCCTACCGGCTCGCCGTGGACCCGCCGGCGGCGAAAGAACTGCGGATTTTCGGCCTGCCCGACTGGGTACTCGACCGCTTCATCGCCAGCCGCCGGCATCTGCACCGGCTGCAATATGAGGCGACCAGGATGCGGGAACGCTCTGTTATCGCCAGTCTCGTCATCGTGCTCGCGGCCAACGGCCTGGTGCTGTGGATGCTCGCCGCGGCGGCGCTCGACCACCACCTATCGCTCGGTGGCCTGGTCGTCTACGCCCAGGCCGCAGTCGGCACTTCCATGATCGCGTTCGGCGGCCTCAACTGGGCGCTCGACGGCGCCGCGGCGCCGGCTGCCGCGGTCGCGAGGCTCAAGGCGGCGATGAGCCGCGCAGGCACTGTGTCGCCAGGTTCGCAGCCAGCCGACGGGATGCCTGCCCAGCAGATCCGGTTCAGGGACGTCACCTTTGCCTACCCGGCGGCGCCGTCGCGTCCGGTGCTGCGCGGGCTCGACCTGGAGATCCCGGCGGGCAGTTCGCTGGCCATCGTCGGGCAGAACGGCGCCGGGAAGACCACCTTGGCCAAGCTCCTCTGCCGCCTCTACGATCCGCAGTCCGGCTCGATCGAGGTCGATGGCGTCGACTTGAAGGACCTCGACCTGGCGTCGTGGCGGCGGCGGGTGACGGCGGTGTTCCAGGATTTCGTCAGGTTCGAGCTGTCGCTGCGAGAGAACGTGATCCCGCGCGAGGCGGCCGGCGAGGTGCTGGCCGGTCGGGGCGCCGACCCAGCGGAGATCGACATTGTGCTCGCCGCCGCACTGGACGAGGCAGGGGCGGGCGGCCTGGCGGGCTTCGACACCGTGCTCGCGAAGGGATACGCCGGCGGCACGGAGCTCTCCGGCGGCCAGTGGCAGCGCATCGCGCTGGCGCGGGCCATGGCGGCGGTGCGCCTCGGCGCCGGTCTCGTGCTGCTAGACGAGCCGACCGCGCAGCTCGATGTGCGAGGCGAAGCAGAGATCTTCGAGCGCGTGCTGGCGGCCACCAGGTCGTGTACGACGATCCTGGTGTCGCACCGGTTCTCGACGGTGCGGCACGCCGACCGGATCGCCGTCATCGAGGACGGCGCTGTCGCGGAGCTCGGCAGTCACGACGAGCTGATGGCGCTGCGCGGCCGGTACTGGACGATGTTCTCGCTGCAGGCCCAGCGGTTCGAGACCGGCACACCCGAGGAAGGCGAGGAAGAGGTGATCTTCGATGTCCTCGCCTGACGCCGTCCTGGATCCAGGCGACGGGCCGGATCCCGGCGACGGCTGGCAGAACCCCGAGGGACCCGCCGGCAAGTTGCCGCCCGCCCTCTCCTCGATGTGGCGACTGTGCAAGCTCGGCTTCCACTACGAGCCGACGCTCATGGGCGTGGCGTTCATCCTCGCGCTGGTCGCGGCGCTGCCTGACGCGCTGCTCGCGGTCTGGTTCGAGCTCCTCGGCAAGGGGCTGCTCGACCACAATGCGGGCCTGCTGCGCTTCGCGGTGATCGCGCTCGCGGTGTCCGCCGTCGGCACCTGGCTGCTGCAGACCGTGGCCACCCGGATACAGCGACGGTTCCGGGACAAGGTGACGATCGCGCTGGAGTCCCATGTAGCCAGGCTCCAGGCGAGTATCTCGACGATCGCCCACCAGGAACGCCCGGAGTATCTCGACCGGTTGTCGGTGCTGCGCGAGCAGATCTTCACCCTCGATCACATGTATATGTCAGTGTTCTCGACCGCCGGCTGGATCCTCCGGCTGGCGGTCACCGTGGTCCTGCTGGCGACGGTCAACCCGGTGCTGATCCTGCTGGTCTTCTTCGCCATCCCGACGGTGGCGGCCACCTCCTGGCGCCCGGTCGTGGAACGCAATGCCCAGGAGCGGGGCGCGCAAGCCGACCGCCTGTCCCGGCACCTGTTCACGCTCACGACCACTGCATCGCCGGGCAAGGAACTGCGCGTCCTCGGCATCGCCCCACGGCTGGCCGACCGCCGCAGGGAAGCCTGGGAGCAGTGGTACGGCCCGGTGGCAGCGACGCGGACGCGGTCGTCATTGTGGTATGCGGGCGGCTGGGCAATCTTCGCCCTCGGCTACGTCGGCGCGATCGCGATCACGGCGACCGGCAAGCACGCGTCACCAACCGCGGCCATCCTCGTTCTGACCGCAGGCGCCCGGCTGTCCTCCTACGTCGGCGCGACGGTAGGCGAGATCGGCTTCCTGCGTGGCGTCTGGATGGACGGCGCACGCCGGCTCGCCTGGCTGGAGGACTACGCCAGCGCCGCCGCCCGCGACGCTGACCTGCCGGCCCCGACGCGCATCACCGACGGCATCCGGTTCGAGCACGTCACCTTCGGCTACCCGGGCGCGACGACGCGGGCGCTCGATGACGTCGACCTCTTCCTGCCCGCAGGCGCAGTGGTCGCGGTCGTCGGCGAGAACGGGGCAGGCAAGACCACCCTCGTCAAGCTGCTGGCCAAGCTCTACCACCCCAGCTCCGGCCGCATCCTGATCGACGGCACGGACCTGGCGCACATCGATCCGGAGCAGTGGCGGGAACGCCTCGCGGGGGCATTCCAGGACTTCTTCCGATTCGAGTTCCAGGCCGGGCAGACGATCGGCCTGGGTGACCTGCCCCGACGCGAGAGCGATCCGGCCCTGGTCGCCGCGCTGGACCGGGCCGGCGCCCGCGACGTGGTCGACGCCCTGCCAGCCGGCCTGCGCACGCAGCTCGGGCCAACCTGGCATGACGGCGTCGACGTCTCTTACGGGCAGTGGCAGAAGCTGGCGCTGGCCCGCGGCTTCATGCGCGACGAGCCGCTGGTCGCTGTGCTCGACGAGCCGACCGCGGCGCTCGACGCCGAGACCGAGCATCAGCTCTTCGAGCGCTACTCCAGCCGGGCGCACGAGACCAAGCACAACGGGAACATGACCATCCTGGTCTCCCACCGGTTCAGCACGGTGCGGATGGCTGACCTCATCGTCGTGATGGATGGCGCGCGAGTGGCGGAGGTCGGCACCCACGACGACCTGATGGCCCGCGGCGGCCGGTACGCAGAGCTGTACCAGATCCAGGCACGGGCCTACCAATAGAGCGGAACCAGGCCAGCTTCCGGTCGAGCGCACGCCGCGGCAACCTCCCAGATATCGTCTAGATCAGCTGGTTATGAGCACGCCTGCCCGCTAGCAGATACTCCGTCATCGAAGGACAACTGCTGCTGTCGGTGGCACGCAAAGCCGACAGCCGCAACCATTGAACATGTCTCAGCCCGGGGCACGTCCGCGGATCGGCTCCGATGCCATGTGGAGGTTCTCGTGAGCACGCAGGTGCCG
>DATHPF010000382.1:0-3827 GCA_035484155.1 Streptosporangiaceae bacterium
GCAGCGCCGCGACGGCGCTGCCGGCGAACGCGGCGCGTGCAAGCTGGCGCCGCGACGCGCCGCGTGCCCGCAGGACGGCGAACTCCTCGCGCCGCTTTTCCGCCATGAGCCAGGCGACGAGCAGCACGATCGCAGCGCCTACGACCGCCAGGCTGACCGCCATCAGGTTCAGCACGCTGCCGACTGCAGCCTCTTGCGCAGCGAACTGGGCCGCCAGGGTCGAGGCAACCGAGGACATGCTCACATCGGCCGTGGTGCCGGGAACGAACAACTGACCTGCGGTCGAGATCGCGGCCGGCAGCTCCTGAGCCAGCCCGTCGGCTTGCGTCACGGTCAAGTGATCAAGTGCGAGCGGGAACGTCCAGATCAGCTGAGTGTTCGTGGCCACGAACCGGTCCTGCACCGTACCGACCTGAGCGGCCGACACGAATACTGCGCCTTCCCAGTACGGATCGAAATGCTGCGGTGGGATGGGTTGCACGTACAACGGCGTGGCGGCCACCGGATCGACTGTCCAGAATGGCGCCGCCCGCTGGTTGACCGGCGTGACAATGCCGGTCACCTGAAGGACGGTGGCACCGAATGGCACGCGGGAGCCGATCCGCAGGTTGAACCGCTTCGCCGTCACGGTCGTGACCGCAACCTGGACCGTTGCATTTGCTTGCGCGCCGCTGTCCGGCGAACCAGCCGGCAGCGACCCGGCCACCAGGTGAACGTTCTTGCTGAGGGTGTCCCGGTAGACCAGCTCCAGCTTGCCGCCCAGCATCCGACTGGCGACATCGCGGTAGGCAAAGCCAGCGAAGGGAGTCGTCAGGCCGTCCCAGTCGGCAGCCGCCGGGGCAAGCGGCAGCCGCGTCTTCCCCAGGTTCTGCCTCAGATCGGCCTTGACGACAGCGATCTGAGCAGCACCGACCGTCCTGTTCAAGGCCGTGCCCAGGGATTGGGCGTCCATAGCGCCCATGACGGTCTTGTCGCCGGCCGGAGTCGATACAGCTAACTGCCGGAAGGCATTGGTGTCCAGCTGCGCGGTCGCTCGCGGTCCGGCCACCGCGACGAGCGAGCACGCGAACGCTACGAGGCAGAAAGCAGCAGCGGTCGCCGACGCGGCGCCAGAGATGAGCCGCCATCTGCTGAGCATCAGGATCCGCAGCGGCGTGCGCGCCGGCGAGCCGTTCGCACTGCCAGTGCCGCCGGGGACAGCCGGCGGCCCTGACTCATGCTTACCCCGCACGCGGCCGCCTCCGCTCTCCGCACCTCGGCAGCAGGCCGTGACCAGAGCGGTGGTGCGGTCCCCTAATTGGCACGGTATGTCCGAAGATCGCGACGGTGCAGGCGGGCAGCGCGAATGGTTACCGGACCGTTGCGTCTTATCGTCGTCGCGAAGATCACCAGGCCACCACGCTGCCAGCACCGGGCAAGCGCCGCTGGAGCCACCAGAGCGCGCCGCGGCCAAGATGGAGCTTGGCCGCCGCGATCGGCCCGAGGCCGGGAGGCATCGAGTTGAGCGCTCCGGCCAGCCAGAATCCTGTGAGCGCTGCCAGCACACCGGTCACGTCCGCCTCGTCGACCGCCGTTGCTACCGGCTGAGTCCGCAGCACCGGGTCAGGGTCGAGGCCATCCGCGGCGGCGCTGGCGAGCACCATGAGCAAGTCGATGACGGGCGCGCCCAGCCTGGCATGCGGCCAGTCCACGACTGTCACCTGATCGCAGGTCAGCAGGATGTTGTGCGGCAGCACGTCGAAGTGGACCAGTGCCGTCCCCGTCGCCGCGGCCAGGCCGCGGCCTTCCGTCGTGATCAGCTGGTCAAGGTGACGCGCCGACCAGGGCGATATGATCCGCAGCCGGGCCAGAGCCGGGCCGTCCGCGGCGAGCCCGGCCCAGCCGCCAATCCGCGGGTGATCAGCAGGCAGCGCAAGCGGCGATGGCGTGAGCGCCGCCGACATCCGGCCGACGGCGGCCGCGACGCGCGTCAGCTCGGTGAGCCGCCATGGCCGGGCCGGCTCGGCGCCCGCGACGCAGTCGAAGGCGAGGATCACGAACCGGCCATCATCAAGCGAGCCGAGAAATCTCGGCGTTGAGACGGCCGCTGCGACGCCAGCGTCCGCTGCCTGTGCGGCGCTCAGGCCGGCGGCGACCCGTATCTCGTCCCGGTAGATAGGCGCCTGGTCCGGCCAGGAGCCGGCGTCGATTGCCTTGACGAAGACCCGGCGGCCGCCCGCAAGGGTGAGCCGGGAGGCAAAGCCGGGGGAGAAGCCGCCGTCGCAGTTCTCCGCCGCGACCACACGACCGGCCACCAGGTACTCGATCTGGCCTCGGACGCGCTCGGGCAGTTCATTCCAGCGCGGGCGATTCTTGCTTGCACTCATCAGGTTTCCTCACAATGGCGTGGTGACTATCGCGTATCGCTTGGGGCTGCTGCAGGGCATGCGGCTGCGCAGCGCGAGGGGAGGGGTGTCTGCAACCCGCCGACGTTCAGTGATGGTCACGTCGAGAGCGAGCGACGGACCGGGAGGGCCAGTTCTTCTGGCTGGACGACAGTGCCGGCGGGTTAGCTCAGAAGCAGGACTGCTCACTGGCTAAGCGGGCTTCACGCCAACGACCGCAGCCATCATCTAACCACGGGTAACGGGGGAGGAATCGCCAGTGGACTTCAGCGAGGACACCGAGTACCAGCTGATCCGGGAAGCCATCAGGGACATCTGCGCGCGGTTCCCTGATGAGTACTGGGCCGAGGCTGACGCGACGCACACGTTCCCGTGGGCCTTCTACGAGGCGATGGCCGCGGGTGGCTGGATCGGGATCGCCATTCCGGCCGAGTACGGCGGGGGCGGGGCCGGAATCACCGAGGCGTCGATCATCCTCGAGGAGGTCGCCGCGTCCGGCGCCTGCATGAACGGCGCCAGCTCTATCCACTTGTCGATATTTGGCATGCACCCGGTGGTCAGGCACGGCAGCGACGAACTTAAGCGGCGCTACCTGCCGCGCGTCGCCAGCGGCGACCTGCACATCGCTTTCGGCGTCACCGAGCCAGACGCCGGCCTCGACACCGCCGCCATCCGCACCCGCGCGGTCCGCGACGGGGACGGCTACCGGGTGACCGGCCGCAAGGTCTGGACGTCCAAGGCGCTGGAATCCGACCGGGTCCTGCTGCTGACTCGGACGACCCCCGCGGACGAAGGCGCCCGGCGCACTGACGGGCTCACCCTGTTTGTCGCCGGTCTGAAGGACCCGGCGGTCGGCATCCGGGCGATCCCCAAGGTGGGCCGGAACGCTGTGGCCTCTTGTGAGGTCATCTACGACGGCCTGTACGTCGATGCGATCGACCGGGTCGGCGACGAAGGCAAGGGCTTCAGCTACCTGCTCGACGGACTCAACGCCGAGCGGGTACTGGTCGCGGCCGAGGCGGTCGGCGTCGGCAAGGTCGCCTTGCGGCGCGCGGTGGAGTACGCGAAGAGCCGGGTAGTGTTCGGCCGGCCCATCGGGGCGAACCAGGGCATCTCGTTCCCGCTTGCAGAAGCCCACGCCCGGCTGGCCGCCGCCGAGCTCGCGACCCGGCAGGCCGCGTGGCGGATCGACAACAACCTGCCGAGCGGCGAGCACGCGAACATGGCCAAGTTCCTCGCCGCCGATGCAGCCTTCGCCGCCGCCGACGCGGCCGTACAGACGCACGGCGGCTTCGGATATGCCAGCGAATACCACGTCGAGCGATACTGGCGGGAGTCGCGGCTGATGCGCATCGCGCCAATCCCGCAGGAGATGGTGCTGAATTATCTCGCCGAGCACGTACTCGGCCTGCCGCGGTCGTACTGACGGCCTACCGCAAGGGC
>DATHPF010000383.1:0-12180 GCA_035484155.1 Streptosporangiaceae bacterium
CCTCATCCAGCGCCGCCTGCGCCGCGGCGGAGTCGACCTCGGTGCCCAGCTGCCCCTGCCGGGCCAGGATTGACACCCGGTTGTCGGCGACGGACAGGAAGCCGCCGGTCACGGCGGCCCAGACGTCCCGGTCGCCCGAACTCTCCGGCCGGACCTGGACCGTGCTGCCCTCGTAGAGGATGCCGATGATCGGCGCATGCCCGGTGAGGATGCCGATCTCGCCGTCCTGGGTTCGCGCGATGACCATCTCGGCCTCGCCCGCCCAGATCTCGCCTTCCGGATGGACCAGCTCCACCTGCAGCGTCATGAGCGCTCCAGAGTCTTGGCCTTCTTCTCCACGTCCTCGATGCCGCCGACCATGAAGAACGCCTGCTCGGGGAGGTGGTCGTACTTGCCCTCGCAGATGGCCTTGAACGAGGAGACAGTCTCCTCGAGCGGCACGAAGACGCCCGGCTGCCCGGTGAACTGCTCGGCGACGAACATCGGGTGGGACAGGAACCGCTCGATTCGGCGGGCTCGCTGCACCGTGACCTTGTCTTCCTCGGACAGTTCGTCGATGCCGAGGATCGCGATGATGTCCTGCAGCTCGGTGTAGCGCTGGAGGATTCGCTGCGTCTCGCGCGCGACGGCGTAGTGCTCCTCGCCCACGTACGCGGGCGCCAGGATCCGGGACGTCGACGCCAGCGGGTCTACCGCCGGGAAGATGCCCTTCTGGGTAATTTCCCGCGACAGCGCCGTGGTGGCGTCAAGGTGGGCGAACACGGCCGAGGGTGCCGGGTCGGTGTAGTCGTCGGCGGGCACGTAGATGGCCTGCATCGAGGTGATCGAGTGACCGCGGGTCGAGGTGATCCGCTCCTGGAGCTGGCCCATCTCGTCAGCCAGGGTCGGCTGGTAGCCCACGGCCGATGGCATCCGGCCGAGGAGCGTGGACACCTCGGATCCGGCCTGGGTGAACCGGAAGATGTTGTCAATGAACAGCAGCACGTCCTGCTGCTGCACGTCGCGGAAGTACTCCGCCATTGTCAGTGCCGACAGCGCAACCCGCAGCCGGGTGCCCGGCGGCTCGTCCATCTGGCCGAACACCAGCGCGGTGTCCTTGATGACGCCGGACTCGGTCATCTCCAGGAAGAGGTCGTTGCCCTCACGGGTCCGCTCCCCCACGCCGGCGAAGCAGGACACGCCGCCGAAGTTTTTGGCGACTCGGGTGATCATCTCCTGGATCAGCACGGTCTTGCCCACGCCGGCGCCGCCGAACAGGCCGATCTTGCCGCCCTTGACGTACGGGGTCAGCAGGTCAAGGACCTTGATCCCGGTCTCGAGGATCTCGGTGCGGGCCTCAAGCTGGTCAAATGGGGGCGGGTCGCGGTGAATCGACCACCGCTCGGTGATCTTGAGTGAGTCCTTCGGCACGTCGAGCGGTTCGCCGAGGACGTTCCACACGTGCCCCTTGGTGACGTCGCCGACGGGCACCGAGATAGGCCCGCCGGTGTCGGTGACGGCGGCGCCGCGGATCAGCCCGTCAGTCGGCTCCATCGAGATCGCCCGCACCGTGTCGTCGCCCAGGTGCTGCGCGACCTCCAGCGTCAGCATGCGAGTCGTGTCCCCCAGGGTCACGTCCACGTGCAGCGCGTTGTAAATCTCGGGCATCTCCTCGGTCGCGAACTCAACGTCCACGACTGGGCCGATGACGCGGGCTACGCGCCCAGTGGCTGCCGGGCCGGCCGACCCGCTGGCGGCGGTGGTCTCTACGGTAGCGCTCATCTTGCTGCTCACTTACTCCCTGGTCGCGTCGGCTAGCGCGTTCGCGCCGCCCACGATTTCACTGATTTCCTGGGTGATCTCAGCCTGCCGTGCCTTGTTCGCTTCCCTGCTCAGCTGCTCGATCAGCTCGTTCGCGTTATCCGTGGCCGACTTCATTGCCCGCCGTCGCGCCGCGATCTCGGACGCCGCCGACTCCAGTAGCGCGTGGAACAGCCTGCTCTCCACATACCACGGCAAGAGCGAATTGAGAACATCCTCGGGCGATGGCTCGAAGTCATAGATCGGCATCGGGCCGGTGGGTGGTGCCTCATCGGTCTCCTGGACCTCCAGCGGCAGCAGCCTGTGGACCACCGCGCGCTGCGTCAGCATGGACACGAACTCGGTATAGACAACGTGGATCTCGTCCACGCCGCCTTCCTCGGTCGGGCGCTCATATGCCTCGAGGAGAGCCTGCATGATCTCGGCCGCATTCTGCTGGCGCGGCGTGTCGGAGAAGCCGCTCCACTCCGCCGCCATGCTGCGGTTGCGGAAGCGGTGCCAGCTGATGCCCTTGCGGCCGGCGACGAAGTCGACTGTCTCGATCCCCTGGCTCTGCAGGAGTCCGCGCAGGCTCTGCGCCTCGCGCAGGACGTTGGAGTTGAAGCCGCCGCAGAACCCGCGGTCGCTGGTCAGGATCGCCACGGCTGACCTGGTAGGCGTGGCTGCCGGACGCGTGAGCGGATGGTCCACCTGCTCAGACCTGCTGACCACGGCCTCCACCGCGCGGGTCAGCTCCCTGGCGTACGGCGCGGCGGCGTGCAGCCGCTGCTGAGCCTTGATGATCCGCGAGGACGCGATCAGCTCCTGGGCGCGCGTGATCTTGGCGGTGGACTGCACACTCCGGATCCGCCGCCGAACCGCGCGAAGCTGGGCTCCCATGCTGGCTAATACCGCCCTACTGGTTCTCGGTTGAGTCGGACGGCGGCGCATCGGCCTGCGCTGCGTCGACCGGTGACGCGCCGGCCGCCTCGGCGGGGTACTTCTTGACGCCTTCCGGCGTTACCTCGTCCGCGTCGAGCGGCGTGGCGGGCTCATCGGTCACCAGGAGCGAGCCATCGGACTTCTCGAAGGTGCCGCGGAACCGCTCGATGGCGTCCTTCAGCGCGACGATTGTGTCGTCGTCCAGCGCGCCGGTCTCCCTGATGGTGGCGTAGATGCCCGGATTCGAGCGGGCGAGCTCGTCCTCAAACTCGTTCTCGAACCGGCGGATATCCTCCACGGGCACGTCGTCAAGGAAGCCCTCGGTACCCATCCAGACCGAGACAACCTGCCGCTCGACCGGGAACGGACTGTACTGCGGCTGCTTCAGGAGCTCGACCAGGCGCGCGCCGCGATCCAGCTGAGCCCGGCTCGTCGGGTCCAGGTCAGAGGAGAACGAAGCGAACGCCTCGAGGTCGCGATACTGCGACAGCGCGAGCTTCAGGCCGCCGGCCACCTTCTTCATGGCCTTGATCTGAGCGTTACCGCCGACTCGCGAGACCGACTGGCCGACGTTAATGGCCGGACGGACACCGGAGTTGAACAGGTCGGTCTCCAGGAAGATCTGGCCGTCAGTGATCGAGATGACGTTGGTCGGGATATACGCGGAGATGTCGTTGGCCTTCGTCTCCACGATCGGCAGGCCGGTCAGCGAGCCACCGCCCAGCTCGTCTGACAGCTTGGCGCAGCGCTCCAGCAGCCGCGAGTGCAGGTAGAACACGTCGCCGGGATAGGCCTCGCGGCCCGGCGGGCGACGCAGCAGCAGCGAGATCGCGCGGTAAGCCTCGGCCTGCTTGGACAGGTCGTCGAACACGATCAGGACGTGCTTGCCCTGGTACATCCAGTGCTGGCCGATCGCCGAGCCGGTGTACGGGGCGATGTACTTATAGCCAGCCGGGTCGGACGCCTGCGCGTTCACGATCGTGGTGTACTGCAGCGCGCCGGCTTCTTCCAGGGTCGCGCGCACCGCGGCCACGGTCGAGCCCTTCTGGCCGACCGCCACGTAGACGCAGCGCACCTGCTTGGCCGGGTCGCCGGAGTCCCAGTTCTGCTTCTGGTTGAGGATCGTGTCGATGGCGATCGTCGTCTTGCCGGTCTGGCGGTCGCCGATGATCAGCTCACGCTGGCCGCGCCCGACCGGCGTCATGGCGTCGATGGCCTTGATTCCGGTCTGCAGCGGCTCGGTCACCGGCTTCCGGTCGATCACGCTCGGCGCCTGGATCTCCAGCAGCCGCTCTTCGGTGTGGCCCTCGATCGGGCCGAGGCCGTCTAGCGGCGCGCCAAGCGGGCCGACCACGCGGCCGAGGAACCCGTCGCCAACGGGTACCGACAGGACCTCGCCGGTGCGCTTGACCCGCTGCCCTTCTTCGATCTGGCTGAACTCGCCGAGAATGACGACGCCGATCTCGCGGACGTCAAGGTTCAGCGCGATGCCGCGCGTGCCGTCCTCGAATTCCAGCAGCTCGTTGGCCATGGCCGAGGGCAGGCCGGACACCCTGGCAATGCCGTCGCCGCACTCGACGACCGCGCCGACCTCCTCCGTGGAGGCGGTTCCGGGCTCGTAGGCCTCGACGAAACGCTCAAGTGCGTCCCGGATCTCTTCGGGCCGGATAGTCAGCTCCGCCATCTTCGTCGTGTCCTTCTCGTCTCTCGTCTGGTCCGTCTTACGTCTGGTCCGTCTTACGTCCGGTCCGTCTATGCGCCTGGCTGCGATCAGGCCAGGCGCTTGCTCACGAGGCGAGCTTGCGCTGTGCCTCGCCGAGCCGGGTCGCGACGCTGCCGTCGATCAGCTCGTCCCCGACCCGGACCGTCATGCCACCGGTGATCCTTGGATCAAGTACGACATTCAGGTACACCGCGTGCCCGTAGGTATCCGTCAGGGCGTCTATCAGCCGGCTGCGCTGCGCGCTGGTCAGGGCGACAGCCACGTGCACCTCCGCGACGAGGCGCTCACGACGGCGCGCCGCGAGCCGGGCGTACTCCTCCAGGCTAAGGTCAAGGCTCCGGCCGATGGGACTGGCCGCAGCCTCGGTGATCAGCTGCAGCGCCTCGGGCGTGACCTTGCCCGCCAGCAGCTGGCTGAGCAGCTGGCGCTTGGCGTCGGCGGAGACGAACGGATTGGTCAGAGCCATCCGCAGAGCTGGCTGGCTGGCGACAATCCGGCCGAACCGGAACAGCTCGTCCTCCAGGTCATCGAGGTTGCCCTCATGCTCGGCGGCCGCTACGACCGCCTGCACGGCCAGTTGCTCGACCGCGACGGTCAGGTCGCTGGGCGCCGACCAGCGGGCCGCGGCCACGGCGGCGACCAGGTCGGCTGTCTGCTGGCTGACCTTCCCGGTGAGCACCGACGTGGCGAGCCCGCTGCGGGTCTCGGCCGTGCGGGACGGGTCGGCCAGCGCCCGGCGCAGTACCGACTGAGTCGCCAGCAGCCGGGCGACGGCGAACAACTCGTCCGCCACAGTCCCCGCCATCTGCGGGTCGGTTGTCAGCGGCTCGAGACGCTCCTCGACCTCGGCAAGAGATGCCCTGCTCACGCCTCTCATGACGATGTCTGCGCCCCGGACGTGCGCGCGGCTGACGCCGCGGCACGGCTCGCGTCCATGTCGGCCAGGAACCTGTCGACGACCCGGCTCTGCCTGGCCTCATCCTCGAGCGATTCGCCGACGATCTTGCTGGCCAGCTCGACAGACAGAGCGCCGACCTCAGCCCGCAAGGACGCGAACGCCTGCTGCCGGTCGGACTCGAGCTGCGCCCGGGCCGCCTCGGTGATCCGTCTCGCTTCCACCTGCGCTTGCTCGCGCATGGCCGCGATGATCGCCGCGCCTTCTTCCTTGGCCTGCTCCCGCAGGCGGGCAGCCTCGTGCCGGGCCTCAGCCAACTGGGCCCGGTAGCGCTCAAGCGTCTGGTTCGCCTCGGCCTGTGCCTTGGCAGCCTGCTCGAGCCCGCCTTCGATCTTCTCGGTCCGCTCTTCCAGGATCGTCATGATCCTGGGCAGCAGCACCTTCCAGAGGGCGAAAAAGACGATGAAGAACCCGATCGCGCCGACGATCACCTCGGTCCAGTTCGGCACCAGGGGGTTCGGTGACGACGGGGCCGCTAGCAAGTGCACCATGTGCGGCTACCTTCCAGCCGGTCCTGCTACTTGATGAAGAACGGCACCGCGATGCCGATGAGGGCCAGCGACTCGGTCAACGCGAAACCGATCCACATCAGGCCTGTCACCCGGCCGGCAGCTTCGGGCTGCCGCGCGATGGACTCGATGGTCCGGCCGAAGATCAGGCCGATGCCCACACCGGGACCGATGGCCGCAAGACCATAGGTCAGCGCGCCCAGGTTGATGATGTGGTACCAGATCGGGTTGCCTGACGATGAGCCCGGCGTTGCGGCTGCCAGGACCGCGTGGTGCGCGCCAGAGGCGACATAGAGCACGTGATGCAAATGCACCAGTTGCTGCATGGTGTGTTCCTTTTGTGTTGGCCAGCGGATGGTCCGCCGGGTTTTCCTTCTGGGGTCGACTCAGTGCGCGGTTTCGTACGCGCCCGAGATGTACGTGGCTGTCAAGATCGTGAAGATGAAGGCCTGCAGCAGCTGGATCAGCACCTCGAGGCCGGTCAGCAGGATCACGAGCACAAACGAGGCGGTGGCGTATACCAAGGAGATCGAGAGCGTCAGCAGGTACCAGGTGGCCAGCGTAAACACCGCCAGCAGCACGTGCCCGGCCAGCATGTTGGCGAACAGCCGGACCGACAGCGTGAACGGCCGGACGAGGATGTTCGAGAAGAGCTCGATGGGTACCAGCAGCGGCAAGATCCACCACGGCGCACCGGTCGGGACCGACATGTTCTTGAAGTAGCCGAACACGCCCTGGTGCTTCATGCCGAGGAACATGTAGATGACCCACACCATGCCGGCCAGGGCCACCGGGTAGCCGTACTTCGACATCGCCGGGAAGTAGAAGATCGGGATAATCCCGAAGATGTTGTTGACCCAGATGAAGAAGAAGAGCGAGACCAGGAACGGCAGCCACTTGTCGCCGCGCTTGCCGAGTTGCGGGCGCAGGATCTGGTCGCGGACGAACAAGATGCCCATCTCGCCGACGTTCTGGACACCACGCGGAACCAGCTTCGGGCTGTGGAAGGCGAACCAGAAGAACGTGACCACTATGAGGACGCTCAGGATGACCAGCAGGCCCGGCTTGCCGAACCCCACGCTGCCAATCTTGAAGAACGGCGTGAAGTAGAAGTCGTTGATCGAGGGTGCCGGGTAGCCGCAACCAGAACCCAGATGAGCTGTCGACGGAATCGACGGATTGCACCTGGCGGAGGAGGCGACGGCGGCCCCGGCCGCAAGTACGTGATTCACCGAGCTACCCCTTCGGGCTGTCGCGTGCAGACTGGCGCCGTGGCATGCCGCTGCGGGTCAAGGTAGGTCATCATGGCGCAGCCGGATTTCACGCTCGCACGCGGGTATGCCGTAACTGTCGCCATCGTCGCCTGGCTGCCGGTCAGGTTCGAGTAAACCTGAAGATGATCATGGCAACAGACAGGCCAATGCCGAGGATCATGCCAACCGGGAAGAGTATGGCGATGCCGGTCCAGTGGCTGACGAACCAGCCGATAGTGCCGTAGAGCAGCATCCCGCCCAGCATGTAGCTGAGGATCTGCCAGCCGTCGCCCTCCCGTGCGGGCCGCTGCTCCGGCGCCTGATCGGGCGCGTCGGGCTGGGCCCCAGCCGGTTGCTTCGGCTGATGCGCTACGCGATCCGCGCCTGGCTGCGATCCGGTGATCATGCTGGGGCACCCGCCGATGAAGGCTTGGGGCAGCATGGACCGCGGGCCGCGATCTGCCGTCCGGGATGCGTATGCGAGCCACGGGTCATCGTTCTCCGTCCGGCTCGACATAGAGCATCTTCGTCTTGGTGAACGTGATGGCCAGCGCGGCGTCGTACACCAGGACGAGAACGATGGCGGTCAGGCCGAACAGCCACGGGCTGAAGGCAGTGCTGTTCTGGAAGCGGCCGACCAGGAAGAGCAAGACAAGGATCTTGACGAGGTAGGTGCCCATCCCGGCGAGCATCATGGCCTGCGGGCTGATCTTCGCGGCACGGTTCAGCGCGAGGACGCTCAGCCCAAAGAAAGCGGCGACGATACCTACGGCGATCGCGGCACCGATCGCGCCCTTGTGGCCGCCGATGACAGTGCTCAGCACCACCATGACTGCGGCCGCTACGGCCGTCACGGCGGCTGATCGCCGCGCCATCGGGGCGATGTTCGCCAGCATCTTCTGGAAGGCTCCGGGTGATCTTTAGTAAAGCTCGGCTGCCGCTCAACGCTCGGCAGCGCGTGGGGACCAGTACCCGCTGGTACTCGGCCATCTGTCCGTTGTGGCCAGTTGAGCGAAAACGTATCACGGGCCCCGCAGCCTGCCGCGAGTGGGTGCTCGTGAAAGATATCACAAGCTGTCCGGCCTTGTAGGTCGCTACGTCACCTAACGTGATGAATGCCATCGCCCAATGGACGTTTGTGCAGGTCAGACAGCTACGCGGCCGACGCGTGCCGAGTCAACGAATCGTCGCCATCGCGTCAGCGAAGCGTCAAGGCGGCCAGCCAGGCGGCGCCTGACAGTGACTGCTGACGGTCAGGATGGCAGCCTGTCCGACGGCCCGGCGGCGGTCAATCCGATCCCGCTCGCGCGTCTCAGGACTCGGCCTGGCCCGCGTCCCTGCGCTCGAGCTGGCTGCGGTCGCTGCCGCGCATCTGAATAGCCTGCTGGCCAGTGACAGCGGGCGGCGGAGTCCCGATAATCGAACGGGTGCCAGCGCGGCTGCCCAGCACCGCATCGACCGGCCCGGCATCGACGGTCGCGGCATCGACCGGCCTGGCATCAACTGGCGGGACATCGGCTGGCGCGGTTGCCCGGTGGCTCGCCGTATACCCGTGAGGCCGCTCGCGGCGGTCGCGCCCGCGCGAGTCGGCCGGCACCAGATCGGCAGGTCGCCAGTCCGGCATCTCGCGATCGTTGCTCCGAACGCCGCCGAATGTCCACGCCGCGGCGGGCGGGTCAACTCGGCCTGGCTCGGGCCCCCCGGCCGGCTCCGGTCCAATCCGATCCGGCGCCATCCGGTCCGGAGCCAACCGGTCCGGTGTGACGCGGTCCGGAGCCGGCGCCACCCGGTCCGGTGTCACCCGATCCGGCGTCACGCGGTCGGGCGTCACCCAGCCGCGCTCCGGCCAGTCCCGTTCGGGCCAGCCGCGCTCAGGCCGGCTGAGCTCGCCCCATTCAGGCTCGGTCGGCGCCGCCGCGGCGCGCACCGACGGCGACCCGCTGGGCGGGACCGGCGCGGCCAGCCGCGTCATCGGCGAAACGACACCGGCCGCGACAAGCTGAGGCTCCGCCGAGCCCGTCACCGCCACCGGGGCGGCGGCCGGCGGCCGCAGCTCCATCGCAGCGGACGCGTCGAGCCCCGCCATGGCGTTCGCGAGGCCAGCCGGCTCCGGGACCGGGACCGCGGTCAGGTCGCTGGCTGGCGCGTCCAGCCGGACGTCGTGGCCGCGTGGGCGCAGCTTCGGCATTGCTAGCAGCAGCAGCGCCACGACGGCGGCCGCAGTGATCCCGACGAACACCAGCACGGGCTGGCCATGATGGTTGGAGGAGCCGCGCTGCACGGTCCGCTGGATCGACAGCCAGACGACGCTGCCGGAGAACAGCGCTGCCCACAGGTACATGATCAGCACGCTGGCGCGCTGGGAGTGGCCGATCTCCAGCATCCGGTGATGCAGGTGCTTGCGATCAGGCGCGAACGGCGACTGGCCCGCCTTGGTCCGGCGCACGACCGCCAAAAGCAGGTCAGCGTACGGGATCACGAGCAGGGCGGCTGGCAGCAGCAGCGGCAGGATCTCGGGGTACCGGTTGACGCTGTGGCCGAGCAGCGCCGGGTCCAGCGAGGTAATGCCCGAGATCGGCGCGTAGGCCAGCAGGAGCCCAAGGAGCATCGATCCGGTGTCACCCATAAAAATGCTGGCCGGAGAGAAGTTGTGCGGCAAGAAGCCGAGGCACATGCCGATCAGGATGGCCGACGCCAGCGCGGGCGCAGCCAGCGCCGAGATGTCGATGACCCTGGTCATCGAGTAGTAGTACAGGAAGAACGAAATCGCCGCGATCGCGACGATCCCGGCTGCCAGGCCGTCGAGGCCGTCGATGAAGTTCACCGCGTTGATGGTCGCGACCACGATGAGAATGGTCAGCACGGTGGCCTGGTCTGATGTCGGGAAGAACGTGTTGCCGCCCGGCAGTGGCAGCCAGGTGATCTGCGTACCGGTGGCCACCACGATGCCGCCGGCCGCGACCTGCCCGGCCGCCTTGGTCAGCGGGCTCATCCCCCAGCGGTCATCCACCATCCCGACAGCGACCAGCAGGCCGCCCGCCAGCAGCAGGCCGCTGATCATGCCGGTATTGGCGAGGGCGCCCCGCAGCTGCGGGATCTGGTCGGCGACCAGCAGGCCAGCGGCCAGGCCGCCGTACATGGCCAGGCCCCCGAGCAGCGGAACGGGCGCGACGTGAACGTCCCGTTCCCTCGTCGGCTCCTTGATGGCTCCTATCCGGCGCGCGAACCGCCGGATCAGCGGCGTCAGCAGGTACGTGACGGCGGCCGTCACCAGCAGCGTCAGGACGTAGTCCCTCACCGGGTCGCCTGACCCGCGCAGGAGGAACCAGGTGTATGCAGCATCACGGCCACTGTAGAGCACCAGCCTGGCTGCCAAAGCTCATGCCGGCGCGTTGGCCAATGGCGTGGCTGGCGCCCATGGCGGCGGGCTGGCCAGCGATCATGGCGAGCCTGCGTCGGCGCCCGCAGACACCGCCGCCACCTCCCGGAGCCTGCCGACCGAGATGGCACCCCGGCGTAGCAACCGCGGCTGCGGCCCGGTCAGGTCGACTATGGTCGACGCCACGCCGCCAGCGACCGTTCCGTTGTCGAGGTAGACCGACACCGCCTCGCCGAGCTGATCTCTGGCCTCCACCGCGGTCGTCGCGGCGGGCAGGCCCGTCCGGTTCGCGCTGCTGACCGCCATCGGGCCAGTCTCGCGAAGCAGGTCGAGCGCGATTGAGTCCTCGGGCATCCGGATCGCTACCGTGCCCTTCGTGTCACCGAGGTCCCAGCTCAGCGATCTTGTCGCGCGGCAGACGATCGTGAGGCCGCCCGGCCAGAACTCGTCGATCAGCCGCTGGCCGTCCGGGCCGAGATCCTCGACCAGCGCCGTCGCGGCGCGAACAGTGCCGACGAGCACAGGCGGCGGCATGTCCCGGCTCCGGCCCTTGGCTCCCAGCAGTCTGGTGACGGCCGCCGGGCTGAAAGCGTCGGCACCCAGCCCGTACACGGTGTCAGTCGGGAGGACGACCAGCTCTCCGTTGAGGACGGCGGTGACAGCAGCGGCAATTCCGGCAGCCCGCTGGGATTCGTCGGCGCAGTCAAACCAGGCGCTCATAGCTGATCATCCTGCCACGTCGCGGGTGCGTCAGGGCCCGTCTCCGCTGACAACCGGGTAGCCGTCACAAACCGGTCGCGGCCGGCCAGATCGACGTGGTTGCGAGTCTCCCGCCAGTCACGCTCCTCGGCGAACACCCAGTACACGGCCGCACCTTGCGGTGCACCGTGCTCGACAGCGACCAGCCCCCCTGGCCGAAGCAGCCGCCGCGCCGTCACCTCGACGACGCGAACCGCGGCCATCCCGTCATCACCGCCCCACAACGCGGTGGCCGGGTCATACTCGCCCACCTCGGGCGGCAGCCAGGCCCCGACCGGAATGTACGGCGGGTTACTCACCACCAGATCGACCGCTCCGTCCAGGTCAGCAAGCGCCGAGGCGAAATCGCCCGCATGTAGGTGTACCCGGCCAGCGGTATGCGGCGACACTTCGACGAGGCTCGCGATGTTCCGCTCGGTCCATTGCCGGGCCAGCGGGTCGGCCTCCACCGCGTGCACCTGGGCTCGCGGGACCTCCTGGGCGATCGACAGCGCGATCGCGCCGGATCCGGTGCCGAGATCGGCGACTACCGGCTCAGCGACGTCCATGGCAGCGAGCTGCTCAATCGCCCAGCCCGTCATCACCTCGGTCTCCTGCCGCGGCACGAAGACGCCAGGGCCGACAGCGAGCTCCAGGTAGCGGAAGTAAGCAGTCCCCGTGATGTGCTGGAGCGGCTCCCGAGCCGCCCGGCGCGCTATGTCGTCCCAGAAGCGAGGGTCGAAGCCCGCGTCCGGGACCAGGTGCAGCTCAGCACGCGAGACTCCGTGCAAGCGCGCGGCGATCAGCTCGGCGTCGGTGCGCGGTGACTCGACCCCCGCTTCGGCGAGTCTGGCCGTGGCGATCGCTATCTCGTCAAGCAGCAGGCTCACGGCCGGCTCCCA
>DATHPF010000384.1:0-7805 GCA_035484155.1 Streptosporangiaceae bacterium
TCCTCGGCGCGGCGGATCGACTCGTCGGCGGCCAGCGGCACGTCGACCCGGCGCCGCAGCGCGGCCATGTCCGCAAGGCTGGCGCACGGCTGCTCGGCGTATTCGAGGTCGAATGGCGCCAGCGCGATCAGCATCCGCGCGGCCAGGTCGACGTCCCAGCCGCCGTTGGCATCGATCCGGACCTTGCCGCCAGGCCCGATCGCATCCCGTACCGCCTCGACCCTGGCGATGTCGTCGGACTCCGGCTGACCAGGCTCGGCCACCTTGACCTTCGCGGTCCGGCAGCCCGAACGGGTGACGATCGCGTGCGCTTGCTCAGGACCGACGGCCGGCACCGTCACGTTCACCGGCACGCTGTCCCGCACGGGCGCCGGCCAGCCGTATGCAGCCGACTCCAGCGCGCAGGCTAGCCAGCGAGCACACTCGCGCGGACCGTACTCCGGGAAGGGCGAGAACTCCCCCCATCCGGCCGGGCCCTGAAGCAGCGCGCCCTGCCGCACCGTGGTGCCACGGAACTTCACCGGCATCGGGATCGCGAATGCCCGCAACGTGGGCAGCAAGTCGGCGACCAGCTCGGCCGTCGCCGCACCTGCTGTCGCCGTACCGGCCGTACCGGCAGTACCGGCCGTACCGGCCGTACCGGCCGCGCCCGTTGCGGTCAGTTCGTCACCGGTCACGGGCGATGCGGGAACTTGGCGAATTCGGGGGGGCGCTTGCCCACGTAGGCGTCCCGGCCTTCCTGCGCTTCCTCGCTCATGTAGTAGAGCATCGTCGCGTCGCCAGCGAACTGCTGCATTCCGGCCGCGCCGTCGGTCACCGCATTGAGGGCGCCCTTGAGCATCCGCAGCGCCAGCGGCGACTTCGACAGCATCTCGCGGGCCCAGCTGACGGTTTCCTCTTCCAGCCGCTCGAGCGGAACCACGGTGTTGACCAGACCCATCTGCAGCGCTTCTTGCGCGTTGTACTGGCGGCACAGGTACCAGATCTCCCGCGCCTTCTTGAGGCCGACGGTTGCGGCCAGCAGCGACGAGCCGTAGCCCGCGTCGAACGAGCCGACCTTCGGCCCAGTCTGGCCGAAGATCGCATTGTCGGCCGCGATGGTCAGGTCGCAGCAGACGTGCAGCACATGGCCGCCGCCGATCGCGTATCCCGCCACCATGGCGATCACCGGCTTGGGCGTGCGCCGGATCTGGACCTGCAGGTCGAGGACGTTGAGCCGCCCGACGCCACGGAGGTCCTTGTAGCCGTCGTCGCCGCGGATGCGCTGATCGCCGCCGGAGCAGAACGCCTTGTCGCCCTCGCCCGTCAGGATGATGACGCCGATCTCGGCGTCGTCGCGGGCCACGTTGAACGCGTGCGACAGCTCGAACAGTGTCGTCGGCCGGAACGCGTTCCGTACCTCGGGCCGGTTGATCGTGATCTTGGCGATGCCCTCCGCGGTCTCGTAGCGGATGTCGGTGTATTCCTGCCCCTCCGCCGGCCCTGACGCCTTCCAGTCGACCACGCTTCGCCCTCCTGCTGTTGCCCTGTTCTGCCCGATTAACCTTACGTGCGTGACATCCCGGCCATTGCACGCGGTCCAGTTCCCGCCCGCGGCTGGCGAGCGCATGCTGTCGGCGCTGGCCGCCGCGCTCGACGGCACCGGCCCGGCGATCCTGCCGCTCGATCCGGACCTGCCGGAGCCGGTGCTGGCGCGCATCCTCACCGCCCTTGCTCCCGCCGCCCTGCACACGATCAAGGGAACGAGGGCGCTCGACCTCCCCGCCCTCCGCCCCCACGGTGTTCGCGACGATACGGCCGTTGTCATCGCTACCTCGGGCTCTACGGGCGAGCCAAAGGCCGTCGAGCTCAGCGCCGCCGCCCTGACGGCGTCAGCCTCGGCGTCCTTGCGGCACATCGGAGCCGGTCCCGGCGAGCGGTGGCTGTGCTGCCTGCCGACCTTCCACATCGCGGGCATTGGCGTGCTGGTCCGGTCGCTGATCGCGGGCCTGGAGCCCGTCATCGTGCCTGCCGTCACCCCGGAGATCCTGGCCGCGAGCGGCTGTGTCCACGTCTCGATGGTGCCGACCCAGCTGCGCCGCTTGCTGGACGCGGGCGCGAGCCCAGGGCCGATCGGGACGGTGCTGCTCGGCGGTGCCGCGTCCAGTGACGCATTGCTGTCGCAGGCCAGGGCCGGCGGCTGGCGGGTGGTCACCACCTACGGCATGAGCGAGACCTGCGGTGGCTGCGTGTATGACGGCGTCCCGCTGGACGGCGTGTCGGTCCGGCTTGGCCCCGGCTTGTCCGGAGCTGACGCCGTTTTGTCCGGAGCTAACGCTGTGTTGTCCGGAGCTGACGAGGGGCCGATCCAGATCAGCGGGCCGGTCCTGTTTTCCGGGTACCTGGGGCAGCCGGGCCTGAGCGCGGGCGCGCTGCGAGACGGGTGGTTTCACACCGCTGATCTCGGCTGGTGGCGGCCCGACGGCACACTGGGCATCCGCGGCCGCGCCGATGACGTCATCAATACTGGCGGCGAGAAGGTCGTGCCTGGCGAGGTCGAGGCAGTGCTGGGAACGTGCGAAGGCGTCGCAGACGTTGTAGTTGTTGGGATACCAGATCCGGAGTGGGGTGAGGCGGTGACCGCTTTCGTGGTCGCTGCAGACCCGGCCGTTCCGCCGGACCTAGAGCAGTTGCGCACCTGGGTACGGGACGCGGTTTCTGTGTATGCGGCGCCCAAGAGGGTAGTGGTTGTGCCAGAATTTCCGCTATTGCCATCCGGGAAGCCCGACCGGGCGGCTTTGCGGCACATCGGAATTAAGGGAGCCTGACGCGCAGATTCGCGGTGACGACCACCGTGACCTGCTGAATTCGTGACGCTGAGCAGGCGCAGTGCAACCAGGCGGGAACATTTTGCCGCCACGTGCGTTACAAGATAGTGCCAGCGGCGCGCACTGCCAAGTCCGCCGAGGGTCCCCGCCCGAATAAAAAAGGCGCGCCTGCGAAGGCGCGGTGTCTAGCGCATGTCCGATATGCGCCCACGAAGGGAGGTGTCTCATGCCGAGGACAGCGACCGTACTTGCTGCCCGCGACGATGAGGAAACCACGACCCACGTGGACGAGCTGATCCAGCGCGGCCGCGGCCAGGGCTTTCTATCCCTGCCCGAACTTCGCGATGCCTTTGACCAGGCGCGAGTTTCCCCGTCTGAGGCCCGTTCCATCATCCGTGAGCTCACGGAGGCAGGTGTCCAGCTTGGCAACGAGCCTGCTGACGCTTTCCTGCCGGCTGACGCTGCCGTCCCCGCCGCGGCTGACCAGGCTGCCGGCGCCGATGCCGTTGGGGCCGGTGCTACTGGTGCGAGTGCCAGTGGCAACGGCGCCGCCGATGTTGACGCCGAGCTGGCCGAGATGTCGGCGGGCAGTACAGCGCGGGTTTCCGTCAGCGTGCCGGAGACCGACCTGGATGACCAGACCTCGGTCATGGGTGACTCGGTCCACACCTACCTCAAGTCGATCGGCCGCCGTCAGCTGCTGACTGCCGAGGAAGAGGTTGACCTCGCCAAGCGCATCGAGGCTGGCCTGTTCGCCGAGCACAAGCTGGAGACTGAGAAGCGGCTGTCCGCGTCGTACCGCGCTGACCTGGAGGCGGTAGCCGAGGACGGCAGGCGGGCCAAGGCGCACATGCTGGAGGCCAACCTGCGGCTGGTCGTGTCGGTGGCGAAGAAGTACTCCGACCGCGGCCTGTCCCTGCTCGACGTGGTGCAGGAGGGCAACCTCGGCCTGATCAGGGCCGTCGAGAAGTTCGACTACACCAAGGGCTACAAGTTCTCGACCTACGCCATGTGGTGGATTCGGCAGGCGATCCAGCGCGGGTTTGCCGACTCGGCCCGCACGATCCGGCTGCCGGTGCACGTGCTGGAGATGCTGAGCAAGCTGAGCCGAGTCGAGCGCGACATGCACCAGCGCCTCGGCCGGGAGCCAACGCCGGAGGAGCTGGCCGTCGAGCTCGACCGGACGCCGGACCAGATCGAGGAGCTGCTGCGTACCAGCCGGCAGCCGATCAGCCTGGACTCCACCATCGGCGAGGACGGCGAGACCAGCATCGGCGACCTGATCGAGGACGTAGATGCGCCCGAGGCAGGCGAGCTTGTTGACCGTCAGCTGATGGCCGACCAGCTGCGCAACGCGCTGAGCGCCCTGACGCCGCGGGAAGCAACGATCATGTCGATGCGGTTTGGCCTGTATGACGGCAACCCGCACACGCTGGACGAGATCGGCAAGGCGCTGGGCCTGACCAGGGAGCGGATCCGCCAGCTGGAGAAGCAGTCGCTCTCCAAGCTGCGGCACCCGAGCCGGGCGCAGCCGCTGCTGGATTACGCCAGCTGAGCGACTCAACCTCACTCGCGCTGGTGCGGAATCCGAAGGAAGCGCACCAGTAACCGGCCAGTGCGGCCGGGCCGACCCCCCGCCGGCCCCGGCCGCACTGTCATTCCCGGCGCACTGTCATTCCCGGCGGCACTGTCATTCCCGGCGCCTAGGCCTGCCGCTAGGCGCTATGCTTGTCGCTGTTATTGACCGAAATAACACGAAGTCATTGCCAATTTCAGAAACTACGTCATCGAGGCGCGCCTGCCACGCCCGAGCCCGGCAATGGGGCAAGATTCTGTGCTCGTGAACCCAACAATCCGCACCGCGACACCAGCCGATTACGACACAGTTGCGCTGCTTATCGACGACTGGTGGGGCAGGCCGATCCTCGGCTCGCTCCCCCGGCTGTTCCTTGACCTGTTCTACCGGACCAGTCTTGTCATCGATGGCAGCAGCGGGCCTGCGGCCTTCTTAGTCGGGATCTTGTCGCCGTCCGACGCCGAGAGCGCCTATATCCACTTCGTCGGCGTTGCGCCGCCAGACCGCCATCGGGGCTATGCCCGGCTGCTGTATGAGGAGTTCTTCGGTCTCGCCCGCACCGCCGGACGCACGTGCGTGCGCGCGATCACGGCCGCGGTGAACGTCCCGTCCGCCGACTTTCACCGGGCCATGGGCTTTGCGGTTACCGGACCGGTCGCCGGGTACAACGGCCCCGGTCACGACATGTTCGTCTTCGAGCGAAGCCTGTAGGGCGGCCGATGCTGGAAGAACACGACGGGCGCGTCGTAACGGCAACCTCCCCGCGCGATAAGTGCACAGGGAGGGGATGCGCCATGGATGCCGGACCGCCGCGCCGGTTCACCTGCACGAGGTACCGGCCGGGCTACTCGATCGCCGAGGTGGACGCGCTTATCGAGCAGATCGAGGCGACGCTCGGCCTGCGAGCGCGGTACGGACCCCCGGTGACGGCATCGCAGGTGGCCGCCGCCAAGTTCCGCCTGGTCCGGCTCAAGCCTGGCTACGAGATGCGTGAGGTGGACGACGCACTCGACCGCTACCAGGAGCAGCTGCAGGGGCAGGGCTGGGCGTAGCCAGCACTGTCATCAGGAGCCGTCGGCAGCCGACTCCCGGACCATCGCCAGCAAGTCGGCCGACGATATCGGTGCGTTGCGGCGCACCGAGCCCGTGAGCATGCCGCCGTCGACCGCGATGGCCTGTCCCGTGACGTAGCTGGAGGCGTCGCTGGCGAGCCAGAGCACCATCTCGGCGATGTCAGCCGGCTGGGCCGCCCGCGGGATCGGCGCCGCGTTGCTGAGTGCCTCCGTCATGAACGCGACAGTCCGCTGCGCCTGCTCGGCGTCGAGCCCGGCGGCCCGGCCGAAGATGGACGTCGCGGTCGCGCCCGGGCAGACCGCGTTGACCCGCACGCCGTGCTCGCCTAGCTCGTTGGCCGTGGTCACGGTCAGATGCTTGATTGCCGCCTTGGCAGCGCTGTAGTCGTGGCCCGCGTAGTTCGCCCGGAACGCCGCGACGCTCGCGGTATTGATGATGCTGCCGTGTCCCTGCGGCCGCATGATCCTGGCCGCGGCGCGGATGCCAAGGAACACCCCGCGCAGATGCACGCCCACGGTGTGGTCCCACGACTCGACGCTGATGTCTTCGATGCTGCCCGTCGATCCGGGGACGCCAGCGTTGTTGAACATGACGTCCAGCCCGCCGAAGTTTTCCAGCGATGCAGCCACCGCGCTGTCGACGTCGGCCTCGCTGGCTACGTCCGTGGCGACGAAGCGGGCGCGCTCCCCCAGTTCCTCGGCCAGGCGCTTGCCGCGCAACTCGTCGACGTCGGCCAGGATGACAACTGCGCCCTCGGCGGCGAATAGCCGGGCCGTTGCCTCGCCGATGCCGCTCGCGGCGCCTGTGACAACTGCGCGCTTGCCGTCCAGCCTGCCCATGTACCGCCGCCCGTCTCGTTGCCGAACCTCGTCAGGACAGCAAGCTGTCATTCCCTGCCGTTCTGGTCAACTGCGTGCTGGTCAACCGCCTGGATTCCCAAACGCTGAAATAGGACTGCTTTACATCTTTAAGATGCTTTCGCGTTGGTCTAGCATGATCAGCGCCGAACCTAGGGCGCCTGATCCGCGAGCGGAGATCTCGATGAACAGAGTCCGGACATTGTGCGCCGTACTCGGCGCAGCCGCCGCGGCAGCGTGGCTGGCGGCCGTCGGCGGCCCGGTCGCGCAGGCGGCGGCAGACCCCGGCTGGCGGTTAGTCGCGAGTCACCACTACCCCCCGCGAGCTGACTTCAATGCACTGAACACCGTCGTCGCGCCCACCAAGACTGACGCATGGGCGCTCGGGGGGAACAACATTGGGTCTGCCGCCGGGACGAACCTACCGGTGGCACAGAAGTGGAATGGCAGCACCTGGCATGCCGTCACGCTCCCGGCTGGCGTGACCGGCCCGTTGTGGGCGGCGAGTGCTCCAGCCGCAAACGACATCTGGGCCGTCACCGGCCAGACGGGCTACCTAGTGCACTTCAACGGGTCGGCGTGGTCGGTGGCCAGGACCTTTACTAGTGGGCTCTTCGCGACCGGAGTGACGGCGTTCAGCCCGACGAACGTCTGGGTATTCGGCCGGACAGGCGCCGGCCCTGGCCTGGGGACTTGGCACCTGCACGGAACCACCTGGACCGACGTCACCGGCCTGGGCGGCAGTGTCAGCACCGCCAGTGCGCTGTCCGCGACGGACATCTGGGCCATCGGCAGCGTTGGCAACAACCCGCAAAACGCCATCGTGCGTTACCAGGGCGACGGCTGGAAGCGGGTGACAAGTCCCGCGCTGCCCCGCGCGACCTTCACCCGCATCCTGGCGCTGTCACCGACCAATGTCTGGGTCTCGGGCACCAAGGCGGGGACAAATAAGCCGCTGCTGGTGCATTTGCACGGGACTACCTGGACAGCGGTTACGGTGCCATTCAAGGTTGATCTCGATGCGATGACCTCAGATGGCCAGGGCGGCCTGTGGATGACAGCCGAGGCTCTGTCACCGCCAGACGGGATCTGGGCGGTGCACCTGGCGGTGTCCAGCACCGGGGCGCTGACGTGGACGCGCCAACTGCTCGACGCTGGTGGGGGCTTCGCCTACGACATCACGCTCATTCCTGGGACCACATCACTGTGGGCAGTGGGCTCTAAGCCGGCCACCACCGGTTCGAGCGTCGCGATCTGGGCGGACGGTCCCATCGGGTAGGTCTGCCTCGGAGAGCTTCGGTATCTGGAACCAGAGGTAAGGCCGGGTTTCGCCGGGTAGCTGCAACTCGACCTGCCGTAGCCGAAGTTGCTCCAGGGCTCTGCGAGACGATCGCTCGCCTGGCAGGATCCGGATCAGCGACCTCGCCAGCGGCCACTCCGCCGCCAGCCACCCGGTGATGGCCTCGGCGACGACATCGGTCAGGCCGGTGT
>DATHPF010000385.1:0-9629 GCA_035484155.1 Streptosporangiaceae bacterium
AAGGGTGACCTGCGGCCGGGCACGTCGGCCATGGTCCTGCTGAGCTCGGACGCCAACATCGACGCAGTCGTGCACGCGTTCGAGGGCCAGCCAATGGAGCTGTTGCGGACCGATATGTCCGTGCCCGACCAGGATCGGCTCCGGACTGCTGTTGACGAAGCCAGGCGCGGGCAAGCGCATCAGTAACTGCACGTTCAGCTGATGAGACTGGCCCCGGCGAGCAGCTGCCGGTAGCGCGAGCCGGTCGCCGCCACGGCGCAGCTGCCAGGCTGAGACTGCCAGCATGACCGCCGCTCCGGTGACCAGCGCCGCGAAGATGACCTTCGCGTAGCTCCAGACCCAGACCGGGTTGGTGAACAGTGCCCAGATGTCATTCAGCTGCGGCTTGCCGTTGACCGTCACGAAGCCGACCGGATGCTGCATCCAGGAGTTCGCGGCCATGATGAAGGCGGCTGACAGCGCCGAGCCGATCGCGACCAGCCAGATTGTCGCCAGGTGCACCCGCCGGGACAGCTTGTCCCAGCCGAACAGCCACAACCCGAGAAACGTGGACTCCAGGAAGAATGCGGCCAGTCCCTCCATCGCGAGTGGCGCCCCGAAGACGTTGCCGACCAGCCGCGAGTAGGCCGACCAGTTCATGCCGAACTGGAACTCCTGCACCAGCCCGGTCACCACGCCGATGGCGACGTTGATCACCAGCAGGGTGCCGAAGAAGCGGGTGAGACGCAGGTACTCCGGGTTCTTCCGGCGGTACCAGACCGTCTGCAGCAGCGCAGTCAGGAAGGCCAGGCCGATAGTGATGGGAATAAACAGAAAGTGGTTCACCGACGTGAAGGCGAACTGCCACCGGGCGAGGTCCTCCCGCATCCAACCTCCTCCTAGGCGTCGCCGGTGGCCGCGCCCAGGTTCTGCAAGGGAATGGCTACGCTCTCGTGGTTCCCCAGAGGTGACAGTTCGGTCTCACCCATTGCGGGTGATTGACAGCCACTCAGTTTCCGCAGGGTCAGGCGTGGGCGTGGTGGTGCGCGTCGTTGTGCCGCTTCCACGCGCTCGCCCCGGCGGCGGTAGCCGCCTTGGTCTGGCCGAGCTTCTGCTTGACCACCTCAGTCGGTGGCACCTCCAGCTCGCTGAGCCATTCGCGGGTAGCCGACACCATCGCGGTGCCGCCGACGATCAAGCCGGTGAGCCCGATCAGGCTGCCGGCGCCGATCAGCGCGACGCCGACGATCAACGGCGTGGCGTTCAGCTGGAAGCTGCTTGACGAGGAATTCTGACCGTTTTTCATGGCATCCTTCCTGCAAGGTTGGGTGTCGAGGTGATGCGCTCGCCAGCTCGCAGTAGTTGGCCTCGATACCCACGCTCCCGCCAGGCGCTTCGCGTGACGTCATCCAGACCGGGTGATTTTGCTGGCAAGGGCGGAATGCCGCGGGCGGACACGATCGCGCGGACGCGTAACCGGGGATCACTGGCCCAGCCTGCACTGTCCATCCAAGGACCAAGCAGTCCAGCCGAGGACCAGCCCTATGCTGCACATCCGGGTCGTCAGCCCGCCTGGTGTGACCGGGCACCTGGTCGACAATCTCACCGCCGATGCCGGCGTGCTCAACCTCCTGGTGATACGCGGAGTCGCGCTGCCTGGCGGTGATGCCGTGCAGTTCGACGTTCAGGATGCGTCGGCCAATTCGATACTTCAGCAATTGCAACGGTTCGGGCTGCATCGCGATGGTTCGATCAGCGTCGAGACGGTACATGCTGCCATCGTCGATCAGGCGCAGCGTCCCGGCTGGCGGCGCTCGTATCACGGCGAGCGGTCCCCCGTCTGGGACGTGGTCGAGGCCAGAATCGCGGACGAGGCCTCCTACGCACCGAGCTTCTTCGCCCTGCTGGTGTTCGCCGGGCTGATCGGTGCCTGCGGGATCCTGACCAACTCGCAGATCCTCATCGTCGGCGCGATGGTGGTCGGACCCGAGTACAGCGGGATCATCTCCGTCGCCCTTGGCATCGAACGCCGTAACTGGGCCGCCGTGCGCAGGGGTCTGGCTGCCCTGCTAGCCGGCTTCCTGCTGGCGATCGGGATTACCCTGCTCTTCGCGTTGTGCATACGAGCACTGGGCAAGGCACCGGAGCTTTACCTGCACGGCATCAGGCCGGTCTCCGACCTGATTAACTCGCCGAACCTGTACTCGGTCGTGGTCGCCGTGGTCGCCGGGATCGTGGGCGTGGTGTCCCTGACCCTGGCCAGGGCCGGCGCCCTGATCGGCGTGTTCATCTCCATCACCACAATCCCGGCCGCGGCCGACATCGCCGTCTCGATCGCATTCCACAGCTGGCGCGAGGCCCGAGGCTCGACGGTCCAGCTGCTGCTCAACGTCGGCCTGCTCATCATCGTCGGGGCGCTAGCCCTGCGCGGGCAGCGGCTGATCTGGCGGCACTGGGCTGTCAGACCTGGCTGAGGGCGTCCTCGACGGCCCGGTGGAACGTCGGGTAGGCGTAGATCATCTCCGTAAGGCGCTGCACCGGTATGCGCGCGTGCACCGCGAGGGTCAGCATGCTCAGCACCTCGCCGCCCGTCGGCCCGGCCGACGTGGCGCCCACCAGCACTCCGTCCTCGCTGTCGATCACCAGCTTGATGAAGCCGTCGTTGCCGGCCTTGTGGATCCAGCCGCGGGCCGAGGCCGGGACCTGGCTGACCGCGGTACGGACGCGATCCCCGTGCAGTTCCCTGGCCTGCGCCTCGGTCATGCCGACGCGGCCGATCTCCGGATCGGTAAAGGTGACCCGCGGCACCGCGTGATACTCGGCCGGGTGGCGCGGGCGGCCAAGCAGCTCGCCGAGGATGATGCGGCCGTGATACACGGACATGTGCGTGAACGCGCCCTTGCCCACGACGTCGCCGAGCGCCCACACGCCCGGAGCAGCCTGCATCCGCTCGTCAACGGGGATGAAGCGAGCTTTCTCGTCGAGACCGATCGCGCCGACGCCGAGTCCGGCCAGATCCGTCGTGCGTCCCGTCGCCACCAGCAGGCGCTGGGCGCGGAACTGCCTGCCGCCCGCGAGCGTGACGGTGAACTCGTCGCCATCATGGCGGACCAGTTCGGCCGGGGTCCCGGTGCTCACCGCGATGCCCTCGGCCCCGAAGACCCTCGCGAGCAGCTCACCGGATTCCGGCTCTTCAGCCGGGAGCAGCAGCGGCTTCGCCTCGATCACGGTGACGGCGCTGCCGAACCTGGCGAATACCTGACCCAGCTCGGCGCCGACCGAGCCGCCGCCGAGAATCAGCAGCGAGCGGGGCACGTCCTCCGTCTCGACGGCCTCGCGGTTGGTCCAGCACGGGGTCCCGGCCAGGCCGTCGATCGGCGGGATGGCGGGGGCGGTCCCGGTGCCGATGACGATGCCGCGCCTGGCCAGGAGCACGTCGCCGCCGACGGTGACCTCGCCAGGCGCGGTGATCCTGGCGTGGCCGCGCACCAGCGTCCCGCCGAGGCCGGTGAAGCGGTCGGCCGCCACCTTGTCGTCCCAGTCGTCGGTGGCCTCATCCCGGATCCGCTTGGCGACGGGCGCCCAGCTGGGCGAGACCACGGCGGCACCAGCCATGCCGGAGATGCGGCGGCCCTCGGTCAGCAGGTTGGCGGCCCTGATCATCATCTTCGACGGGATGCAACCCCAGTACGGGCATTCGCCGCCGACCAGGCGATCCTCGACGGCGGCCACCGGCACGCCCGCCTTCGCCAGCTCATCTGCGACATACTCGGCGCCAGGGCCCATGCCGATGACCACGACATCAAATTCGCGCTCGCTCACACGCTCCATCTTCCTGCGGAGCGAGCAGATATTCCTATAATCCCCGGTTAGGAAGCCCGCGCTCGATCTCCGTGACCCTCGCCGATTCCAGGTGCAGTGCCGCGGTGAGCTCAGCCAGGACCCGCTGACCGTCGATGGCGCCGCAGCTGAACAGGTCGATTGCGATGAGGCGCTCTTCCGGCCAGGTGTGAATGCTCAGATGCGACTCGGCCAGGATGAGGACCAGCGTGATAGCGCCGTTGGGGAAGACGACATGGCTGATGTCGAGAACATGACCGCGGCCGGCCCGGACCGCGCCGACGGCAATCTCGGACAGGATGTCCACGTCGGTGACCGGCGACGCGGGCGTGGTGACGGCGTCGATGGCGTAGAGGCGCTTGGCTGAGACCGCTTCCTGCCGTCGCAGGTCGGTGTAGCTGCTCGCCGCTTCCATGCCCGGCATGATGTGGGACGATACCGTAACAGCTAATGAACCTGGACGACGTGGTGACTCAGGTCGCCGCCGCGGTCGGCCTCGCTGAGGGCGAATCCGGCATCCGCGACATCCTTGCAGCCGTGCTGACGGCAGAGCCGGCCGCCGTGCGCGAGATAGCCCGGCTGGCCGAACTGCCGGTGCCCATCGTGGCAGCAGCCGGTAACGAACTCCGGGCCCGCGGCGTGCTCGCCACGCAGCGGCCGGTCCAGCTGACCACGGCGGGCCGGGCAGCCGTCGCGGCCACCGCGGGGCTCACCCTCGACCCGGCGTCGCTGGCCGCCCTGGCCGGGCCCGATGGACCGCTCCAGGCCGCGGCTGACGGCGCACCTGGCGCCAAGACCGAACTGGACCAGACCCACTGCACGGTCGCGACGAAGCTCGGCCGGGTGCTGCGGCTGCATGAGGCCCGCGCGCTCGCGGGCCAGCGCATCCTGCTGCTCGGCGACGATGACCTTATCTCGGTGTCGCTGGCGCACGTCCTGGCCAGCGCCGGCCGCCCCGCTGCGGTCCGCCGGCTCGCCGTTGTCGACACCGACGCCGACGTCCTGGACTGGATCGGCGCGCAGGTCGCCGGCACCGGCGTGGCCGTCGAGCGAGTGCAGCACGATCTGCGGCAGCCGTTGCCTGCGGGGCTGGCCGGAGGGTTCGACGTGGTGCTGACCGACCCGCCGTACACCGTCGCCGGGGCACAGCTGTTCCTCAGCCGGGCCGTGTCGGGCCTCGCGCCGGAGCCGGGTCGGCACGTGTTCTTCTCCTTCGGCGCGCGGCGCCCAGACGAGACGCTCGAGGTGCAGCGAGCCATCGCAGAGATGGGGCTGGTCATCAGGTCGCTCCAGCCTGGCTTCAACGAGTACGTCGGCGCGGGCGTGATCGCGGGCACGAGCAGCCTCTATCACCTGCGTACCGCCGCGGGCGCGAGGCCGCTGGTGGCAGGGCCGTATGCCGGCTCGCTGTACAGCGCGGCCAACCGCGCCGCCGTGACCAGGCCGTACCGCTGCGCCCAGTGCAAGGCCGTGCAGGATGTCGGTCCCGGCAGCCAGTGGCCGCAGATCGCCGCGTTGCAGGCGGCCGGCTGCCCGGCCTGCGGCGGCGTAGTCTTCCGGCCGATGCCCCTGGTGGCGCGATGAGCCGCGACCATTACCTGATCAGGCCGGCCCGCGAGGCTGACCTCGACGCGATCGCCGGCTACGAGATCGAAATTGCGGTGATCTCCTTTGGCGCCGAGGCCATCACCGATCCGGCCCTGCACCGCAAGCGCGTCACCGGGGCAATGGGCAAGCCCGGCGAGACCACCGTGGTCGCGGTGGCGCCGGAAGCGCCGGATGAGCCGCTGGGCTGGGCCTGGCTGTCGGCCAGGACCAACTCGCTGACCGGCGAGCGGTACGGCAACTTCCGGTCGCTCGCAGTGTCGGACGTGCCAGACCGCAGCGCGATCGGCGAGCAACTGCTCGCGGCAGTGCTGGCCGCGGCCGACGAGGCGGGCATGACGCAGCTGACCGGCAAGGTGCACGCGGCGAACGTCGGCATGCGGGCGCTGTATCGCAAGTTCGGGTTCACGGCCACGCACCTGACGATGGAGCGGCGTCGTGACGAGTGACGCCGTCATTAAGTGCATCGTCTGGGACATCGACAACACCCTGCTCAGCGGGGTGTACCTGGAGTCACCTGACCAACCGCCGGCCGCTGACCCGGTGCTGGCCGGCGTGCTCACGGAACTGGCCGGCCGCGGCATCCTGCAGGCTCTCGCGAGCCGTAACCCGCCTGAGGCGGCCGATTATGTGCGCTCGGTGACCGGCGTCCAGTTCGCCGCTGCCGAGTGCGGCTGGGGGAGCAAGGCGGCGGCCATCGGCCGGATCGCGGCCGAGCTTGACCTCCCGGCCGACGCCATCGCGTTCGTGGATGACGACATGCTCGAGCGGGCCGAGGTCGCCGCGGCGCTGCCGGACGTCCTGGTGCTGACGCCCGAGGACGCCGCCGAGGCCCCGAGCTGGCCGCAGTTCAGCCCAGCGGTCGTGACGGCCGAGGCGCGGCGCCGGGGCGAGCTTTATGCCGAGCGCCGCCGGCGGCAGGCGGCGGCCAGCGCCTTCGGTGGCAGCCGGGATGACTTCCTGCGCCTCGTGGGCACCCGCATCACGATCGGCCGCGCCCGGCCCGCCGACCTGCCTAGGCTGCACGAGCTGTCAGTCCGCACGCACCAGCTCAACTCCGCCGGCGAGCCGGTCACTGAGGCCGAGCTGACCGGCCTCCTCGAGTCGGCGGCCAATCAGGTTGCCACGCTCAGGCTGGCCGACGACTTCGGTGACGACGGGCTGGTCGGCGCCGCGATTATGAAAGGGAACGGGGCGGGCAAGTCAGTGCCCTTCGTAGTTACAGCGCCGCTGGTCATGATGTCCTGCCGGGCCCTTGGCCGCGGTGCGCTGGACGCGCTGCTGGCCTGGATGTGCGAGGCAGCCGCGGCAGCCGGCGCGACTGAGCTCGCGGTACCGTGCCTGGTCACCGACCGCAATGTGCCGATGCGGCTTGCGCTCGCCGCGGCCGGCCTGCGGGCCGAGCCTGGCGCGGTAGCGCCCGATGGCCGCGCGATCTTCACGCGGTCGCTGGCCGGGGACCTGCCGGTGCTCCCGGACTGGGCCAGGGTCGAGGCGACGCCATGACGGGCGGCCCGGACGGCGTCGCAGCCGAGCTCCGGCTGCTGCTGGCCGAGGTGACCGGACGGCCAGAGCTCGTCGACGTGCCGCCGCGAACGCCGCTGTTTGGCGGCGGTGTCGGCCTGGACTCGCTCGCGGGCACGCTCCTCCTCCGCCAGATCCAGCGCCGGTACGGAGTCGACGTCGCGGCCGAGGACCTCAATCTTGACTCGCTGCAGAGCCTCGAAACGCTCGCCGCATTCATTCTCGACCGGCTTGGCAGCGGATGAGCACCTGGATCGACCTGCACGCTCATCCCGGCCGCTGCTTCCTGGCCGGCCTTGGCGCCAGCGACCCGCTGGTCGGCTTGCTCGGACCGCCGGACGTGGCGAGCGCGGTGGCGGCGGCGCGAGCAGCGGGCCTGGCTGCGGTCACCCTCTCGACCGTCGCCGACCTGCGTGTGCTCGCTCCCGACGCGCACAAGGGCCTGCGCGCTAGCCGGCCGTTCCGGCCCGGTGAAGCGCAGGCCGACCACCGCCGTCAGGTCGAGGGGATCAGCAGGATCGTCGCGGCGGCCGGCCTGCCGGTCGCCACCACGGCGGCTGAGATCGAAGCCGCCTCCGCCGCCGGGCGGACAGCAGTGCTGCTCAGCTGCGAAGGAGGTGACTTCCTCGAAGGCAGGCTGGAGCCACTCGCGGAGGCGCGGGCGGCCGGCGCCTCGTCGCTAACGCTCGTCCACTACCGGGTCAACGACATCGGTGACGTGCAGACAGAAGACCCGGTGCACGGCGGCCTGACCCATTTCGGCCGCCAGGTCGTCGCCGAGTGCAACCGGCTCGGCGTGATCATCGACTGCGCGCACGCGACGTTCGAGACAACTGCCGACGTCCTGACGAACTCCAGTCAGCCGGTGATGGTCTCGCACAGCCATCTCGATCACGCTGACCGGCATCATCCGCGCCTGCTTAGCAGTCAGCACGCCCGCGCCGTGGCGTCGGCAGGCGGGCTGATCGGGGCCTGGCCGGCTGGCGTCACCAGTGCGAGCCTGGCCGAATTCGCTGACGAGGTCATCAGGCTGATCGACCTCGTCGGCGTCGGCCACGTCGCTATCGGCACCGATCTGGATGCCAATTACCGCCCGGTGCTGACCAGCTACGCCGACTTCGCCAGGCTGCCGGATCTGCTGGCCGCCCGCGGCGCCACCGCCGCGGACACGGACCTGATCCTCGGCGCTAACGCCCTGGCCCTGCTCCGCCGCGTGGCCGGCTAGCCGACGGCGGAGTTCCCGGCAGCGGAGTTCCCGGCGGCCGAGGTGCCGAGCGGCGCGCTGGCGGTCGAAGCCGGGAGCGACGCCGGGCTCACGAATGTGCTGCCGTCCGGCCCGGCTTGCACGGCCTCGTGCAGCGCGCTGCCCTGCAGGAACTGGGGCCAGCTGAGGAACCACTCGGTCCAGCCGTTGTCCCACACGCCGGGCTTGGGGCTGTTCACGACCGTGATGGGGTCACCGGGCACGGCGAGCTGGTAGTAGGTCCGCGCGTCGGCCGGCGCCAGGTTGACGCAGCCGTGGCTGACGTTCTCGAAGCCCTGCTCGCCGACGGACCAGTAGGCGTCGTGGTAGTAGTCCCCGCTGAAGGTGAACCGCACTGACCACGGCACCGACAGGCTGTAGCCAGGCCCGGTCATCTGGACCGGGTTACCTTTCTCGATGGTGACGTAGCTGCCGTTGGGAGTGGCATCACCCGGCTTGCCCGAGCTGATCGGCCAGTCGTAGCGCAGAGCGCCGTTGTAGTAGATCTGCGTCCGGTGCGTCGCGGTGTTCGCCACCGCGATCACCGACGGGCCAATATCGAACGTCTGGGTCAGCGTGTGGTCACCGTACAAGCCGGGTCCGGCCTGCACGCCGTTCAGGTGCCCGGTGAAGCTCACCGTCGTGCCGGCTGGCCAGTAATCCCTCGGCCGGAAGTCCAGCGTCTTGTTGCCGTCCCAGTACCAGGCGCCCACCACGGGGGTGGATGTCGTCACCTGGAGCGAGCGCTCGACCGCCGCCTTGTCGGCGATGGGCTGGCTGAAGGTGAGGATGATCGGCATGCCAACGCCATAGGTCTGCTGGTAGCCCTCGAAGATCTGCGTCCGGAACGTCTGGCCTGGCGTCAGCGTCCGGAATGTGCTCCTCGCGGCGACTGTGCCCGCGCTGGTCCCCGACGCTGTGGCCGTCACCGTGTAGGACTGCGAGACGCCGAGGGTCCACTGGCTGTGCCAGACCTTGCCATCAGGGCTGAGGGTGCCGGGCACTGGATCGCCGGCGGTGTGCACAGTGACGCCCTTGAGCGTGCCGCTGGTCGCCCTGACGGTGATGCCAGCGGACGGGTCGGCGTTGCTGGTTCCGTTCGCCGGCGTGATCTGCACCGCTGACGTGCTCGCGGGCCGGACGACGTTACCACTGTGCCCGCCGCCACTGTGTCCCTGACCACTGGGCCCCGCACCACCAGAGCAGGCCGCCGCGAGCAGCGCCAATGCCGCCATGGCAGCCAGGCCAGCCAGGCCAGCCAGCCGCTGGCCCGGCGCATCGTCCCTGCTTCGCATGGACATCCCTCCATAGGCCTGCTTGCGAGGTTACCTTTCCCGCAGAATCCCGCTTGAATACGGACAGTCGAGGCCCGAGCGCTCGGCCGATGACTGCATTCACCCAATCTGGGTGAAGCGATCAGCCACCTGGGTGGCCAAGT
>DATHPF010000386.1:0-25914 GCA_035484155.1 Streptosporangiaceae bacterium
AGCGTCTGGCTGGCACGGGCGAAGCTGACGTGCTCGCGGTGTTCGGCAGGGTGCCGAGCCTGCGCGGTACGCCCCGCCGGGTTAGCGCGCTGCCAGGCGGCCTGACTAACCAGAACTTCAAGGTGACGACGCCGGACGGCGTGTTCGTGGCCAGGGTCTTCTCCGACGGCGGTGATTTGCTCGCCATCAACCGCGACCACGAATACCAGAATTCGCTGATCGCGGCCGCGGCCGGCGTGGGCGCGCCGGTCATCGACTACTGCCCCGCCGACCGCATCCTGGTCCTCGGCTTTGTCGAGGGCAGGACGCTCACCAACGCCGACGTGGCCGAGCCCGCCACGCTGATCCGGATTGCCGCGGCCTGCCGCCGGCTGCATGGCGCCGCCCGGTTCGCCGCCGACTTCGACATGTTCGAGATCCAGCCCCGGTACTACGCGACGGCGACGGCGGCGGGCATGCGCATCCCGGCCGGCTACGCCGAGCTGCTGCCCGCGTTCGCCGCCGCCCGGCGGGCGCTCTCGGTCCGCGCCGAGGGCACGGTGCCGTGCAACAACGACTTGCTGGCCGCCAACTTTATCGACAGCGGTGACCGGATATGGCTGATCGACTATGAGTACTCGGGCAACAACGACGCCTGCTTCGAGCTCGGGAACGTCGCGGGGGAGTGCGGCCTGGCCGACGACGCGCTGGCCGCACTCGTCACCGCGTACTACGGCCGGCCGCGCCGCAGCCGGATTGCACGGGCCAAGCTCTACAGCCTGGTGGCCAGGTACGGCTGGACGTTGTGGGGCGCCATCCAGCACTCGGCCAGCGAGCTTGAGTTCGACTTCTGGTCGTGGGCGCTGGAGCGGTTCGAGGCAGCAGCGGCCGGCTTCACCAGTCCTGACTTCGACCGCCTGCTCGTCGACGTCCAGGCGCCCGATTAGCGAACAAGGACAGGGGACAGAGCGAAATGGCGCAGGCACTGCCGGGCCGGGCCCAGGTTGTGGTCATCGGCGGCGGGGTGATCGGGACGAGCGTGGCCTACCACCTGACCGCGCTCGGCTGGACCGACGTGCTGCTGCTTGAGCAAGGACAGCTGTCCTGCGGTACTACCTGGCATGCGGCCGGGCTGGTCGGCCAGCTGCGGGCCTCGGAGGCGGGCACAAAGCTGGTGCAGTATTCCACCCAGCTGTATGAGCAGCTGGAGGCCGAGACCGGGCAGGCCACCGGGTTCCGCCGATGCGGCGGGCTGACCGTCGCGCGGACTGCCGACCGGATGATGACGCTGCGCCGGACCGCAGCGACCGCGCAGGCCTACCAGATCGAGTGCGAGCTGATCAGTGCAGAGGAGGCGGCGCGCCGTTATCCGCTGCTCAACGCGGCCGACCTCGCGGGGGCGATCTGGCTGCCCGCCGACGGCCGGGCCAATCCCGTCGACCTGACCGCGGCGCTGGCCCGTGGCGCCCGCCTGCGGGGCGCCGCCATCCGCGAGCGAGTCCGCGTCACCGGCATCCTGCACCGCGACGGGCGGGTCCGCGGCGTCCGCACGGACCAGGGCGACATCGAGGCCGAGGTAGTGGTGAACTGCGCCGGGCAGTGGGCCAAGCAAGTCGGCGCGCTGGCGGGCGTCACCGTGCCGCTGCACTCGGCTGAGCACTTCTATGTCGTCACCGACCAGATCGACGGCGTGCACCCGGACCTGCCCGTGCTGCGCGATCCCGACGGGTACACCTACTTCAAGGAAGAGGTCGGCGGCCTGGTCGTCGGCGGCTTCGAACCCACGGCCAAGCCGTGGGTGTCGCCCGACGAGCTGCCATACCCGTTCGAGTTCCAGCTGCTCGAGGAGGACTGGGACCATTTCTCGGTGCTGATGGACAGCGCCATGCACCGGATCCCGGCGTTGGCGCAGACCGGCATCCGCAAGTTCTACAACGGCCCGGAGAGCTTCACTCCCGACAACCAGTTCATCCTGGGGCAGGCGCCGGAACTGGCCGGCTTTTACGTCGGGGCGGGCTTCAACTCCGTCGGCATCGCCTCGGCCGGCGGGGCTGGCCTGGCGCTCGCACAGTGGATCATCGACGGCGAGCCGGACACCGACCTGACCGCGGTCGACATCCGCCGCTTCGCCCCGTTCAACGGCAACTCGCGCTGGCTGCGCGACCGGGTCGGCGAGGTACTCGGCCTGCACTACGCGATCGGCTGGCCGAACCGCGAGCTGGAGACGGCCCGCCCGTTCCGCCGTTCGCCGGCCTATCAGCTGCTGGCGGACGCGAACGCCTGCTTCGGCTCAAAGATGGGCTGGGAACGGGCTAACTTCTTCGCGCCGCCCGCCGCCCGCCCGGTGATCGAGTACTCCTGGGACAAACAGAACTGGCAGCCATGGTCGTCGGCCGAGCAAGTGGCGACCCGGCAGCGGGTCGCGGTGTTCGACCAGACCTCGTTCTCTAAGTACCTGGTGAGCGGGCCGGAAGCCGAGGCCGCGCTGCAGTGGCTGTGCACCGGCGATGTGGCGGTGGCGCCCGGTCGCACCGTTTATACGGGCATGCTCAACGGACACGGTACCTACGAGTCGGACATCACCGTCACCAGGCTGTCGGCGACTGAGTTCCTGCTGGTCGCCAGCGCCGCGACGACCGAGCGCGACGCCGATCACATCCGGCGGCACATGCTGCCGGGCTGCCAGGCCAGCCTGGTGGACGTGACCTCGGCATACGCGGTGTACGGCGTCATGGGCCCGGCGTCTCGGGAGCTGCTGTCCCGGCTGAGCGCGGCCGACCTGAGCGAGCACGGTTTCGGCTTCGGCTCGAGCCGGCTCATCGACATTGGCTACTCGACGGTCCGGGCGACGAGGATCACTTACGTCGGCGAGCTCGGCTGGGAACTCTACGTGCCAGCGGAGTTCGCGGTCGCGGTGTATCAGGACCTGATGTCGGCGGGCCGGGATCTGGGCGTAGCCAACGCCGGCTACTACGCGATCGAGTCGCTGCGCCTGGAGAAGGCCTACCGGGCGTTCGGCCGTGAGCTCACGCCCGACTACAACCCCGTCGAGGCCGGGCTTACGTTCGCGTGCAAGCTGGCTTCACGCACGGCGTTCCTCGGCCGCGAGGCGGTGGAGAAAGCCAAGGCAGACGGCCCGCGACGGCGGCTTGTGTCGGTCGCGCTCGACGACCCCGACGTCATGATGTGGGGCAGCGAGCTGCTGCTGCGTGACGGTGTGCCGGCCGGTCAGGTGACCTCCGCAGCCTGGGGGGAGACGCTGGGCGCCGCGGTGGGCCTGGCCTACCTGCGCGACCCGGCCGGCGACCCGGTGACGGCCGAGTTCGCGCGCGCCGGGAAATACGCGGTGAACGTCGGCGGGCAGCTTGTCAGCGCGACGGTCGGGCTTCGGGCGCCCTACGACCCGGCAGGCAAGAAAATCAAGGGCGAGGCCCGTGGTTAGCGGCAACCGTGGTTAGCGGCAACCGTGGTTAGCCATTCGCCGGAGTCGCTCGCGCCCGGCCGGCCGGCTAGCTTCAGCCCGACGGCCCCGTCCACCAGGACAGCGTTGTCCTAGCAGCAGGGGAGTGGTCCGATGACCGTCAGCGTCTTCGAGCTCTTCAAGATCGGGATTGGCCCATCCAGTTCGCACACGGTCGGCCCGATGCGCGCCGCCTTTATGTTCGCCAGCTCGCTCGAAGCAGACGGCTTGCTTGGCAATGCTGACGGGGTCCAGGCTGACGGAGTCCGGGCTGACGGGACCCGGGTCGCCCGGGTTCGGGCTGAGCTGTTTGGCTCGCTCGGGGCGACGGGTCACGGCCACGGCAGCGTCAAGGCCGTCGTGCTCGGCCTGTCTGGCGAGCAGCCCGAATCGGTCGATCCGGCGGCTGCCGAGCCGCTCGTCGCGCGCGTCCGGAGCTCGGGGACGCTGCCGCTGCTCGGGCGCGTACCCATAGCGTTCGACGTGGACGAGGACGTCATCATGCACCGGCGCAAGCGGCTGGAGTTCCACTCCAACGCCATGCGTTTCGCCGCGCTGGACGCGGCCGGCACCGAGCTGTCCGCGCGGACCTACTACTCCGTGGGCGGCGGCTTCGTACTCGGGGAGGACGAGGCTGGTCGCCCCGCCATCGTCGCCGATCCCACACCGGTGCCGTATCCCTTCAGCAGCGGGGCCGAGCTGCTTGCGATCACACACCGGACCGGCCTGCCGGTCAGCGGGGTCATGCTCGCCAACGAGCTGGTCCGCCGCGACAAGGCTGAGGTGGCATCAGGACTGCTGCGAATCTGGGCGGTCATGCAAGAGTGCGTCACGAACGGGTGCGCGGCCGACGGTGTGCTGCCCGGCGGCCTGAAGGTGCGGCGCCGGGCCAGGGCGCTCAAGCAGATGCTGGAGGACAGCGGCGACCTAGCCGACCCGTTGTACGCGATGGAGTGGGTCACGCTCTACGCGCTCGCGGTGAACGAGGAAAACGCGGCCGGCGGCCGCGTCGTGACGGCGCCGACCAATGGTGCCGCCGGCATCATCCCGGCGGTGCTGCACTACTACACCAGGTTCGTGCCGGGCGCCGACGACGCAGGCGTGATCAGGTTCCTGCTGACAGCCGGCGCGGTCGGGGCGCTGTTCAAGGAGAACGCGTCGATCTCCGGGGCCGAGGTCGGCTGCCAAGGTGAGGTGGGCTCGGCCTGCTCGATGGCCGCGGCCGGCCTGGCCGAGGTGATCGGCGGGTCGCCTGAGCAGGTGGAGAATGCCGCGGAGATCGGCCTTGAGCACAACCTCGGCCTGACCTGCGATCCGGTCGGCGGCCTAGTGCAGATCCCGTGCATCGAGCGGAACGCCATCGGGGCCGTCAAGGCCATCACCGCCGCGCGGATGGCGGTCCGAGGTGACGGCGAGCACAAGGTGTCGCTGGACAAGGCGATCAAGACGATGCGCGAGACCGGCGCCGATATGAAAGTGAAGTACAAGGAGACCGCTCGGGGCGGACTGGCCGTGAACGTCATCGAGTGCTAACGGCGGCCGACAAGTTCCGCTAGCCAACAGCGTGGCTGCCACCCTGCTGCTGCTGTATCCGCAGCAGATGGGCAGCCATGACGTTCCTGGTGCGCGACGGCCGCAGCGGACGGGCGTGCGACGGGAGCCTAGACGGCCCCGTTCCAGCTTTTGGGCTAGTTTGACCCGGTCTGCGAGACGGCGGCCGCTTGCTCCGCGGGCTCGACGCCGGACTGGGCAGCAGGCTGGCCGATGGTCGCGGCGACCTGGCGCGATGCGCGCCGCTCGCGCAGGTAGGTCTCGGTGATGACGCGGGCGTACCGCAGGCCGTAGGCGAGATTGCGGCCCTTCCTGCTCTCGCCGGACATCCGCTGCCGCATGACCGTCGGTACCTCGGCGACTCGGTAGCCCTGTAGCAGGGCGCCGATCAGCAGCTCGGAGGTCTGGTACTGCGGCTGCGTCTGGGTCACAGTGCCGGTCAGGTCGGCGCGCATCAGGCGCAGGCCGCTCGAGGTGTCGGTGACCGGGTTGCGGGTCAGTGCACTGATGACCCTGGCGAAGAACTTAACTCCGAGGTTGCGGAACGCGTCGGTGTTGTCAGTATGGCCAAGCTGGCGCGAGCCGAGGACGAAGTCCGCCTCGCCGCTCTCCATGATCGCGACCATCGCGGGCAGGTCGGCCGGGTCCCACTGGCCGTCGCCGTCGAGGGTGGCGATGTACTGGGCGCCGCCCTCGCGGGCGATGCGGTAGCCGAGCCGGAGCGCCACCCCGTGACCGCGGTTGGCCGCTAGCGTGCAGACCAGCGCACCATGGCGCTCGGCGACCTGCGACGTGGCATCGGTACTGCCGTCGTCGATCACGAGGAGCGACACCGGCACCTCGGCGAGCTGCTGCGGTATCTCGTCCAGGACCGGGCCGATGTTGTCGCCCTCGTTGTAAGCGGCGATGACCACGACCAGCGGCTGGAGCTTGAGGTCCGGATGCGCACGCGCGAAGGCCTGCTGGGCCGCGGTGGTGACAGCTGCCGTATCCGGCGCCTCTCGCAGCCCGCGGTACGTGACGTCAGCTGGTGGCTCTCGCCTCGGCATCTGCGTCGTCTCTCCAGTCCCGGCCGACGGTTATGACGGTCCACAATAGCCGCAGATTTGGACTCGCCGACATCATTCACTAGTCGCCCGCCTTCGCAGGCGGGCCGTGCCCGGTACTGACCGTACAGTCCGGAGGATCAAGGTATACGGCAAGCACGACACCACGGCGGGATGGCGGCCATGCGCGCGGCCGGTTGGGCGGCACAGCCCGGCCGACCTGGTTGACCGGCCGTACAAGAGCATAGCGGTCTAGACGAATCTTCCCGCCACGGATCAGGGAATCGGCGAGCACGGCGGATTTGGGGACAAAATGTGGACGTCGCGGCCGCTGTCGTTGCGTTCTGCGGCCGTTGCCGGGGCCACATAGAATGAGGTGGTATTACGCCGCCAGCGGCCTGGTGAGGATGCTGGATGCGGGCAGCGGGTGCCCGAATCGATGGCGCGGCATTTTCCCGGTAAGCTAGGTCAGCCCCAGGGCTATGGCGGGGGCCAGTCGGCAGTGCCGGCCTGGACTAAGCCTGGCGGGCAGGGCGGCGGAGTAGCTCAGTCAGGCAGAGCAAGCGGCTCATAATCGCTGTGTCGCCGGTTCAAGTCCGGCCTCCGCTACGGAATATCGCCGGGAGCCGGTCTTGCCGGACCGCTGTCTTACGAGACCGCTGCCCTGGCGGCTTCCCATGATTGGACGAGTAGAAAGGCGCGCCACGTGGCTGCGACCGACGTCAGGCCCAAGATCACCCTGGCCTGCCAGGAGTGCAAGCACCGCAACTACATCACGCGCAAGAACCGGCGCAACGACCCCGACCGGCTTGAGCTGAGCAAATACTGCCCGTTCTGCCGCAAGCACCAGCCACATCGCGAGACTCGCTAGTCAGTTAGCTGGTCGGCCGGGCCGGGCCGTTGTCGTCCCGGCATCCGGTCCGGCGGCGCCCGACCGGGATTGTCGTCAGGCTGTTTGTCGTCAGGCTGGAGTGGCATGGCCATCAACCGCGATTACGCTGGTCGCGTGTTCCCGGCGTCGGAGCCGTATGAGGTTTCCCGCGTCAAGATCGCCGAGTTCGCTGCGGCCATTGGCGACGCCAACCCGGTATACCGCGACCGAGCGGCGGCCCGGGCTGCCGGACACGCCGACGTCATCGCGCCGCCGACTTTTGCCATCGTGATCAGCATGGCCGGTTCGGGTGCGGCCCTGGCCGATCCCGGCCTGGGCCTGAATTACGCGATGGTCGTGCACGGCGAGCAGCGTTTCACCTATACCAGGCCGCTGGTCGCAGGGGACGTGGTGACCGCCCAGGTCACGCTGACCGAGATCCGGGATGCGGGGCGCAACGTCATGCTGACGACGAGCACCGCCATCACGACTGTTACTGGGGAGCTGGTCTGCACCGCCCTCTCCAGCATCGTCGAGCGCGGCGCCTAGCCGCAGCCTGCCGCTGCCCGGCGCGTTGCCGGGCGGCGGCCGTCCACCAGAGAGGGTTCGCGGCGTGAGCGAGCAGGTCACCTACGACAGCGTCGAGGCCGGGAGCCAGATCGGCCTCGTCAGTTACCCCGTAACAAGGCTCAGCCTGGTTAAGTACTGTGGCGCCTCGGGCGATTTCAATGTCATCCACTGGAACGAGCGGATCGCCAAGTCCGTCGGCCTGCCCGACGTGATCGCGCACGGGATGTTCACGATGGCCCAGGCCGGCCGGTTCGTCACTGACTGGGCCGGACCGCAGGCGGTCGTGACCGAGTTCGGGGTCCGGTTTTCCTCGATGGTCGTCGTGCCCGACGACGACGCGGGGGCGTCAATCGAGGTCAGCGGCCAGGTCGAGGAGAAGCTCGATGGCAACAGGGTAGCGATCACACTGACCGCCAGGACCGCTGAGACAAAGGTGCTCACTCGGGCGCGGGCGATCGTCCGGCTGCCCTGACATCGCTCGACCCCGTTCCCGCCCGGCCAGGCGGCGCCCCGCCTGGCAGGTTTGGATGCGGGCGGTGCGGGGAGTTAGCACGCCAGCCGCCATCAGATGCGGCCGGAAAGCAGGTAAGTCAGATGACCACGGCTCCGATTTCGAATGAGCCAATGCCGGAGCGGCCTGGTACCGGCCGGCCAGGCCCGGAGCGGCCACAGGTCGACGCGGGCAGGCTCTGGGCCGGCGGCGTGGCGACTGCAGTGGTAGCCGGGCTCGTGGCAGTCGTCGGTGTCCTTGTCAGCCGGTGGCTGTTCGGGATTCCGCTGCTCGCGCCCAAGCAGGACGGCGCATACGGCGACGCGCACACCACTGGCCTGGTACTGCTGGCCGCCGCCGCGGCACTAGCAGCGACCGGGCTTGTCCACCTGCTGATGCTGAGCACACCGCGCCCACTGACATTCTTCGGCTGGATCATCGCGCTGGCGACGGTGCTGACGGTGCTGTTGCCCTTCAGCACTACCGCGCCGCTGACCGCCAAGGCCGCGACCGCTGTGGTGGGCCTGGTGCTGGGCGTCGCGATAGGTTCGCTGATCAGCGGGGTCGCGGCACGCTCGGTCCGGATCCCGCGCACAGGCGGCGCCTACCCGGCTGCAGATCCAATCTACGACGAGCGGTCCCTCAGCTGAGCGGTTAGGTCAGCTGAGCGAGTAGGGCAGCTTCACCAGCGTCAGGAAGAAGTCGTCGATCCGCCCGATCACGCCGACGAATTTTTCGAAGTCGACCGGCTTGCTGATGTAGGCGTTGGCATGCAGCGCGTAACTGCGCAGGATGTCCTCCTGCGCCTGCGAGGTGGTCAGCACCACGACTGGGATCGCCAGCAGGTCGCTATCCGCCTTCAACTCGGCGAGCACCTCCAGGCCGTTGCGCCGCGGCAGGTTCAGGTCGAGCAGGATCAGGCCAGGTGTCGGCACGTCGGCATAGGCGCCAGTCTTGCGCAGGAAGTGCATGGCCTGCTCGCCGTCGCCAACGACGTGCAGGTTGTTGGGGATCTGATAGTGCTCGAAGGCTTCCCGCGTCATGAGCACGTCACCGGGATCGTCCTCGACTAGGAGGACGTCGACGAGCTCCAGCCCGGCGCGCTCAGTCATGCGATGGCTCCTCATCGTCAGCGGGCGTGACAGGCAACGTGAAGCAGAATCTTGCCCCGTCCTGGTATCCAGTGTCCAGCCAGATCTTGCCGCCATAGTGCTCGACGATCTTGCGGCACATAGCAAGTCCGATGCCGGTGCCCGCGTAGGTAGCCCGGTCGTGCAGCCGCTGGAAGATCACGAAGACACGATCCGCGTACTCGGGCTCGATGCCGATTCCGTTGTCGGCGACCGAGAACAGCCAGAAGCCGTCGTCCTGCCGGTCCACCGAGATCCTGACGACCGGCGGGCGGTCCCCACGGAACTTGATCGCGTTGCTGATCAGGTTCTGGAATAGCGACGTCAGCAGCGAGAACTCCGCGCGCACCGATGGCAGCTCGGCCACCTCGATGACCGCGTCAGCCTTGCGTATCTCACTCGCGAGGTTGACCCTTGCCTGCGACAAGGCGCTACCGGCTGATATGAGGGCCGCTTCGCGGTCGATCCGCCCTACCCGGCTGAAGGCCAGCAGGTCATCGATCAGCGCTTGCATCCGCTTCGCGCCGTCCACGGCGAACTCGATGTACTGGTCCGCCCGCGCGTCCAGCTGGCCGATGTACCGCCGCTGGAGCAGCTGGCAGAAGCTCGCGACCTTCCGCAGTGGCTCCTGCAGGTCGTGCGACGCCACGTAGGCGAACTGCTCCAGCTCGGCGTTGGAGCGCTCCAGGTCCAGTGCCCGCGCTTCCAGGGCCACGTTGGCGGATCGGACGGCGGACAGCTCCAGCAGGATCCGCTCGCGCATCCGGTTCACGTCCACGGCCAGCGTGTGCACCTCGCGCGGCCCGCTCGGGTCGACCTCATGCCCGAATTCGCCGCCGGCCACCCGGCGGGCGTCAGCTGCCAGCCTCGTCAGGGGCGTGATGGCGGCAGCGCGCAGGCCGAGGCCGAGCGCGGTGATCACCAGCAGCAGCGCCACTGCGCTGATGATCCCGATGGAGTCGAGCGCCGAAGCCGACGAATTCAGGTGCGCCACGGCGATCCTGCGCTGTGCGCTGATCTGACTCTGGAACGCGGCGAGGGGAGCGCGGACGCTGTCGAAGGCGGCCTTGCCGACGCCGATGTTGGTGCCGAGCTGCGGCCTGCCGGTCGTCCTCACCGTCCGGATGGCGGGCTCGGCGTAGCCCGACCGCCAGGCCGTGATCCGGCTCAGGGCGGCGGCGAGATCGCGCTGCGCGGCCGGGAGCCCAGCGAGCAGCGGGCGCAGCGCCCTGACCTGTGCCGCCTGGTCGGCCACGCCCGTGGTGTAGGGCGCGAGGAAGGCCGGCTGTCCGCTCAGCAGATATCCACGGACGCCGGTTTCCTGGTTGAGCATGGCGGCGTAGAGCTCAGCGCCGTGAACGGCCGCGGGATCGATCTTGCTAACGACCTGGGCGCGGCTGGCGCTGAGACTATTGAGCGTTACGGCCCCGACGACGATGGCCGCGATCAGGACGGCGCCGAGCGCTGCCATGCCGACGCCGATGATGCGGCCGAGCGGCCAGCGGCTGGCGGCGTCCTCGGCCGCGGCAAGGCGGGCTAGCGCCAGCGGCGGTCGAGGCGGCCGGGGTGGCCGCTCCGGCCGGGGCCCGCCGGCCCGCGGGCCGCCGGCCCGCGGCCCGCCGGCCGGTGATCTGGCCGGGGGCGAGCCAGCCGCGGGCGAGTCGTCCGGAGGCGAGCCGGCTGACCCGGATCCGGCCGACTGCCACACCGGGTCGCCGCTCATGGACCTGCCGGCGCGCAGCTCACGGCCAGTACAGCCAGGTCGTCGTCGAGTTCGCCGCCATTGAGCTCGCGAGCTCTGGTGATGACTGAGTCGATGAGCAGCTCGCTGGCGGGGCGATCCGGAGGCGCGCCAGCCGAATGCTGCGCACGCTCCTTCTCGATCAGCCTGATCAGGCCATCACTCCCCAGCCGTTCAGGCCCGGCCCCGATCTTGCCCTCGATGAGGCCGTCGGTGTACATGAGCACCGACCAGGTGTCGCCCAGCTTGACCTCGGCGCTCGGCCACTCGGTCGAGTGGGTGATGCCGGGCGGCAGGCCGACGGGTGCCTCGAGCTCACGGACGCCATCAGCGGTAATCAGCAGCGGTTGCGGATGGCCGGCCAGGCGCAGGTATCCGCGGGTCCGGTCGGGTGCCACCGACAGCATGCAGAGGGTCGCGAACAGGCGATCATGATGCCGCTCGTGCTCGAGCACCTGCTGGACCGCGGACAGCGTCTCGTCCACCGGACGGCCAGCCAGGATCATGGTCCGCCAGGCCACCCGGAGGCAGACGCCGAGTGCCGCCTCGTCGGGGCCGCGGCCGCAGACATCGCCGACCATCGCGTGTACCCAGCCGTCAGGGGCCTCGACGACGTCGTAGAAGTCGCCGCCGAGCAGCATCTGCTGGCCGCCGGAGCGGTACCGCGATGCCACCGTTAGCCGCCGGTCCGTCAGCACCGGCGACGGCAGCAGGCCACGCTCAAGGCGCGAGTTCTCCGCCGCGTACAGGCGTGCCTCCCGAAGCTGGCGCTGGGTCTCCTCAGCGCGCTGGCGCTCTACGGCGTACCGCACGACTCGCTGCAGCAGGAAGCCGTCGACCTGGCCCTTCACCAGATAATCCTGCGCGCCGGCCGCGACGGCTTCCTCCCCTAGGTGCTCGTCAGACAGCCCGGTCAGCACCACGACGGCCAGATTCGGCCATAGGTCCTGGAGCCACCGGACACCCTGCAGCCCGCGGGAGTCTGGCAGCTCGAGATCAAGCAGCACGCACCCAGCACCGGAAGCGAGACTGCGCGCATCGGCGAGGGAGCGCACCCGCGTCATCACGAACGGCTCGCCGGCATCCAGCAGAAGCTCCTCGACGAGAAGCGCATCCCCGTCGTCATCCTCGATCAGCAGGACGCGGATGCGCTCAGCCGGGGCCGGCTCGGGTAGCGCGGCCTGCACCATCCCGCCTGAACTGACGCCTTCAGCCACCATCTCGACCTGCTCGTTCTCGTTTGCACTAGGTGCAAAGGCACCGGTCTCAGCGTGAGTCAGCATAAGGCGGACTGCCGCCTTGGTCGCAGCTCACTGTCAAAACTACTCAGCATGACCGGGCCGTCCGACCGGATCGGGCCAGCCGGCGTCCCGGGCAATGTGCAATCCGGGCGATCGGGGGTAGAGCGGCGCGGCAAGTACACGTGCAAGGAAACGAGGTTGACATGGTCACGGTGACGAGGGCGCTCGCGGAGCGGATAGCTGCCCTGGCCGAACTGCTGCTCTCCGACGACAGCTCAGATGCGCAGCTCAGCCAGCTGGCGGAGCTCTCCCTCGAGCTGGTGCCTGGCAGCGCGGCCGTCGGCATCGTCGTGGCGGGCGACAGCGACTGGGCGCATTCGGGGTCCGATCCGACCGTCGTCAGCCTGCACCGCAGCCAGCTAGCCGACGGAACGGGACCAGTCGCCGACTCGCTGCGATTCGGCGAGGCCCGGCGCATCGACGACGCCAGCGCCGAGGACCGCTGGCCTGAGGTCTGCTCAGCCATGGCGACGGAGGGCCTGTTGAGCTGCCTGGTGCTGCCGCTGCGTACCGACCGGGCACCGGGTGGTGTCCTTGTACTGTACGGACGGGAACGGGGTTGCTTTGCCGGCACCAGCCATGACATCGCACTCCTTTTCGCAGCTCAGGGCGGTGTCGCGCTGCGGAACGCGACGCTGTACCGCAACTGCAGGCAGCTAGTCGACAACCTGCGCGTGGCCCTGGAATCACGGGCCGTCATCGAGCAGGCCAAGGGGATCCTCGTCGGCGAGTACGGCTGCTCGCCGGACGCGGCATTCAAGCGGCTCTCCGCGCTCTCCCAGAACACCAACAGGAAGCTCAAGGACCTCGCAGCTGACCTGGTGGCCGGGAAGATCAACCGAGACCAGCTCGCCAGCGACGCGTGAGCCGCCGCGCTTCGGCTGGGGCGGCATCGTGCTGGCAGGGCTCGGCGGACCACGCTGCGCATCGGTCATTGTCGGGTAGACCCGCATCGCGAGCGGCACGCCGGTGAGCTCGAATGTACGCAGCACTGACCTGGCGCTGGCCACGATGCGAATCTCAGCGCCCGCGCGGCGCGCCTGGCTCGCGACCGCCATCAGGAGGCTGACTCCAGCGCAATCGCAGAACGATGTGCGGCGCAAATCAGCGATGACCACGGGACCGCCCAGCCTGACCGCCGCGATGAGGTCAGCGTGTACCTGGTCGACGTTGGCGATGTCGACCTCGGCGGGCAGCGAGACTATCGTCCAGCAGGCGCCATGCCGAGCCGGCTTGCCGGTCTCGCACGCGGCGTCAGCTCGTTCGCCATACTCAGACACGGCCAGCACCCCAGTCGGACAAGGGACAGTGCCGGGCCGCGTCTTTGACCCGCGGCGGCGCCGTCACAGGTGGCAGGCCGCTGAGTAAGAGGTAGCACTCAGCGGGCTGCGTCCGCAAGCTAAACCGGACATAACTTCCCCCAGCTGAGTTCGGCATGCAACGGCGCAATCGGCTAAATGCGTCTTATCCCAGCTAGTCGGCCGATTGGCGCTAGTCTCCCGATGAGAACGTCATTATCGACATTGGGCACAGATCAATCCGGAGGAAGCACGTGCAGAAACGTCGACTTTTGGCAGGCGCTGCGGCAGTCAGCATTGGGATCGCGGGTGCGCTAGCCGCGATCACTCCGGCGCTGGCGGGACCTGTCACCGTCAAGGGCATCACCACGCACATCGTCACCGCGACGGCAACGGCACCTGCGGGGAACACCGGCGAGGCCAAGGCGACGTGCGGCTCCGGTCAGCTGCGTGTTGGCGGCGGCTACACCGTCAACAGCACGTCGACCGACTGGCAGATCTTCGTCGACGCGCCGTTGAACGGCAAATCCTGGCTCGTCGAGCCGGTCAACTTCAGTGCTCAGCCGCTGAGCTTCTCGGCGTATGCGATCTGTGCGAAGTCTGCTCCCGGCAAGAATGGCCTCAGCGGGTACACCACGCACGTGGTGGACGCGTCGGTTGACGCACCCCCCATGATGACCGCGGAGGCGGACGCCACCTGCCCGGCCGGCGACCTGCTGACCGGCGGCGGCTACGAGGTGGAGAACGTCAGCAGCAACTGGAGTGCCTACCTCAATGCGCCGTCCGCGAGCAATGTCTGGACCGTCGAGATCGACAACGAGGTCCCGGTCACGACGACGTACGACTCGCTCGCGGTGTGCCTGGCCAAGAAGAACGGCAATCCAGTCACGGCCCTGACGGTCAGCACCGTGGATACGGCCGCGACTGTCCCGGCGAACTCCGTCCAGACCGCCGATGTGTCCTGCGGCGCTAACGAGCTCATGACCGGCGGCGGCCACGTGATCAACAGCATCGGTCAGGACTGGATCATCCCGGCCAGCGGGCCGGTCACTACCAACGACTGGCAGGTCAAGGTCGCAGACCTCGATACCTTCTCCCGCGACTTCTTCTCCATCGCGGTGTGCCTGGCAGCGGCATAATCCGCAATCCGAGAGTCACAAGCGGGGCAGGAGGGAACCTCCTGCCCCGCTGCTGGTCAGGGTGACGCCGATGCGCTGGAGCTCGCTGGGCTAGGGCCGCCGCTCTGCGCCGGCGGCACCGACGAACTCGAGCCCGGCGAAGGGCTAACGGCTGGCGTCGCGCTGCCGCTCGGTGATACCGCGGGGGATGGCGTGGTGGCGGCAGGACGTGGGGTGTGCCGAGCGGGCCGGGCATTCTGGTGACTGGGCGCTGTCACCAGGTCGGGCGGCTGGACCGGATGCTTGCCAGGGGTCAGTAGCAGGGCCACGGCCGCCACGATGACGGCACCCACCGTGAGAATTCCGCCGGTGGCTGCGCCCCGGACGAACGCGCGGCGGTCTGCCGTCCGCTTCCACTCCGATGTCCGCCATGCCCGCAGGTCCGCTGGCAGTGCGGCTCGCTGCGCCGCCCAGCTGTTCACCGGCGCCGCGGCCATGCCCAGCGTCGGGAACAGGAGCAGGCCAGCCAGCAGCGGGCCCGCCAGCTCGGTCGCCTTGGACAGCGCGCAGCCGATCCCGATAAAGCCCAGCAGGGCAAGTGCTGACTCGGCCCAGTTCGCCCGCAGGGCCTCCCACCACTTCGCTTTCTCGCTGGTCTTCGGCGTACGCAGAAACGCCGCCTTGCGGGCGAACAGCGCGACCACAGACGCGCGCGCCACCACCAGCGACGTGGACTGCCAGATGAAGAATGCGCCGAGCGCATCACGCCAGGAGGCGCCAGTGCCGCGGCGCAGCAGCGCCACAGCGCGGACGAGGCCGAGTAGGACGAGCACCGGCACCGTCGCAACGAGGAAAGCAGTCAGCTTGCGAAACAACTCGCCGCCGCCGGTAGCCAGGTTCGCGGCGCCGGCTAGCAGGAAGACAAGGAACACCAACCCCAGGAGGTCGCCATACCATTGGAGCGCGCCAGCAAGGTAGGACCATCGCTGCCCGGTGCTCATCCGGTTCTGCGCGGACGCCCGCCCTGGCAGCATGGCGCGCCAGTGCATGCGCAGGATCTGGATGCCGCCAAAGCACCACCGGTAGCGCTGGCCCTTCAGCGCCTCGAACGTCAGCGGCATGATCCCCTGGCCCCACGACTCGTCCACGTGCAGGCCGGACCAGCCGGCTCGCAGCAGCCGCAGCGACAGCTCGGCGTCCTCGGTGATGCACCACTCGTCCCAGCCGCCGAGCTGCTCCAAGGCAACCCGGCGTATCAGGCCCATGGTCCCGGCGAAGATCGCGCCGTCCCGCTCGTTGCGCGACGGCTGCGAGACGGCGAAGAAATACTGGTAGGAGTAGAACAGCCGGCGGTAGTAGCGAGACCGGGACCAGCCCCGGTAGTCCTGCGGGGCCTGCGTGAATCCCACCCACGCATCAGCAAACAGGGGCGCGCAGCGGCGCAGGAATCCGGGCTTGAGCTGATAATCAGAGTCGACCACGCCGATGACCTCGGCTCGCGCATCAGTCATCTCCCGCAGCGCATAGTTCAGCGCGCCTGACTTGTAGCCGGGCCAGTCTTCCAGGTGCACGAACTTCACGCGGTGCCGCTGGCACCATGCCTCGACCGGGCGCCACAGCGTCTCGTCATCGGTGTTGTCGTCAATGACGACGATCTCGTACCGCGGGTAGTCCAGGCGCGCTAGCGAGCGGAGCGTGTCCATCACCATGTCGGGCGGCTCATTGTGGGCCGGTACATGCAGGCTGACGAAGGGCAGGTCCTTGTCAGGGACGCGGCCCGGCTCCGGCCTGTTCAGCCGTCGGCGCCAGTGCTCCGATCCGAGCGCGTCGCAGATCTCCCACAGGTAGGCGCAGGCGAGGATCGCTGCGAACAGCTCGAACAGCCACAGCAGTAGACCACCCGCGGTGCTCGCGAGGCCGAGGTGGCTGTCGAAGGTCCATTTGAGAACGAATGCCAGGTACGTGACAAACAGGAAGATCGTCGAAGACCAGCACAAGTGGCCGCGTGCGTTCCACCGCCGGGTTACCGGTAGCCACACCAGGCTGGCCACGACGATCCCGGCCGCTCCATCGATGGCCAGGTGCTGCGGGTCGCCAAGGAGCCGAAGGGCACCGACGACGGCAGCCGCCAGGGCGGCCGTGCCGATAATCGCAAAGGCGAACCGCCGGACGGCTGGCCACGCTCCGGAGGTCCGGGCCCGGCGCCGTGACTGCACGAGCAATGCGCCTGTCCCGATGGGTGCGGCGACGATCCCGGCGAGAACCAGCGCTGCGAGCACTATGGAGGACCCTCTCCGTCGTTTCGAAGCGGCGTCGTCTCCGCAGCTTAGGCGACCGACGGAGAGGAGCTGCCACCGTTGCTAGCGGTGCGTGGGCGGCACGCATCTGCCCGTCGGGTCACATGGCAAACGTCAGAACGGGAACGGGGCCGGGCCTGCTGATGCGGCTGACGTGGCCGCCAGTCCTTAGAGCTCGTCGGCACCAGTGCTGGCGAGCGGCGCCTCGACCTCAGCAGTCTCGACGTCAGCAGCCTCGACGTCAGCCGCTACGCCAGCGGCATCAGGTGGCACCGTCACGCCGGTCCTGGCTGCCTTCCTGGCATCGATCCAGGAGTCGACCAGTGCCCACTGGAGCCGGAGCCACTCTCGCCGGCCGTCATCGGTGGCCGGCAGGCTGCGGGCTGGCTGAAACCACCAGCGGACAATCATCGGACTAGTGACCGGCAGCGCGCTCCACACGAGGGCGGGGGTGACGAGATCTTCCAGGCCCGTGTGCGCGACTACGGCGACCGTCAGGTCGGCCCGGCCCGACATGCAGGCCAGCATGCCGGTCGGCTGCGGCGGCAGGACGTTTCGATTCTCGGCCGCGTCCGCCGCAGCCTGCCGTCGCCCGGCGTGCAGCAGCCGCGCAATCGCCCGGCTATGGCGGCCGGGGGTCCAGTTGCCGCCTTCGGGGAACAGCAGGATGGCGTCGTCCCTGTTCATTGTCCGGGCTAGCGCAGCCAGCCGCTCGGGTGCCTTGCCCTCGCCGCGCCGGATGAAGCAGGACGGCAGCCGCCCGAGCAGCAAGTCGAGGCCGGGATCCCAGCGCAGCGTCTCCTTCAGCACGATGGCGGGCCGGCGCTGGTACCGCGACAGCAGCAGCTGCACGAGCGCGAACGAGTCACCCGGCCCGCCATGCCGGGCAAGTAGCAGAAGCGGCCGGCCGGCGATCTGGTCGTGGTCGGGCGGCTCCTGAAGCTCGACCCGGAAGCCGAGCAGCGGCCGTGCCGCTCCGACCATCAGTGCAAGCGCCCGCCTGAGCGTGGCCTGATGCAGCCGCGACCAGCGGGCCGGGTCGCGGCGACGAGGAAACGGGAACCGCAGCCAGCACCCGGCGCACCACAGCACGAGGCTGGCGTTGACCACCAGGTAGAGCGCGGCGAACAAGCAGAACCGCGGCAGCCGGCGCCGCCTGCTGAGCGGCGCTACCAGCGTTCCGCCCGCCGACACCGCGAGGAGCAGCAGCGCGAGGCACACGGCGAGCGGGATCCAGAGCGGATCCAGCAGAGTCCGGCGGACGATCGCGGGCGGTGGCCTCATGCGGTGTCCGCCTGGCTGGACAAGTACTCGGCAGCGGCCTGGTAGCCCCGCTGCACGCGGCTGGCCACTGCCTTGGCATGCCGGTAGCGCAGGGACACCAGCGGCATCTTCTCCTCGCCGCTCGGCAGCACATGCACCCGGACCTCGGGTGGCACGTTGGCCATCTCCTCGACGAACCGGTGCCGGCGCGCGACCTCGAAGGAGGTCAGGCATACGTCCCAGAGCGACCGGGGCGGGGCTAGCGGCTGCTCGATGCGGCCGACGTGGAGCACGTAGATCTCGGTTGCCCCGAGGGCCAGCGCTCGTCCGATCGGAATCGAATGCACCAGGCCGCCATCGAGGAAGTGCTCGCCGTCAATGACAACGGGCGGCAGCAGCGCCGGCACCGCGCATGACGCCATGACCGCGTCGGTCAGGCTGCCCGCGCTGAACCAGTGCGCCACGGCCCGCTCGATGCTGGCGGCGACGCACTGGAACGGGATGGTCAGCTCTTCGAACGTCGCAGGCAGATGACTGGTCAGGAGCTTGCGCAACGGCGCCGGCGAGTACAGGTGCGTCCGGTAGCGAGCCAGCGTGCTGGCCCTGGCCAGCACGGTCTCGGTGAACAGGCCTTCCTCGCCGAGCGAGCCCCATAGATCGGCGAGGATGTCGACACCCGCGGTTGTCGGGTTCGCCGCGATCGCCGCGCCGTTGAGTGCGCCGACGCTCGTCCCGATCACCAGGTCGGGCTGGAAGCCGGACTCGAGCAGCGCGCGCAGCATGCCCACCTGGGTGGCGCCAAAGACGCCACCGCCGCCAAGGACGATCGCCGAGCGGCCGCCCAGCGATGCGGCATCAGCGAGCATGGTCCTCTCCATCGCGGTCCGGCTCCTAGCTTTCCCGGCGCCGCGACGTGTAAACCGCGGCACCCAGGGCAGCTGGCGGCATCTGCGCAGAAAGGTGCCGCTATGGCGACATGGTCTGGTCTCGGTGACGGGTGGCGGCTGGCGGCCTGCCAGTCGGCGGACCCTGAGTTGTTCTTCCCCGTCTCCGCGGGCCCGAGCGCCGCCGAACTCGCGCGTGCCAAGGCAGTCTGTGCGCGATGTGCCATCAGGCGGCAATGCCTGGACTACGCCCTTGAAACCCGGCAGCCGGATGGCATCTGGGGCGGGGCAAGCGAAGAGGAGCGGCGGCTGATGGTCGCGCGACGGCGAAGGCTCGAGCCGCAGATCCGCTAGGCCCAGATCCGTTACGCCCAGGTCGGCCGGCCCAAGCGAGCGCTGGTGCCGCGTGGTCAGGTCTTATCCATCCGGCGGAAGGTGACCTCCTGCAGCAGCAGGCGGATCGCCGCAGCCGCCGGAATGGCGACGAGCGCCCCGATCAGGCCAAGCAGCGTAGCTCCGATCAGGACCGACACGACGGTGACGGCCGCTGGCACCTGCACCGTCCGGCCCATGATCCGGGGGACGAGCAAGTAGTCCTCGGCGAGCCGGTAGACCACGTAGAAGGCCAGCGTCAGGCCGGCCACCGGGAGCGAAATGGTGAGAGCCACTAGCGTCACGGTCGCGCCGCCGATCGTCGAGCCGATGACCGGTATCAGGTCCAGCAGCGCCACCGTCAGCGCGAGCAGCGCCGGATAGGGGATACCGAAGCACATCATCCAGAGATAGGTGCCAGCCCCGGCGACAACGGATGTCAGCACGTTGCCGAGCAGGTAACCGCCGACCTTGGTGAAGATCTCGTCGCCGAGCAGGATTACCCGCGTGCGCCGGGACTGCGGCGCGAGCCTGTACAGGAACAGCTTGATGCGCGGCAGGCCAGCGAGGAAGTAGATGGTCAGGACCGACAGCACGACCAGCGAGGTGGCGGTACTGAGCACGACCAGGCCAGCGCCGAGGATGCCGCCAGCGATCGCGCTTCCGCGGCTGGTGATCAGCTGGGTGAGCCGCTGCTGGACGTGGTAGCGGATGTTCAGGCGCCCTAGCGCGGAGTGGGGATCTCGCATGGCGTGCAGATACTGCGGCAAGTGGTGCGCGAGGGCGGTGGTCTGACTGGCCAGCGGCGGGATGGCGGCCAGGATGAAGACGGTCAGCACCGCGGCGGCCGCGCCGATGACAGTCAGGACCGCAGCCCAGCGGGGCAGCCGCCGCCTGGTGAGCCAGCTGACCATCGGGTCCAGCCCGGCCGCGATGAATAGGGCCAGGCCGACAAGCACCAGGACTGACCGCGCCTTGATGAGCAGCTCGACTAGCCCGTAGGTGACGGCGACGCCGGCCGCAGCGGTCATCCCGATGAAGAACGGCGAATGCCGGTCCAGCGGCCTGCCTGGCCGGCCGAGGCCCGGAGCTTGCTCAGCAGCAGCGAGGGCCTCAGCCAGCTTGTCCTCGGCCGGTTCCGCTCCTGCGGTCTGGGCAGCCGGAGCCGGATGCTGGGAGGTTGCTTGCGGAAGGGTCGCCACGCGCGCCTAGTTACCGCGACCGGCGCACTCGAAACGCGGCCGGACCTGCCGCTCCTCCGCTCGCGCGCGGCCGTGCCCGCGCGTCAGGCGGCGGGCGGTGTCCCGGCGCGCAGGACCAGCATGGTCAGGTCATCGCGCAGAATGTTCTCGCTGAAGTCGAGCACGACCTTGCGCATCTCGGCCACGATGTCGGCGGCGCGTCGCCCGGCTAGCTGTGCGAGGCAGTCGGCGAGGCTATCTTCCAGGTACGTCGCCTGCGCGCTGCGTGCATCAGCCAGGCCGTCTGTGTAGCAGAACAGGACGTCCCCGTCGGACAGCTCAAGCTCCACCAGGGCGGGCTCGGGGTCGGGGAAGATCCCGAGCGGGACACCGCCGCCCGGCACCTGCTCGGTCCGGCCATCCGGCCTGATAATGACCGGTGCCGGATGACCTGCGTTGGCCAGCAGCACCCGCAAGGTGTCATCGTGCCAGCTGAGGTGGGCCGCGGTCGCCGTCACGAACCGGCCGCCGAACTCCTCAGCCAGCATGATGTCGTTGGCGCCGCGCAGTACATCGGCCGGATTGGCGGTGGAGTGCGCCAGCACTCTGATCGCGTGCCGGGCCGCCGCGGTCGCTGCGGCCGCATCCTCGCCCTTGCCGCAGACGTCTCCGATCGCGACGCCCCATCCGCCCGGCGTGGGATAGACGTCGTAGAAGTCGCCGCCCACCTCGCGGCCGCGGGTCGGCGCGAGGTGCGCGGAGGCAATCTCGACGCCAGGGACCGGCTTGAGGACAGGCGGGAGCAGGCTGGCCCGTAGCGCGTCGGCTGTCTCGGTCCGCTGCCGGAGCACGCGGCGGGCAGCGATGGCCAGGCCGAGCAGCGCGCCGATCTCCTCCGCCAGCGCGGCATCCGCCATGCTGAACTGGCCGTCGTCCCCCCGCCGGATCAGCGTCAGGACGCCGAACCGGCGCGACCCGTCCGTCATCGGCACGGCCAGCAGCGATGCGCCACCAAGCATCGCCAGCAAGGTAGGACCGTGCTCGGGCTGCCCGTGCTTGGGCTGCCCGTGCTTGGGCTGCCCGTGCTTGGGCTGCCCGTGCTTGGGCTGACCGAGGGCGCGGTCGTCGTCCACGTGGGTGAGGACAAGCGTCTGGCCCGACTCGAATACCTGATCCGGAACCGTGCCGGGGCCGGGATCTGCGGCAGCCGCCAGCTGGGCCAGGCTCGCCGAGCCAGGGTCGTCTGGCCCTGCGACGTAGTGCCGCCGCAGCTGGCCGCGCCGCCGGACGTCCACGATTGCCCAGGTAGCCAGCGCACCGGACAGCATCCGGGCCGACCGCTGCAGCAGGACTGACTCGCTGACGGTGCTGCTCTCCAGCAACTGCCGCGCCGCGGCAGCGAGCAGGTCGAGCCGCTGCACGGCCGAGATCACGGCGTCATCGGCAGCAGCGGCATCGGCAGCAGCGGCATCGGCGGGGTCGGTGCTGGCGGGGTCGGTGCTGGCAGGGTCGGCGTCGGGCCCGCTGGCGTCGCGCCGATGCGGGATCTGATCGGGGGTGACCGCCACCAGCAGCCGGTCGGCATCGCCTCGCACGCTCAGCGGCCGGATCTCCAGCTGGCAGCGAACGAGCCCGGTATCAGCGAGCATGCCGCAGCCGAGCCGGGTGCCGATGCCCGTGCGCGCGGCGGCGGCTAGCTGTGATCGCAGCGCCACCCGTACGGACGGGTCGACCAGCGCGGTTAGCGACTTGCCCGTTGCATAGCCCGGTCCGACACCGAGCAGCTCGCAGGCGGCGGCGTTGGCCCGCAGCACCGTTGCGTCATGATCAACGACGTAGAGCGGCACTGGCGTGCCGGTGAAGATCGCGTGCAGCAGGCGGCGGTCCGAATGCAGCCCGCTCTGTGCCTGGCCGTCCTCGCCCGTCGCCGCGGGATAGCCGGCGGCCTCGCCGAGCGCGGCTACGGCGGCGTCTAGGTCGGCCAGCGCAGCCGCCAGGAGCACCTGCTGGTCGGCCTGCGGCAGCGCCGCGGCCTGGCGGAGTGCGGCGGCCCTGGACTTCAGGTTGCCGAGCTCGCCAGGCGCCGCTGAGCCAGGGTCACGCGCGGGCATGCCGCTGCCGATCTGCCGGAATTCGCCGGGTTCGGCTAGCGAGGTCGGCGAGCTGGCTGACACTGTCGCGGGCGGCGCGGCCGGATCGGCCGCTGTGCGCATCGATGACCCGCCTGGCGACCTCGGTCGCCCGGATGTTGCTCCGCTGCGAGACCTCGCGCATCCGCTCGAGCGCCTCGTCTGCGCTGCAGCCCAGGGCGTGCATCAAGATCCCCTTGGCCTGATCCACGATCGCCCGCGAATCCGCGGCGTCTCGCAACTGGTCGGCGACGCGCCGCGAGTCCCCGTAGTCGGCCACGGCGGAGACGATCGCGCCGCCGTACGCGACCAGCAGCTCGGCGAGCTGAAGCCGATCGCGATCCAGAGCCCGCGGTCGCAGGCCGACGAGGGTCAGGGTCAGGACCGCCGGTCCGCGGTAGCTGAGCGAGACGCTGCTGCGAACGCCCATCCGAAGCGCCGCGGCGCTGAATTCGGGCCACCGCGTTTCGGTCAGCGTGTCGGTGCAGATCACCGCGGGGCCTCTGGCCGCCCCCGAGCGGCTCACGTCGTCGCCGCTGGCGGCTGCCGGGTCTTCTCCGGCTACTGCATCGAGCAGCGGACCGCGCCCGGCGGCCACCTGGACGGCGACCAGGCGGGACAGGTCCGGATGGCTCGCGGCCTGGCTAGTCAGCTCGCCATTGCGCCAGACGGTCACGTCGGCCGCGGCGCAGCCGGCGACCTGGCTGGCGGCCAGGGCCGTGAGCTGGCTCAGTGACCGCTCCTCCGTGGCCGCCGCGAGGCTTAGCAGTTCCGCGGCGCGGTCGGCGAGATCGGAACTCGGCACTTGCTACCTTCCGCTATGGGCTCTCGGGTGCGGCGGTCTCGGCCTGGGCGCGCAGACCTTCCTCGACGGTCTCGTACAGCGTCAGCTTGTCGGCCAGGCCAGTGATCCACAGCGTTTTGGTGTACCGGTACCGAGCCCCGGCGAGCGCCAGCATCCCGCCCGCCGACTCGAGCTTCTTCCAGTGCCCCACGATGACAGCCAGCCCGCTGGTGTCCAGGAAATCGACGCCGGCAAGATCGAGGATGATCCGCCGATGGGTGCTCTCGGCGCGGGTCAGGCATTCGTCTAGCTGCGGACTGGTCACGATGTCCAGGTCGCCATTGACCGTGACGACCATGCTGTCGTCACGGCTCTCGGCGGAGAACCCGGTCTCTTCCACGCCCCACCCCTGGCTAGTAACCCGCACATTGACCCTCTACCGGCCCATAGTAGGAGCGCACGCCTACGTAGTCCGTTGCATATACCGTAATGCGACGGGAAGATACCGCGGGGCAGCAGCGGCAAGTAGCTGGCGACGCGTAGGGGTTAACGGTGACGGACCAGGCCGGGCGCAGTGGCGGATTCCGTCACGCGGCCTGGCTGTACCATGCTCACGCCGAGTACCTCGGCGGTATCAGGGACTTCGTGCAGGCGGGGCTCGCCTGCAACGAGCCGGTTTTCGTCGTGGTCCCCGGCTCCCAGCTGCCTGGTGACTGGCTCCCCCGCGGGCCGAGCGTGACAGTTGCTGATATGCGGGAACTGGGTGGTAATCCGGCCCGGCTCATTCCGGCACTCCGCGCTTTCGCAGACCGCTTCCCAGGTCGGCGGGTGCGCTATCTGGGCGAGCCTGCCTGGGCCGAACGGTCCGGGGCCGAGCTGCTTGAGGCGGCGAGACACGAGAGCCTGCTCAACCTTGCCTTCGCCGACGCGCAGATCAGCGCGCTGTGCCTGTATAACGCGACCGATCTGGCGGCGGCGGTGCTCGCCGATGCCTGCGGGGCGCATCCGACGCTGGGCAATGGCGACGGTGAGCGTGCCAACGCGGATTACTGCGGGCCGGACTGCTGGCCTGACAGCCTGGCCAAGCCCCTGGTCGCCCCCGCTAGCGCGGAGGTGCTGGTCTACGACAAAGATCTGCGGCCCGTTCGCGCGCAGGTCGCGGCGGTCGCGGGTCAGGCCGGCCTGTCGCCAGCGCGGTGCACCGATCTGGTGATAGCGGCGAGTGAGGTCGCCGCGAACACGCTCCGGCACACCAGGGGGACCGGTGTTGTCCGGCTCTGGGAAACCGACGCCGAGGTGCTTTGTCAGATCGAGGACTGCGGGCACATCAGTAACCCGCTGGCCGGGCACTGGCGGCCCTCCGGTGACGTGTCGGGCGGGCAGGGACTGTGGCTGGTCAACCAGCTGTGCGATCTCGCGGAGATCCGGTCGAGCGAGCTTGGCACCACGATCCGGCTGCACATGTACCGGCGGTAACGAGCCATTTTGTTAGCCGCTCGCTGTTTGACTGGCGCGACCGGGGTAGCTGCCTTCCTGCAGTTACGAGTGCTTGGAGAACGACGTGACCTTGCCGCCCGCCCAGCAGCGCACCCTGGACCGAATAGCTGACGGGCTGCGAGGCAGTGAGCCCAAGCTCGCCGCGATGTACGCCATCTTTACCCGCCTCTGCTCGAGCGAGGCGCTGCCCCGCCGCGAGCAGCTGAGCGACAGCCGCGGCCGCCGGACCTGGCGCCGCGCGCTGCTCGCTAGTCAGGTCGCGATCTCGTTGGTGCTCGTTTCCCTGCTGGTCGGCGTCGGCTGGCACGGGTCAGCCGATTGCAGGTCGGTGTCTGGCCAGCGCGCGGTTGCCTACGTGCGCCTGTGGTGCCCCACCCCAGCGCGACCGGCCGCCTTGCCCGGCAAGTAACCCTGCTAACCGCCCGCGCAAGCAGCACCGCCAGCGACAGCGAAGGGCCAGGCGCGCTCGCGGCGCGCCTGGCCCCTCGGCCGTGAGCAGGCTCAGCGATCCATCGCGCCGACCCGCGGTAGCTGTTCGTCGAGGTCGGCGACTCGCTGGCAGAAGATCCGGTAACTGCGCAGTGTCGAGCGCAGCTGTTCGGTGTCAGCCGGATCGGCCGGCCCAAGAACGGCCTGACGCTGCCGCAGCGACTCGACCAGAGCGCTGACGGCGTCGTCAGCAGCCGCGGCCGCACGCTGTACAGAGCCTTGCGGGTCATCGACGAACATGGCCTGGATGTCATGCCACTGCTCGCTGAGGACCGGCTCGGTTGGGGTCGGATCAGTCGGCGTCGGATCCTCCGGCGCTGTTATTCCGCCGGCGGTCTCAGCGCCCGTCGTCTCGACGCCTGTGGCTACAGCGCCCGTGGTCTCGACGCCTGTGGCTACAGCGCCTGTGGTTGCAGCGCCCGTGGTCTCGACGCCTGTGGTTGCAGCGCCTGTGGTTGCAGCG
>DATHPF010000387.1:0-20795 GCA_035484155.1 Streptosporangiaceae bacterium
TCGGCGAGCTCGAGCTCGTGCCACCCGGCGTCGTCCGGGTACCAGAATGGCGACCCGAAACGCCGGCGGCCGCCACCGCGCCCTCGACCCAGTGGGGCGGCGTCGCCCGCAAGGTATAGCGCGCCAAACGTCCGCAACCACGAATAACAATGGAACGGGGACCGTTGCGTCGGTCACCACTTCCGGACCGCTGCGGCCTACTCGAGTACCAGGCTCAGGCCTTGATGGCGCTAGGGCGAGCCGATCCGCACTTGCGCCAGGAGTACGCCGCTGTGAAGGCGCGGGCCGGGGCGACCGCCGCCAACATCGACGATTACGGCCGCGCGAAGGACGCGATGGTTCAGCGGATCCTCGCCGCAGGCGGGCTCACCGACACTGAGCGGGCCTCCATCAACGCGAATCAGGTGCCATCGCACGACGAGTTTCCCCGGTAACGCCCAACTCCAGCCGATCGCCATCTGCTCCTGGCCGCGTACGGATCACGCTGATTCTGGCGCTGACCGGGGGTCGCGGCGCAGCGGGTGATGTGCAGGAACCTCGACCAGGACGATGCGGACGCCGTCGGGGTCCTCGAGCCACATCTCGGTCAGTCCCCAGGGTTCCAACTCGGGCTCGCGAAGGACCTGGGCACCGGCTGCAGCCAGCCGCTCATGCTCAGCATGCACGTCCCTCACTTGGAGCCATATCTGCACCAACTGGCCAGGCGGGTCCGCCGCCTGCCCGGAGATTTCCAGCAGCCCATTGCCGATAAAGAACACCATCGAGGGATCGGCCGGGGAACCGAATTCGCGGTAGACCGCCAGCCCGAGCACGTCGCGATAGAACTGCCGGCTCCGGCTCAGGCTGGCGGGATGCAGCAGGATCCTGCTACTCAGTACGTCCACCCCAGCATCCTGACAGGCGCCGATGATGGACGGCGGAACGCCAGCCGACTTGTTACGGCTTCACGGCTCGCAGCTGCAGGAACAGCGGAATGCGCTGCCAGCGCCTCGCCGCCGGGTCGCGGACAGCGACATGATCTGGGGCCCGCACCTCCCTGATGGCCTCGATCAGCAGTCCGCTGTCCTCCAGCGCCCTGGCGTAGGACTCCAGCGGCCGGTGCTCGCTGTGGAAGGTCAGGTGGATGCCGCCGCGGTCGGCCACCATCTCCAGCGGCGCGGAATCCAGGTAGGAGCCAGATATCACAAACGGATCATCCGCGTTCCGGCCGCCGAACGAGCCGGCCGAGCTGACGGGATGGGGAATGGCGGCCAACAGCCGGCCAGACGGGCTCAGCACCCGGGCGATCTCGGCGACGGCCCGCGGCATGTCGTCGATGTCGTGCAGACACATATATGCCACGGCGAGATCAAAGGCCCCGTCCCGGAACGGCAGGCCGACGGCATCGGCGACCAGCGCCGGGGCCGGGCCGTCGTGGCCTGCGGCAGACCGCACCATCGCTGACGAGGCATCGAAACCGACGACGCAGTGGCCCAGCGATTGCAGCCGCCTGCTGAGCCTGCCCTCCCCGCAGGCCACGTCGAGCGTTCGCCGCCCGGGCCCCGGAAGCAGGCCCAGTAGGGCCGGCATATTCATTTCCTCGTGCGCATGGTCATGGCCAGGGGCGCGAGCGAACTTCACCCAGTTCGTGGCCTCAGAATCCCAGCCCTGCCGCATCGTCACGCCGCGAAGCCTGCCACAGCAGACCAGCCGACGCGTAGCCTGCTGCGGCCTCGCCTAGCTGGGTGGCGTGAAGCCAACCCCGTCGTGCAGCCGTGACCGGCGCGGGGCGGACTGGCCGGCCGGCTTCTCCCCGTCCGGAGCCGGCGGCGAGGCGACGTCATGGACGATCTGCTCCGCCATCCCGTAGAGCAGCGGCAAAGCCCCGGCCACGACACCGCCGGTCTGATTGATGTGCGCCACGCCAGGACGGATGACCTTGGCGTGGCCGTCGATCTCGCGGACGAGGTCTGCCGAATCCTCCAGATTCCCTGCGATCCGGTTCAGCAGTGTCCCGACCCAGAAGAGATAGAGCGCTAGGCCGCCGGTGAAGACGGCAATGGCAGCAATCGTCAGCACCACCAGGCGCTTCATCGCCGCACCGTCCCGAGCACCCGGCCGAGGAAAAGATGATGCTCCAGGCCCTCGGCGAGCACGGCATCGAGGCCGTCGGCGACCTGGGGGATGAGCGCCGCCTCCGCGGTCGTTGCGTCTGCGCCGCGCAGCGTGTCCCGCACCTCGATCACCCGCCGGTCGATGCGTGTCACCCGATAGACGAGGAGGCTCAGCAGCGATGCCACCGCGGCGTCAACCACGAAGCCAGCGGCAATCGCCCGCAGCCATGCTGACCGGTCGTAGGGAGACATCGCTAGCCTCCCAGCCGCGCGCGGCCACGCTGCAGCCCGCCCACTATCGCGGAGGCGTCGTCGACGGTGGTGCGCAAAGCGGCGAGCGGCGCGGTGTTGCGTTCGGCATCTTTCAGTGCCGCATTGATCTTCGGCGCCTCATTGGCGATTGACTGCGCGTAGCCCAGAATCGCCGAGACCAGCGCCGCTACGGCCGCTACAACACTGGCGCCGATGGCGTAGCCAGCTATCCAGCCAGACTTGTGGGCGCCAGCAGCTGCTCGCCGAACCTTGGCGTGTTGCCGCACGGACTCCCCCTTCGGATTGGCTCAGACCGTGTCGCAGAAGTCGCGGACCGGCTTGAGGTTTGCGTTGACCGATGTGAGGCGGTCCGGCACAGTGCTGGTCAGCTCCGCGACGGCCTGGGCTGCACCAGTTGTGGCGACAAGGTTCGCCCGAATCGCCCGCAGGTGGAAGACCACGCGAATCAGCCCCACCGCCGTGATGCCGACGATGAGCGCTGAACTGCCGACCGTCGTCTGGGCGGCTGGTCGCATGAACGGCACCTCCTCGGTTACCCCAGAAGCTTGGCGACTGAGCCCGCGTACCGGGTGGCTCCGGCCGAGACGTCCCGGACGGTCTGATCGGTGGTTGCAAGCGCCTCCGGCAGCCCGTCGAGATCGGCGACTAGCTCAGCGCCGTCGGCCAGGATCTCGTCGCTAGAGTGCCGGATCCGTTCGAGAGCCGCCAGCACGCGGTTGAGCAGGTAGATCACCAACGGCAGCACCAGCAGCATGAGGATTGCGTTACCGATCCGCCACAAGCGCATGACCATACCTCCCCCTGATCGGTCCGGCGCGCGCGAAGCCGCATCGGAGGGGGTGTACCCCGGATTCCGAGATCCGCAACTGCCGGAGCCGTTTAGTCAGATCGGGGGTCCCAGCGGAACCGCCGGATCGCCACGATCGCACCGACTCCGCCCCACGCCGCCAGCACCGCCAGCTGCCGCCAGTCGGCGCCCGTGTGCCGCGCGAACGGGCCGGTCAGCGCCTCGTTGAACGGCCGTACTGGAAGCCAGCCGGAGACGCGGTTGAGCAGCGCCGAGTGGATCGGCAGGTACGTACCGGAAATGAACAACAGCGGGAACAGGACCAGCTGCGCCACGGCCGGCGCGGCCTCCGCGTTGGAAATCACCGAGGCGACGGCCACGCCGAGGGCGCAGAAACTCGCGGCGCCGAGCACGAGCGTGATCGCGATCGCGAGCCAGTGCGAAGGGAACGGCACGCCGTACAGCCGGCCCACGGCCACGATCAGCGCGATGTCGATGACGCTGACCAGCACGCAATGCGCCAGCAGGCCGGTGAAATAGGCCCATGCAGGCAGCGGCGTCGCCCGGATCCGCTTCAGGATCCCGGCCTGCCGCCTGGCCGCGAGCGCCACTGCCAGCTGGCCGTAGCAGGAGCCAAGCACCGACAGCGCGCCGATTGTCGGTACGTAGTACTGGAGGGCAGACAGGCCGCCGAAGTACGAGGACTTACCCACACTCCCGAACAGCGCGCCCATGATGGCCACGAACAAGACAGGGAAGATGAACGTGAAGATCGCGCTTTGCGGGTTGCGCCAGAACGACAATTGCTCGTACCCGACCTGGTGAGCCACCAGCCGGAGGTCGTCACGCTGGCGGCGCGACCTGCCGATGGCGGTAGTTGCAGTGGCGGCGGTGGTCATCGGATGCTCCGTTCCGGCGCGCTCGGGAGCGCGCGATCGGTGGTGAGGCGGAGGTACACGTCCTCCAGGCTGGGCCGGTCTACGGTGAGCCCGGCGAGGACGGTACCTCGCTGCATTGCCCAGGCGGTCAGCTCGTGCAGCGCCTGTGTCGGGCTGTTCGTCTGCACCACGAACCGGCCATCGGCGAATTCCGCCGTGAGCGGCAGGTCGCTCGGCGCATATCCGCGGGGCAGCATGAAAGCGATACGGACCAGCTCGGCATTGCGGCCGCCAAGCTCGTCCGGCCGACCCTCAGCCACGACGGCGCCAGCGGCCAGCACGACCACCCGGTCGGCTAGCGCCTGCGCCTCCTCCATGTCGTGAGTGGTCAGCAAGATCGTGGTACCGGCCGCACGCAGCTCGCGCACCAGCGCCCACGCGTCCCGCCGTGCGGCCGGATCGAAGCCAGTGGTGGGCTCGTCCAGGTACAGCAGCTCCGGGTCGCCGATGAGGCCAAGAGCTAGGTCCAGCCTGCGCTTCTGGCCGCCGGACAGGGTCCTGACCTTCCGGCGTTCCAGGCCAGCCAGGCCGACCAGGTCGATCACGTCCGCGACGCGACGCGGTGCGCGGTAGTAACCGGCGGAGCGTGCAATGGTCTCGCGGACCGTCAGGTACGGCTCGACCGCGATGTCCTGCAGGACCAAGCCGGTCCGCTCGCGCAGTTCGCGGGCGCTGGACCGGTCGGCCGGGTCGAGGCCGAGCACCCTGGCCACGCCCGCGTCCCTGGTGCGGAAGCCTTCCAGGATCTCCAGCGTGGTGGTCTTGCCGGCTCCATTCGGCCCGAGCAAGGCGACGATCTCGCCGCTGCGGACCGTGAACCCGATGTCGCGCACGGCCTGCACTGAGCCGTAGCTCTTGCGCAGTCCGGCGACCTCCAGGGCGTTAGGCATGAGTGATCCCGGACGGTGTGGCAGAACGACTGACATCGATGTCGCAGTGGCCTAGCTGGGGTGTGAGCGGTCGTGTAGTAGCCATGGCCCTATCCCACTCCCGCGGCTGTACCGAGGGGCAGGGCTGCAGGTGGGGTCCGCTCCCGACGAATGGATGGCTCGCGGCGCCCGCGTGCAACTTTCGTAGGGTCCTGGCCAGCCGAAGGTTTGCGTTCTCGGGCATCCGCGCCCGGATGCCATAGCGTGAAACGCATGAGTCGGGGATCTTACCTGCGACGACATCCGATGACGTTCGATGTCGTTCTCGCTGCCTGTTTTGTCGCGCTTGACACCGTGACGACGCTCGCAGGTGCGTCCTGGTGGCCGGCGCATCCCAGCACCCTTGCCTGGGTCATGCTGGCCTGCCAGGGCCTGGCCGACGCGTCGCTGGCCTTCCGTCGCCGCGCGCCCATGGTCGTCATCGCGATCCTGGCCGGGTTTACTCTCGCCGTTTCGTTGCTGATCTCCCCGGCTGGCCTGCTGTCACCCGAAAACGCGGGGCAACTGTGGGCTCCCTATGGGACTGTCCTGGCCGCATACGGGCCGTTTTACTACCGCAGGAATCCGCGAGCGGCTTTCGCCGCGGTGGGCAGCCTCACCCTCATCGTGGCCAGGGTCTGGGAGCCGTCCGCGACGGTGATCACCATCGCGGTGCTCCGGACGGCCCTGGGGCCGCTGCTGGCGCTCTATTTCACCGCGCGGCACGAGGTGCTTCAGGGCCTGCGTGACCGAGCCGATCGCGCCGAGCGGGAGCAGCACCTGCTGGCAGAGCAGGCACGGACGGACGAGCGGGCCAGGCTCGCGGGCGAAATGCACGATGTCGTCACCCACCGGGTCAGCCTCATGGTGCTCCAGGCAGGCGCACTCGGGATCACGGCTACCGACGAGGCGACGAGGCGGGCCGCGGAGGAGTTGCGGGCCGCGGGCTGCCAGGCGCTTGAGGAGCTCCGGGACCTGGTCGGCATCCTGCGCACGGAGCCCGATGGCGACCAGGCGCCGTCGATATCGGGACTGCCCGCTCTAGTCGCCGAGTCGTCGGCCGTGGGTACGCCTGCTGAGCTTGCTGAGAAAGGCGACCCCGCGCTCGCTTCGCCGGTCGTCGGCAGGACCGCCTACCGAGTCGTCCGGGAGGCGCTGACGAACGCGCGCAAGCACGCGCCCGGCGCGCACGTGCTTGTCAGTGTCACCTACGACGAGTCACAGGTCTGCCTGGTTGTCACGAACGGGCCGGCGGCGCCAGGCGCGGTCAGTGAACTGGCCGCCACCGGCTCCGGCCTCGGCATCGCGGGTCTGCGGCAGCGCATCGATCTCGTGCATGGCAGCTTGCAAGCCGGCCAGACCCCCGATGGCGGATTCCGCCTGGAGGCCACCCTGCCTTCTTACGTCCCCACTGCCGAGCCGGCCGCATGACCGACATGGTGAAGGTCGTGGTCGTCGACGACGAGCCGATGGTCTGCGCGCATCTGCGTACGATCCTTGGCTCCGACCCCCACATCGAGGTCGTCGGCGAGGCGTATGACGGCGCGGCCGGGGTCGAAGCTGTCGTCCGCAGCCGCCCGGACGTAGTTCTGATGGACCTGCGTATGCCGGGCGTCGACGGGATCACTGCGATCGAGCGGATCGCCAAGCTGGACTCGCCGCCGGTCGTGGTGGTGCTGACGACCTTCGACGCCGACCAGTACGTACTGCGCGCGCTGCGCGCTGGTGCGGTCGGATTCCTGGTGAAGTCCACCTCGCCCCAAGATCTGATCGGACTCGTGCGCGTCGCCGCCGAGGGGCACACAGTCCTCTCCCCGGCCGCCGCGCGGCGGCTTATCGTCGCGTCATCTGACAGCCACTCGGCTCGCGAGCGTGCCCGTGAGCTTGTCAGCACGCTCACCGAACGAGAAGCCGAAGTACTCGCGTGCCTTGGTGAAGGGCTGTCGAACGCCCAGATTGCCGGCCGGCTGTACCTGTCGGAGGCAACGGTCAAGGGCTACGTCTCGCGGATGCTCGACAAGCTCGGCTGCGCCAACCGCACACAGGCTGGGCTGCTCGCCCACGACGCAGGCCTGCTTAGTCCGTAGGTAGTTCTAGCGGTCTGCTGTCAGCCATCAGGGCGGTCGCGGGACGGGCCGACGTAGCTGTGCAGGCGGCGGACGCCCTTTCGGACGATGAGAAATGCAAGCGGGACGGTCCACCACGGAAACCAGTCGTGATGGGGCGTCCCGATCGTTACCGCGCTAGTGACGAATGCAATTGCGACGCCCACTGGAATCAGCGCACTGAGGACCCCCGTCCCCCGCGGCGGCGGCAGCGGCGGGTGTTCCGGCATCGGGCCACGGATGCGCGGAAGGTCGCTCACCAGTTCGTCCAACTCGCCCATAGTCCGGGCGCTCAGCACCCGCCCAGAGCGCTCGTCGAGCTCCTCGGCGGTCAGCCGGCCAGCTCCGAAGTGCTCGCTGAGCTGCGTGAGGATCGCGTCACGATCCGCGTCGCCGGCCCTGAGCTGCGCCGCCGGGACACGGCGTGGACTCGTCGTCATTGTTACCTGCCATTTCCTGCGTCCGGCTGCCGCCAGCGGCGCATGGCTGGGCGTGAGTCGAGCTCCTAATAACTGTGCCTCACGCTGACCGCGGGCGCGAACCAGACATGCTTGTGCTGCACCCGGCTAAGCGGTGATCTTGCCGTCGACCAGGTGCAGGACGGAGTCGGCCAGGTCGCTCAGTGCCGGATCGTGGGTGGCGACGAGCGCGGTCACGCCCTCCGACTCCACGACGGTCCGGAGCAGCCGCATGATCTGCCGGCCGGTCTCACGGTCGAGCTGGCCGGTGGGCTCGTCGGCGAGCAGCAGCGACGGCTGTGTGGCGAGCGCCCGCGCGATCGCGACACGCTGCTGCTGACCACCGGATAGTTCGGCCGGGCGCTGCTTCGCGTGCTCGGCGAGCCCGACCTTCGATAGCAGCAACTCGACGCGGGACTCACGCTCTTTCGGTGCGACTCCGGCGATCCGCAGCGGGACGCCGACGTTCTCGGCGGCGGACAGCACAGGCAGCAGCCCGAACGACTGGAAGATGTACGCCACGGTATCCCGACGTAGCCGCAACCGCTCCCCCTCTCCCATCGCTGTCATGTCGTGCCCGGCGACAGAAATGGAGCCTCCGTCCGCGGTGTCGAGGCCGCCGACGATGTTGAGCAACGTCGTCTTCCCGGAACCGGAACGCCCGACGAGCGCGACCAGCTGCCCCTCGCTGACAGTGAAATTGACGCCGCGCAGCGCCGCCGTCGCGGTCGACCCGCTCCCGTAGGTCCGCGTCATATCCCGGACATCAATCATGTTCTTCACCGATCGTCCCCAGCTGGGATTGGTGCGGACGCGCCATCAGGAGGCAGGGCAGGAGATGCGTCGGGCCAGACCCCGATGTGATCGGGCTCGGCTTCGAGCCGAACGCGATCGCGCATGCCAAGCGCGTCGGTCATCTCGGGCGGCAGTTGCAGTCGCCCAAATCGGTCGAGCACCGCGTACTCCATCGCGTGTCCCAGTCCGGAACCGTCCGCAGTTTCAGAACGCAGCGTCTCCGAACTCGTCCGCCCGTCCCTGATCGCGATCACCCGCCGGACCATCCCCGAGACCTCCGGGTCGTGCGTCACCACCAGCACAGTGACCCCAAGCTCAGAGTTAGCCGTCTGCAGAGCACCGAAAACAGCGGCAGCCGTCTCGGTGTCGAGTTCACCTGTTGGCTCGTCAGCCAGCAGCAGCGACGGCGAATTCGCGAGCGCCACGCCGATCGCTACCCGCTGCTGCTCGCCGCCGGACATCTGGTCGGGCCGTCGCTTCGCGCAGTGCGCGACCCCGAGCACGTCCAGCAGTTCAAGCGCACGCGACCGGCGCGCGGAACGCGACGCCCCGGCCAGTTGCAGAGGGAACGCGACGTTTTGCATCCCGGTCAGGTATGGCAGCAGGTTCCGCGATGTCTGCTGCCAGATGAACCCCACCACCGCGCGCCGGTACAGCTTCCGCTGCCGCGGCGACATCAACCCCAGATCGTGCCCGCCGACGCGCACCACGCCGGCCGTCGGCGCGTCGAGCCCGGCCAGGATATTCATCAGGGTTGACTTGCCCGATCCCGATGCACCCACCATGGCAGTCAGTTCGCCGGCCGAGATCACCAGGTCAAGACCTTGCAGCGCCTGCACCTCGATGCCTTCGGCGCTGTAGATGCGCACTAGCCGGTCGCAGACGATCAGCGCTCCGTCGCCGTAGCCGGCGCCGGAGCTGCGTGCCGTCTGCGGAGGCGCCTCAAGCCAAGCCAACTGTCATTCACCTCCGCGTAGGGTCGACACGACGCCGCGCCGTGCTCGTATCTCGATTGTCAGCGTCACAGCGGCCACTACGATCAGCCCGGCGATCGGCAGCGCGACAGACGCCACGTCGGGCACGAGCGGCACGCGCGCGCTGGAGCCAGTGAAGACCGACAGGTTGATCGCCGGCGCGACGATTCGCGGCAGTACCAGCACGGCCGCGACGGCGGCGATGGCGGCGGCTATGACCGCAGGGAGCACTTCGAGCAGCACCAGCCGGGTCCGCTGCGCATCGCCGAGTCCCATCGTTGCCAGCCGCGCCAGGGTGGCTTCCCGGTCCGCCGCCCCGAGCGCCAGCTGCACCAGCATCACCGCCAGCCCCAGCCCCGCAGCCGCTGCGAGTGCGAGCGCGAACAACAGGAACGCACCGCGCTGAATCGGGGCGCCGGTCAGCTGTCCCAGTAGTTTCGAACGGAAAGTGGTAGCTGCCTGGGGCACCATATTGTTCACCAGCTCGGTCAGCCTGCCGGTGTCGATCCCCGTCCCGTTCAGCAGCATGACGTTGGGCGCGACATTCGCCTCGTGCGCGATCCGGGACGCGGGCATCAGGACGAACGCCCCGCCTGCGTTCAGGGCAGGCGTGCCGGACAGCGTCCCGGCGACCCGCACCCGGATTGGCGCGAGGCCGTCAGTGGTCAGCGTCAAGGTCTTGTGCCCGCCAAAATCCGCAAGCGCCCCCCGGGAAGCGATGACCCCGTCCCCGGTCAGCAGGCCGGGGTGGACGGTGGGCCAGGTCGCCGACGACGCCACGAACGCCGAGTAGCTGGCGGGCTCGACGGCGAGGCCGGTCACCCGAGCGCCGTTCGGCGCCGTCAAGATCAACTCCGATACCACCGCGGTGTGCTTGACCCCCGGCACGGCCGTCAGCGCGCGCTGGGCAGCGACGGAGATCGCGTCGGCCGTTCCTGCAGTGGAGATCGTCACGTCCGCGCCCGCCGCCTGCCAGGAGGCATTGATCTCGCCGTGCGTCACCGCGTTGCGGACCATGCCGGCGAAGGCGGCCACGGTGATCGCCAGTACCAGCGCAAACGCCGGCAGGAGGGGAGTAAGTGCGCTCCGCGCGGCCAGGGCCAGGCCGAGGAACCCGGTCGCGCTCCGCCCACGGGCGGCCCGGCGCAGCAGCCCGCGCAGGATCAGCGGGTAGATGCGCAGCACGACGATGACAGCGGGGATGGCCGCCAGCGCGGGCGCGGCGCTGGTATAGAGGTTGACGGCGGTGCCGGGCTGGGTGCCCTGCTGCCGGAAAACGACGATTCCCGCGATCGCGGCGAGCACTGCGGTCACCTCGACTACTAGCCGGACCCCACCGCGGAGCCGGCGTCGGCCGCGCCTGGTGTAGCCCAGTGCGCCGTAACCCAGGCTGGGCTGGCTCGGTCCCCTCTGTCCAGGTCGGGAGTAGCCGGCCGCGGCCCTGCCGCTGCGCGAGCGGGGGAGTCGCTGCTGCCAGGCGCCCAGGACGGCAGGCGCCCCGACCGCAACCACAAGCACAGCGAGCCCAGGCCACAACCCGCCCTGCGGCGATTGCCCGGGGACGAGCAGCACCGCGACGGCGCCGCCGATGACGGCGGCCGGGACGCAGCCGATCGCTGCCCCGCGCGCAAGGGCGAGGCCGGTCTGGAGCAGTGACCCGCCGCGGGCGCGGCGCAGCGCCAGTTCGGTCGCTCGGCGCAGCACGATCATCCGCGCGACCAGCAGCAGCACGATGGCGGCCGTTACCGCCAGGCTCACGTACAGCAGCCACAGCAGCGCGTCGACCGCGGCGGCAGTGCCGATGAACGCGGCAGCGGCTTCGATGAACGCGCCCAGCGTCTGCTGCAGACCTGTGCTGACCGTTACCCCGGTTGAGGCGCCTGCCAGCGGGCCGGTGAGCGGCGGCTGTTCGCTGACGATTCGCTTCAGGACCGCGCCCAGCGACTGCGCCTCGTCTCCCCGCAGCCCGCTGATGGTTACGGGCAGTACCCACTGCGTGTTCAGGAACCCGGGGCCGTAGTCCTGCTGGACAGCCGCAGACTCGTCGGGCAGGGCGAGCGCGCCGGATGCCCAGTATGCGGGTGACGTACCGGGAACGTTCAGCTCGGGCGCCACCAGGGACGGGTCAGCTGCCCAGAAGGACGAGGCAGGCTGGCTCTCCGCCACGATCGCCGTGACCTTGAGTGTGATGGGCGCCGTCGTGCCCGACGATATAAGCATCGGCCCGACAGTCCGCACCGCCGAGCCGACTCTCAGGCCGAACTTGGCCGCGGTTTGCTGTGTCACCGCCACGTTGATTGTCGGAAAAAACCTGCCGCCCGTACGACTGGACGCTGCGGGGGCCGAGGCGGAAAGGCTGCCCGCCAGCACCCGTACGTAGCCGCTGTACGGGAGGCGGTAGCTGACCTCCATCACCACAGTGTTGCCACCGGTGCCGGAGAGGGCGCTGCCCACGACGTGCTCGGTGGTCGTCATGCCCACCCAGTCGGCGGAAACCGGAGCGAGGAGAAGGCCGTCTTTGTTGAAGTCGCGGTTGAACTGACCTTCGACGTTGCTCAGCTGACCATCGGTCAAGGTGGTCAGTGGCATGTTGGCGCTGTCGTCGAACTGGTTCCAGGTGGTGCTCACCACGATCGTCCGTCCCAGCGGCGGGATCCGGGCGAGTGTCTCGCGCAGCGTCTGCGTGCTGATTTTCAGCGCCTCGCGCGGCCCGGCCGTGGCGGCGAGCACGCAGCCGAAGACGAGAGCCGCAAGCGCCAACGTGGCAACCGCGCCCATGCCGGTAAGGCGCTTGGTGTTCATTTCTGCGGTACGCACGTTCATGTTCACGCTGCCTCCGCCGCGCGTAGTGCGGCTGCGGGATCTGGGCGCCTAATCATGATCAGCGCCGCGGCGAGCGCGGGAAGGATGGCAACGGCCGCGGCGAGCGGCAGGACCTGGGGAAGGTCGAACAGTGTCACCGGCGGCGGGGCGGGCTGCGACGCAGCGGCGTTCAGGGTGACTGCGGGCACAAGCAGCCTGGCGACCACAGTGCCGAGGATGACGCCGAGCAGGGCCGATGGAACGCTGAGCATGAACTTCTCCAGGCACAGTTGCAGCGCCGCCCTGCGCTGGCTGACGCCCAGTGCGGCAAGCAGCGCAGTTTCGGCTCGGCGCTGCCGGACGTTCGCGGCGATCGACACCCAGAATCCCGTGATCGCGAGCAGCGCCGCCGCGACGGCGAGGGCGAGCAGTGCCTGCTGCGGCACCGCGGACAGCGGGTTGCCAGTCAGCGCCGCCGTGGCGTCGGCGGCGCCGGTGATGGCGCTCCCTGGTGGCAGCGCGCCGGGCAGGTCGGGCGGGATCTGGTGGTCAGTGGTGGCCAGCCACCACTCGGTGACGCCAAGCAAGGACGCGCCCTGGCTGGCGAGCCGTTGCTGGACCGCCGGCAGGTCGACGATGAGCGCGCCCGTGTTGGCGGTAACCGTGGGGAAACTCTTGACCACGGCGACGATCGATAGCGGGACCTGCAGGCCGTTCAGCGTGGCCTGCACGACCGATCCGGTGCCGATGCTGTTCGCGTCCGCGAATGCGCTGGTGGCGATTGCCGGGATCGGCGCGAGGGAGGTCCCTGAAGGAGCGTTCAGGGTCACCTGCGCGGAGACCGACTGCGGGGGGGCGTAGTAATTGACCGCCTGGCCGAAGCCGGAGTTGAAGGTGAACGTCGCGGTGTCCCCCTCGGCTTGCCACGCGACGTTGGCCGGCAAGGCTGAGGGGCCGTTTGCTGCGGCCATTGACTGGACGTCTTGCATATCAGGAGAGGTCGCGCTCGCGTGCCAGCCGCTGAGCGTCGCGGCGGTGACTGTGAGCTTCAGTGCCGTGGCCTGAGCCGAAGGCATTTGGTACGTGAGCGCGATCTGGACCAGGCGCAACGGGTAGCTGACGTCGGCGCCGCCGAGCGATGCCACCAGCACGTGCTCTTGGCCGTCGGCGGGCAGCGTACCCGCGTCGAGCTGGTACATGTCACCGGTGCTGTCGGCCACCGTGATCGTGGCGGCCACCGGCCCGAGTTGCCGGGCGATGGCGCTCGCGTGGCTGGTAGTGATTGGAAGGATGCCACCTTTATGGACAGGTATGCCCACTGGCGTGAGGGCGGCGGTGAACGCAATGGCGTGCGGACGTCCGGGGATCAGAGCGCCTGGCGAGGACTTTGGCGTGATCTCGTCGAACAGCTTGGCCGCCGGGACGCTGATCTGGTCTGGGCGGATCCGGACCGTACTCGCGGCCTGGGCCGCGCCGATCGCGAGGACCTCGGTAGGCAAGGCTCCGAGCTGGACGTAGACCGCCATGGCGTGCTGGACGCCCGCCGCGTTCGTGATGGCAGTGGTCGCACCCGGAGTCAGCGGGGAGGGCGTGTCGACCCGTGCGTCTGCGCCCGCGTCGAAGGTGCCCTGGTCGCTGGCGGACCGGGCCCAGCTGGCGTGCTGGGAGAGAGCCAGTGTCCCGGTAGCGACGGCCATCACGAGCAGCAGCGCTGCCCCGCCCTGCCGGAGTGGCTGGCGGCTCACCTGCCAGCCAGCAAGCGACGCGGTCAGCCGCCGCCCGTGCCCGGCGAGCCGGTCCCCGGCTCTCGCTGCGGCCGGCAGCAGCCGCAACGTGACGACTGTCCCGCCGGCCAGGGCGAGGGCCGGGGCGAGCGCAAGCACCGGGTCGATCGTGGCGTCCACGCCGCTGCCTGCCGAGTAGCGGCGCAACTCCACGCCGGCCAGCACCGCGAGCACGACGAGCGCGAGGTCAGCGCCAGCCCGGGTAGCACCCATGATCGCGGCCTGCCGACCGCGCCGAACCCGCGCTTCCGTCATCGCGGGCCCAGTGCCGAGCAAGGGCGCGAGCATCGCGGCGTCGGCGACCAGCATGACCACGAGCGCCGCCGCGAGCGCGTCAAGCCAGGTGCCCGCCGGGCTGCCCATCCCGCTGCTGCCGAGCAGAAACGCCGGGCCCGGCAGCTTGACGCCAGCCGCCTTCAGTGATCCGGCCGTGGTCAGCAGGCCAGCGAGCCAGATGCCGATTAGGGCGCCCACGGCCGCGGCGACTGCGCAGAGCGGGATCACCTCGGTTGCGGTCAGGCGGGTTAGCTGCCACCGGGTGGCGCCGCGGGCGTTGATCAGCGCCGTCTCGCCCTCGCGCTGGCTCGCCAGGAGCCGTGCGACTGCGAGCAGCGCGGCGAGGGTGAGAACCACCAACTGGAGGGCACTGATCACGAGCAGCGACCGGGCGACGGCTAGGTTGCTGGCGGTGGCCCTCAGCACCGAGGGCAGGCTCGTGGACAGTTGCATGCCACCGAGCACGCTGGAACTCAGCAGCGCTTGCTGGAGCGCTGACACCTCATCCGAAATCGCGGGCAGGTCCGTGTAGGTGAACTTCGCCATGTCTGGCTGCGCGAGCCAGGTCCCAGTCCTGGCCGTGAGCGTTCCTGCGGTTTCGGAGCCGTTGCTGCTTGAGGTCGGCGCGAAGGCGGCAGGGCTGACCAGCAGCGGGCCATACGCGGTGTACCCGCTCTGGCTGCCCGAACCGCTGGCGGGGATCGTGTTCAGTGCCCAGTATGAGGCGGCGGTGCCGGACAGCCTGCGGGGCGCGAACAGGCCCGTGATCCGGAAGCTGATCCTGGCGTTGCTGATCCCGTCCTTGAGCGTGAGCACGTCGCCGGGCGACAGATGCAGCAACGCTGCTGCGGATGCCGGGAGGGCAGCGGGAATTTCGTAGGAGACCGGCGGGGCCCGGGCCTTTTGCGCGCGCGGCACCTGACTGGCGGCGCGCGCCGCTGGCCAATGGCCGGACACGAGGATTGCGTGGCTCATGATGCCATTCAGCGCGGCGGCCTCGAGCAGCGGCGCGTTCCCCTTGCCCGCGCTGGCCGGCCGGGCGGGCAGCGAGCCCGGCACCAACTCCAGCGGGTCGGACCACGTCCCCGACCAGAACCCGTATGGCACGCCGCCGAGCGAATGCCCGACCGCAGTCCGCAGTGTGCTCGCCGTCGATACCGTCTGGCCATTAGTCACCGGGCCGGCGATGGACAGCGCAGTGCCGGGCGCGGCCGACAGATCGTGGCGTATCGCGAGCGGGAGCCCCTGGCCGATGAACACGGCCAGCGCGGCTCCGATCGCTGCCGCGACCAGCGTTGTCAGCGCCGCGGCCGATAGCACGACCCGGTGTGCCGTCATACGGCGTGTCGACAGCGTCCCCCGCGGCTGGATCACGATTGCAAGGATTTCGTGCCGCAACCGGCAACGGCAACCTAACGGGCATAAGACTTCGATTTGTTGCCACCCGGTCACGTTCCGCCGTGTGCATGGCTCGGCTCTGCGGGCCCCGTTCTCAGCGGACCTGGTATGCGGCGACCGCTCGCTCCAGTAGCAAACGCATGCGGGGCCACTGTGCGGCGGGAGCTGCCGCGACGACGACGCTGGCGCCGCTCTTGCCGTAGACCAGGCAGGCGATCTCCTCGTAGTGATGTGTGCCGATCTTGGTCACGTAGTCGTCGTTGACGCAGGAACCCGTACCGCCGCGGAAACGAACTCCGCTTGCGGCGCCATCCTGGTGCACGGATGACGCATCGTCGGACCGCAGCAAGCTAAGCCGGAAGGCGGCCCAATGCGGGAGACTCTCCTTGCCCTGGCGCGGAGTGGCGTTGAGATACAGGAGGTAGCGACCCGCCGCGCCGAGCCGGGCCACCGAGACGGCGTCGGCGTCACCGGCGATCGGGCGTACTGATGGCGGGTAGGACAGCGTGGCAGTGCCGTTAGGCAAGCTCACCCTGTGCCAGCCTGCGGGCGCCGGTGCGGCGGCTGGCAGCGCGACCGTCTGGGCCGGCCCCCCGGAAAGTCCCAAGACCAGGGCCACAGCCGCGATGGAGCCAAAGGCCGCAGTAGCACCGAGTGCAACCGGCACCCGTCTTGTACCACGCGCGCTCACGAGCTCTCCTTGCGTCCTAGTGTCCTAACGGCAAGCGGCTAGACGTTGCCGTCGCCGTCGCTCGGTCCGCCGTTGTTGTCGGCGTCGTGGTCGCCCCCATTGCCCTGCGGGATGGGGTTGGCGGCTGGCGCCTGGGGTGCGGCAGGGTGGCTCCCCGCGGTGGGGCTGTTGACCTCCATGCCGGCCGGTGTCAGCACGTTCCAACGTGCACCGAAGGCCTGCAGACCCTGGCCACTGGTGCTTCCGGCACTGTGGTCACCCTGGAATAGGTAGAGCGGATGGCCGGCGTATGTGAGCTGGCGGGCGCCACCCGCCCGCGTCGTCTCTCCGACGAGCGACTTGCTGGCGCCGCCAGTGACGGCGACGTTCGCACTGCTGGTCGTGACCGGAGGCCATGCGGTCGCACAGGCGCCGGAGCATGCCGACATGCTGCCCTTGTCGGCTTCGAACGCATAAAGGGTGAAGCCGCGACTGTCGGTGAGGATCGTACCGAGCGAGGTCTGGCGCACCGTTAGGGTCGTGCCGACGGCAGCGTGTGCGCCGGCTGCTGGCGCAGCCGCATGCGGACTGGCTGCTGGCGAAGTGTGCCCGGTGGCACCTGGCATTCCGCCAACGCTGCCGGACGAACCGCAGGCTGCCACGACCGCCACAGCGCCGCCGCCGACCGCTCCTAGAAGCACTCGCTGAGAGCGGCTGAGGGCCTTCAGTCGGGAACGTGGCCTGGTCATGGTTTCCCCCTTAGCGTGCCCGGATAGTTTCCGTCCGCCCGTTTCGTACAGCGCTGCTCGAGCGTGCTGGCGAGTTAGCCGTGATAAGACGATGCCGTGATTGCGGGCTTGCTCGCATCGAGGCGACCCCCCAAACCGCACCCCTGCTAGCCGGAATCCGGACGGCCTGCTAGGTGCAACATGGCGGCGGTGGATGCAGAGCAACTGCGGAGCGCCGCTCGCCCGGGCAGCCTAAAGCGCTGTAAGCCGCGCTTGAGCGATCAAGCCAGACCGCTTCGTGTGCGCCTGCGTGGAGGGCTGTCGCCGTGGCGGTGCTCTAAAGCACGAGCTCTTGTTCACTGGCACAGACCCGTCAACTCTTGCCGAGGGTGCCGCGAAAGCATTCAACTGCGCGACGCTCTCGAACATTAACGTCGAGCCTCCTCAGCCTGGGTCCTTGTCGGGGAAGGCGAGTACTGTCTGCGCGGTGTCGTAAGCGACTGGCGATTTGCCGGGCTCGGTCACTACGAACACGGTCAGGCCTAGTAGCTCGCCCTGCTCGTGCGGCTGGGGCATGCGCACGATCACGCGGCTGCCCGGTGCCACGACGACGCGCCGGATCTCGGGCGTGCGCGTTACGAAGTGGCCGATGCCTCGACGCGTCTCGGCAAGTCCGATCTCGCGCAGGACCTGCATCGACCGTCTGACCGTGTCGCGGCTGACCTTGTACCGCAGGGACAACTCGGGCTCGGAGGGCAGGGGCGCGCCTGGCGGGAGCTGCCGGACGATGATCGCGCCGCGCAGGTAGATCGCGAGCTGCAGGTATGCGGGCAGCATGCTGCGAGGGTTGATGACGGCGAGGTCGATAACGTCGCTGACAGCATCGACCGCCCGCTGATCCGCGGCCGTGAAGTGACGTTCGTCACGTTGCGCCATCTTTGCCTTCCCCTGGCCGGAAAACCAGGATACGTTCACCCAACCTTGTCCGGTTAACCCTACAAGCCAACAGGCAAGCCAGCCTGCGGAGTGCGTGAGCAGGCTGGATCTCAGTCGTACTGGCGGTGCCTTCAGTCAACCGGGCGGACGCAATGGAGAGCGGAGCAGCACAGATGGGGGGAGGCGTCGTCAGACTCACCTTCAGGCAACCCTGTCCAAGCCGGAGCCGCGGCTGGCCGACACGCCAGGACCCCCCGGCCGCGCAGGCGGTTCGGTGCCGACGCGAGGGGGCGGCACCGGAGCGCCTGCCCGACCGGGCCTCCACCCCAGACCACCAGGCGCATCGTCAACCACGGCAACGGGTGCCGCGCCGAACGGCAACCAAACTAGCCGCAGCCCGACCCGGCCCCTGCCGCCGCAAGACAGCGGCTACAGCCACGCCGGTCACTGTCGACAGCGGCCCGGTCATTGTGCAGTTCCCCGACGGCTGGTCCACTACCGATCTTGATTCAACAGCTCGGCCGCGTGGTCGCGCGGACAGGAGGTGATCAGTGCCCGTCGCCGACGTCACGCCGCACGATGGAGCGGTGCGGCGGTTCTTGTCTGCGTTGCTCCAGGCACTTGACCTCCCCGCGCCGGATCACTCCCGGGACCGCCTGGCCTACCTAACGCTGCTGGAACGACGCGCCCATCTTGCCTGCGCCAGCATTGACAGACTCATAACTGACCCACGCGCCGATGGTCTTGACTACGCCTCCGAGGGCGACCACCTGCTGCACCAGGTCGCGGATCTGCCGGCATACGCCTACAGGCACCATCACAAAGAGTGACACGCCACTACTCCGCCTCGGTCCTGATGACGCGGGCGGTGATGTCGCGGGCTTAGGGACCACGGCCAGGTTGTGTACAGACGCGTTTGTGCCGCCAGGCCGAGTCTGGCCACGGTAGACACCGGCCAGTACGCGGTTACCATCAAACTCGGGCACACATAGTCAGACCGGCCGCAGAAGGCCGTCGCGGAGAAAGACGTAACGCATGGCAGCAGAGACAGCCGTTGACGCCAAGACCGGCCGGAAGTGCTACCTGGACCTGCCGTCGGACCTGACCGCCCAGGAGGAAGTGACCTTCGTGCTGAACCTGCACGGAGGCGGGTCCGTCGGGCACTGGCAGCGGGAGTACTTCCCCGCCTGCGACTACGTGGACAAGTACGGCCTCGTGGTTGCCACGCCGTCGGCTGCGACCAAGGAGCCGACCCGCCACTGGGCGGCCGACGCTGACGACGAGTACCTGGTCGAACTGGTCGAGTCTGTCCTTGACCGGCTCGGGCGCAGCCGCGTGCGGGCCTTCTGGCTGGTCGGCCATTCCCAGGGCGGGATGACGTCCCACCGGCTCCTGGCGGGCAATGATTACTTCGCCGATCGGGTGGACGGATGGCTGAGCCTGTCCGGCGGCCGCCTCGGGCCGGCCGAGCGGGCGCCTGACTTCGGCCCGCCCCGGACTGAGGAAGAGCGGAAGGCGTTCGAGGAGGAAATGGCTAGCCGGGGCGTGTTTCAGCGTCCGCCGACTCCGACTGCCGACTTCTCCTTCATCTTCACCACCGGCGAGCACGAGATAGCTTCGTTGCCCGATACCTCAATGTGGGCGGAGCGGTACGGTGCTGGGCCGCGGGTCCGGCAGCCCGATGTGGTGGACGACCAGCCAGGCAAGATCCACGACGCTCGCTACGACACGAACCCGACACTGAGCTGGGGGCGCAAGCCGACTCCGGGGACAGCCCAGGTGTGGGTGTACCCGAGCGGGCTGGCCGGCCGGGTGATCGCTGACGTCGTGCGCCTGGACAAGGGCCACACCGAGGGTCTCGAGCCCCGCATCACCCAGGAACTGATCAGGCTTATGGTCTCAGCTCCCGGCGGCAAGGTTCGGGCGCTCAGCAGTGCTGCCGCGCAGGACGCCTAACCAGCCGTGCCGAGCGGACTGGCGGCCCAGTAGCGGACTCCAGCCCCGGGATTGTCGTGGAGCGAGAATGGCCGCCCGCTCCGATGGCGAAAAAGGCGCCGCGACCTGGAGCCCCCTTACGGAATCGAACCGTAGACCTTCTCCTTACCATGGAGACGCTCTGCCGACTGAGCTAAGGGGGCGCCGGCGATGTGCTGCCAGCCCTGGTGAGGCCAGCGCAGCACCGCGCCTGGAGAGCATACACGACCAAGCGTGCCGAGGTCCGCCTGGACCCGGCAGCGGTTAGCCCTGAGGATCACGGGCCGCCGCCAGTTGAGTCGGACGAGCCTCGCAAGATACCCCAGCGGCTGCATAACAATCGCCGCGCAGGGCACAAGATCTAAGGGCGTCGGCTATCTCCGATCGGCCGCCGCCGTGGGCATCTGGACGCGGCGACGATTTGGTGAACTTTGGCCATCTAGCGCTCGGAGGCTGGAGCCTTCTGCACCTGCGCGAATAGTGTGAGCAAACGAGATGTACGGCAGGTACCGACTGCCTGAGGAGCCCGACGGAAACGAGGTCGCACGGGTGAGGGAGCAGACTCTCAGGCGAGTCGCACTTGGCACAGTGGCGGGATTCACCATCCTGGGCTTCACGGCATTCGGCGAGTCGCTCGCCGCACGCGCGGTCACCGCACCGCCTTCCCCGCCCAGCACAACCTGCTCGTCGCTGCCGAAGACGGCGTTGCTGACGGCCGTGAAAACCGCAGGGAAGCCAGCAGGGACGACGGCAGTGCTGACAGCCGCATTGATACCCGCCGATACGCCCACGACGTCACCCAGCGAAAGTTCCAGCGCGTCGCCTACCGACACGCCGTCGCCGTCACCCACTGACACCACCGCGGCGTCACCGACCGACAGCTCAAGCCCGTCGCC
>DATHPF010000388.1:0-7910 GCA_035484155.1 Streptosporangiaceae bacterium
GGCGGGACAAGCGCCGCATCGCGGCCGTGGTCGCCGCGGTGCTGCTGGTCATGGCCGCCGTTGCCGTCTGGGCCGCGGTCCGCCCCGGCAGCTACGGCAGTTCGAAGGACGGCTGCATCACGGTCACGGTGCCCAGCAGCACGGGCGGCGGCCTGCTGCACCAGTGCGGCCAGTCCGCGAAGGCCACCTGCCAGCGTGCCTTCACCGCGACCGACAAAATCTCCGTCCTGACCCGGCCGCAGTGTCGCCTAGCCGGGATCGCCCCCACGCGCTAGCAGCCCATTGGGCGTCAGGTCCACAATGCTGCCCCACTGATGGCAGCACATCCAACATCTCGCCCTATCTGGCCCGGGTCAGCGAGCACAGCGCAGCGCGTTAGCCGGGCAGCAGCATGTCCGCGTCGAAGCAGGTGCGATCGCCGGTGTGACAGGCCCCGTCGGTCTGGTCGACCCGGACCAGGACCGCGTCGCCGTCGCAGTCGAGCGCGACCGAGACCACGCGCTGGATGTGCCCGGAGGTCTCGCCCTTGACCCAGTACTCCTGCCGGCTCCGCGACCAGTACGTGCAGCGGCCGGTCGTCAGCGTGCGGTGCAGCGCCTCGTCGTCCATCCAGCCCAGCATGAGCACCTCACCAGTGTCGTGCTGCTGGGCGATGGCCGCGACCAGGCCGTCGTCGTTCCGCTTCAGCCGGGCGGCGATCTTCGGGTCGAGCCCGGACGCGGCGGCGTCACTGTCCATTCGAAGCCTTCCTCGCTGTCACCGGCCGGACCAGATGCCCGGCGGCTGCCAGCGCATCCTTGACCGCGCCGATACTCAGCTCGCCGAAGTGGAACAGGCTCGCGGCGAGCACGGCGTCGGCCCCCGCGTCGATCGCCGGGCCGAAATGGCTCACCGCCCCTGCACCGCCGCTCGCAATGACGGGAACGCGCACCACTTGCCGGACTGCCGTGATCAGCTCGAGGTCGAAGCCTGATTTGGTCCCGTCCGCGTCCACCGAGTTCAGCAGGATCTCTCCCGCTCCGGACTCGGCGCCCTGCCGTGCCCATCCGACCGCGTCGATGCCGGTCCCCCGTCGCCCGCCGTGCGTCGTCACCTCAAAGCCGGACGCAGTGCCCGGCGACCGGCGAGCATCGACCGACAGCACCACGCACTGCGCGCCGAACCGGTGCGCAGCCTCGCGGAGCAAGTCGGGCCTCGCGACTGCCGCGGTATTGAGCGCGACCTTGTCCGCCCCCGCCCGCAGCAGCCGGTCGACGTCGCCGGTGCTGCGGACGCCGCCGCCGACTGTCAGCGGGATGAACACCTGATCGGCGGTGCGCCGAACCACGTCATACATGGTCTGCCGGTCATCGCTGGACGCGGTGATGTCGAGGAACGTCAGCTCGTCCGCGCCCTCACGGTCGTACGTCGCGGCGAGCTCGACCGGATCACCGGCGTCTCGCAGGCTGGCGAAGTTCACGCCCTTCACCACCCGGCCGCCGTCGACGTCCAGGCACGGGATGACACGCACCGCGACTGTCACAGCAGGTCGGCCCCGTGTTGTGCGCCACCGTGCTGGGCGCCACCGTGCGGGGCGGCTTCGGCCGAGCCAGCGGATGCTGCGGGGCCAGCGCCGATGCCCGGCTTGTACGCGATGGCCTCGACCTCGACGAGCATCCGCGGGTCGACCAGCGCGCCGATCTGGATCATGGACGTCGCTGGCATGATGCCGGCGAACTTCTCGCCGTGCGCGCGGCCGTACTGCTCCCAGCGGGAGATGTCCGTGACATAGACCCGGGTCCGGACGACGTCGGCGAGCCCGGCGCCAAGCGCCGCGAGGGCCGATTCGACGTTAGCGATGGCCTGCCGCGTCTGCGCGTACGCATCGCCAGGGTGGACGAACTCCGCGCCGTAGATCGACGTGCAGCCGGACACGAAGATGTAGTCGCCCGCCGCGACCGCGCGGCTGTAGCCGACGATCGGCTCCCATACGGCACCGCTGGACACCTTGCGCGTCCCGTTGCTGCCCGTCGCGTTGTTGCCCGTGCCCGTGCTGCCTGTCCCCGTGCTGCCCGTCCCCGTGCTGCCGGTCCCCGTGCTCCCTGTCACCGTGCCACCGCCGCGAGCGCCTCGGGCAGCGTGAATGCGCCCGCGTACAGCGCCTTGCCGACGATCGCGCCTTCGACGCCGATCGGCCGGAGCTCCGCGATCGCGCGCAGGTCAGCCAGGCTCGACACGCCGCCGCTCGCGACGACGGGCCGATCGGTCCGCGCGCAGACCCGCCGGAGCAGGTCCAGATTCGGCCCGCGCAGCATGCCGTCCTTGTCGATGTCGGTGACCACGTAGCGGTGGCATCCGGCGGCCTCCAGCCGGTCGAGCGCGTCGTCAAGCTCGCCGCCATCGCTGGTCCAGCCGCGTGCGGCCAGCCGGGTGCCGCGAACGTCGAGCCCGACGGCCACCTGGTCGCCGTACTCGGAGATGACCTTGGCGACCCAGTCCGGGTCTTCCAGGGCCGCGGTGCCGATCACGACTCTGGTGCAACCAGTGGCCAGCGCCGCGGTGAGGGCCGCCTCGTCGCGGATGCCGCCTGACAGCTCGACCTGCACGTCGAGCCTGCCAATCAGCTCGGCGAGCAGGGGCCCGTTCGACCCGCGGCCGAACGCTGCGTCGAGATCGACCAGGTGAATCCAGGCGGCGCCCGCGTATTGCCACGCCAGCGCGGCGTCGACCGGGTCGCCGTAGCTCGTCTCGGTCCCGGCCGCGCCCTGCACGAGGCGGACCGCCTGGCCGCCTGCGACGTCCACCGCAGGCAGCAACTCCAGCGTTGTCACAGTCTCCGGATTGGTCACAGTGTCTCCAGCCAGTTCGCGAGCAGGGCGGCGCCGGCGTCAGCCGACTTCTCCGGGTGGAACTGCGTCGCCATCAGCGCGCCGTCCTCCACCAGGGCGACGAAGTCCTCGCCGTGCGTGGTCCAGCCGACCACGGGCTCGGGTTCACCAGGCCTGGCTGGCACCTGCGTCGCGGCGTAAGAGTGCACGAAGTAAAACATGGCGTCCGCGTCGATGCCCGCGAGGAGGCGAGAGGCTGGGGGGGCAGCGACCCCGTTCCAGCCCATGTGCGGCAGGACAGGAGCGGTCAGTTTGCGCACAACGCCAGGCCAGCAGCCCACCCCGGGGGTTGTCTCGCCATGCTCCTGCCCCGATCCGAACAGGATCTGCATGCCCACGCAGATGCCAAGGACGGGCCTGGCGTCAGCCAGCCGCTTGGCGATGACCTGGTCGCCGCCGGCGGCCCGCAGCCCGGCCATGCACGCGGCGAACGCCCCCACGCCCGGTACGACCAGCCCGTCAGCTCGCAGCGCCGCGTCGGCATCGGTGCTCACCTCGGCTTCCGCGCCGGCCCGCTGGAGGGCGCGCTGCGCTGACCGCAGGTTGCCCGAGCCGTAGTCGAGCACGACCACGCTCGGCCGACGGCTGGTCACGGCAGCTCCTGTCCCTGGTCACTAACGGTCCGGCCGTGGTGGCGGCCGGCCCAATCCCAGGCTATCGACCAGCGGCACCGCGATTCGACCGCGCATGCCGGATCGCCTGCGGGCTCGGCGATCCAGCGTTTCATGGCGCACTCGCTGGGTAGCCACAGCGACTATCGGAAAGGAAGTGACCCATGTATATCGGTATCGGCACGATCGTCCTCATCCTCATCATCGTGCTCCTCGTCATGTTCCTGCGGCGCGCTTAGCGGGCCTGGAGCAGCGTCAGGCTGCCGCGACAGGTAGCGTGCGACGGTGAGCAGCTCGCGACGCCAGGAGACACCATGGACATCACTCAGCTGATCCTGGACGACCATCACGAGCAGCGTCGTCGCTTCGCGGTCCTCGAGCAGATCGACTCTGCGAACGTCGCCGCGCTCGGCGACATCTGGGCGCGCCTGGCGGTCTTCCTCGAAGTACACGCGGCGGCCGAAGAAGCGATCTTCTACCCCGAACTGGTCAGCCTGGCCATCGGGCCGCAGCCGCTGAGCAGCGCCGAGCCCGAAACCATCGACGCGATCCATGACCACAACGAGATCAGGGACACCATCGCGCTCGTCGCCGGACATCAGGCCGGCAGCCCCGGCTGGCGCGCCGCCGTCGCCGCGGTGAACCTCGCCAACTCCGACCACATGGCCGAAGAGGAGCGAGAGGGCCTGACCGACTTTCGCCGCCGCGTCAGCCTGGCGGAGCGACACGCGCTGGCGGTGGCGTTCGCGGACTTCGAGGCGCGGAATTTCGCCGGCGTCCGGCCGGTCGACAGGGACCCCGCTGGCTACGTGCGCCAGCAGGAAGAGGCGGCCAGAGCGCGCGTCGGGCCCGGCTCGCTCGGCATCGGCAACCTCAAGGGGTTCTGACCCGATCATGATCACGAAAACTCCGCTAGCGCGGGACCCAAATTTGTCGCGCTGACGAGATCGCCGCGGCTAGAGGACGCCCTTCGTGCTCGGCACCTGGCCGCCCGAGCGCGGATCCGGAGCCGCAGCCGCGCGCAGCGCCCTGGCAAACGCCTTGAACTGGGCTTCGACGATGTGATGCGGATTGCGCCCGCGCAGCACATCGAGATGGACGCAGATGGCCGCCGAATGTGCGAGCGACTCGAAGAAATGCCTGGTCAGCGTCGTGTCGTAGGAGCCGATCAGCGGTGACATCCCGGCTGGCTCGGTGTGCACGACATACGGCCGCCCGGACAGGTCGATGGCGGCGCGCACTAGCGTCTCGTCCAGCGGCACGAGCGCGTCGCCGAACCTGCAGATGCCGAGCTTCTCCCCCAGCGCCTCGCGGAGCGCCTGCCCGAGCGCGATCGCCGTGTCTTCGACCGTGTGATGCGCGTCCACCTCGACGTCGCCACGCGCCTGCACCGTCAGGTCGACCATCGCGTGCCGGCCAAGCTGGGCAAGCATGTGATCGAAGAACGGCACGCCCGTCTCGGCCCGCCCCACGCCTGCGCCGTCGAGGTTCAGCTCGACCAGCACCTGCGTCTCGCCGGTGACTCGCCCGATCCTGGCCGTCCTGGTCACGCCCGCACCCCCGTCACGCCCGTACCACGGGCGCGCCGCGGTCGAGCACACCGGTCAATTCGGACAGGAACGTGGCCGTCTCCGCCGCGGTGCCGATACTGACGCGCAGCCATTCCGGCGGGCCGGTCTCGCGGACCAGGACGCCGCGGTCGAGCAGCGCCTGCCAGACCGCATGCCGGTCAGCGAACCGGCCGAAGAGCACGAAGTTCGCGTCGGAGTCCGGCGCGGTCAAGCCCAGGCCGCGCAGGTCGCCGACGAGGCGGTCGCGCTCCGCGCGGATCTCGGCGACCGAGGACAGCAGCTCGGCCGAGTGCCGCAGGGCCGCCAGCGCGACTGCCTGGCTCACCGCTGACAGGTGGTAGGGCAGCCGCACCAGCAGCAGCGCATCCACGACTGCGGGGTCCGCGGCGAGGTAGCCGACGCGCGCGCCCGCCAACGCGAACGCCTTGGACATCGTGCGCACGACAACCAGCCGCGGATAGCGCGGCAGGAGTGCCAGCGCCGTGCCGCTGGTATCCCTGGCGAACTCGGCGTAAGCCTCGTCGATCACGACCATGCCAGGCGCTGCGGCGCAGACCGCCTCGATCACCGCGAACGGCGTCGCCGACCCGGTCGGGTTGTTGGGCGAAGTCAGGAACACCACGTCGGGCTGGTGCCGGCGGACCTCGTGCGCGGCTTGGCCGGGGTCGAGGCTGAAGTCGCTCGTCCGCTGCGCCGAAATCCACCGCGTCGATGTCGTCTGCGCGATCAGCGGGTGCATCGAGTACGACGGCTCGAAGCCCAGCGCGCTTCGGCCTGGCCCCCCGAACGCCTGCAGTACCTGCTGAATGATCTCGTTCGAGCCGTTGGCCGGCCAGGTGCTGGCGACGGTCAGTCCGTGACCGAGGTAGCCGGCCAGCGCGGTCCGCAGCGCGACTGCGTCCCGGTCCGGATACCGGTTCAGTCCGCCGGCCACGTCGCCGACTGACGCCGCGATATCAGCTACCAAGGACGCCGACGGCGGATAGGGATTCTCGTTGGTGTTGAGCCGCACCGGCACATCAAGCTGCGGCGCGCCGTACGGCTGGCGGCCCGCCAGGTCGGCGCGGATCGGCACGCCAGCCCGCGTCGAGTGACTAGCCCGGATCGCGGCGGCGACCTGGTCCGCGGTCGTCACCGCTGATCCCCGTTGTCCGGCACCCGCACCCGCACGGCCTGCACGTGCGCCGTCAGGTCCTCGGCACCGCCGAGCGCGTCGATGTATGGTGCCGCGGCGGCCAGCCCGGCCTGGTCGCATTCCACCAGGTGCACGCACCGGAGAAAGGCCAGTACGGACAGGCCGCCGGTGTAACGGGCCGTGCCTCCCGTCGGCAGGACGTGGTTCGAGCCAGCCAGGTAGTCGCCGAGCGACACCGGCGCCCACGGCCCGACGAAGATGGCCCCCGCGTTACGCACCCGGCGGGCCAGGATCGCCGCGTCCGCGGCCTGGATCTCCAGATGCTCAGGCGCCCAGGCGTCGGAGACCGCTAGCGCGGCGTTCGCATCGTCGACCACGACGCAGGCTGACTGCCCGGCCAGCGCGGCCTGGACCCGCTCGGCGTGCCGCGCCTGCGCCGCCGCCTTGGCCAGTTCGGTCTCCACCCGGTCGGCCAGCGCCGCGCTGGTGGAGATGAGCAGGCACGCTGCCAGCGGGTCGTGCTCGGCCTGGGCGACGAGATCGGCGGCGATGAAGCCGGCGTCCGCACCATCGTCGGCGACGATGGCGATCTCCGTCGGGCCTGCCTCGGCGTCGACGGCGACGCGCTCGCGCAATATCCGCTTGGCCGCCGCGACGTAGACATTGCCTGGCCCGGTGATGACGTCCACCGGGGCGCACTCGTCCGTGCCGTACCCCAGCATCGCGATGGCCTGCGCGCCGCCGGCCGCGTGCACTTCGGTGATGCCGAACAGCGCACACGCGGCGAGGATCGCCGGATGCGGCAGACCACCGTGCTCGGCTTGCGGCGGCGAGGCGACCGCGATCTCGGCAACGCCGGCCACCTGGGCCGGGATCACGTTCATCAGTACGGACGAGGGATAGGCGACCAGCCCGCCTGGCACGTAGACACCCGCCCGGCGGACCGGCAGGTACCGTTCGGTGACCGTCGATCCGGCGGCGACGGCGGTCCATGTCTCGGCCGGCACCTGCGCCTCGTGCACGAGCCTGGCGCGCCGTGCGGCCTCGGTGAGCGCCGCCCGGACGGCTGGATCAAGGGCCGCAAGCGCGGCGGACAGCTCGCGGTCGGGCACCCTGGTGCTGGCGAGGTCGACTCCGTCGAACTTCTGCGTGTACTCACGGACCGCGGCGCCGCCGCGGGCACGGACGTCCGCGCAGACCGGGCCGACCGCGTCCACTGCGGCTCCGACGTCGAGGGCCGCGCGGGGCAGCAACGCGGCGAGCTCAGCCGGCGCCATCATGCCGGGCTTGCGCCCGCGCAGGTCGATTCGGCTCAGCACGCCGTTACTCCACGATCTTGCTGATCGGGATCTCCAGGATGTCCCGCCCGCCGGCCGCCTTCAGCGCCGGGATCAGCGTGTTCACGCCGCGCTTGGGCACCACGGCCTCGACGGCGTGCATATCGCCACGGGCCAGCGACGTGATCGTCGGTGACGACATGGCCGGCAGGATCCCGGTGACAGCCGCCAGGTCGGCAGCACTGACATTGAGCTTCAGCAGCACGCTGGCCCGCGCCTCGATCGCGCCGCGCAGCAGCAGCGCCACGTCCTCCATCGCCTCGCGCTTGACCGGGTCGGCGTAGGAGGCGTGGTTGGCGATCAGCTCGGTGTAGCTGGTGAGCAGCGTGTCGAGGATACGCAGGCCGTTGCGGTGCAGGGAGGCGCCAGTCTCGGTGAGGTCGACGATC
>DATHPF010000389.1:0-14031 GCA_035484155.1 Streptosporangiaceae bacterium
GCGCCTGGACCCGGCCCTCGGTGGCCGGCAGCGCACCCGGCGGCTCACGGGGCTGTCGGTGATCGCGGTGCCAAGCGGCCAGCCGCGACGGATCGAACTCCCGGACGGCATCTCGGTCAGCGTGCCCACCTGGGCACCTGATGGCCGGCGGTTCGCCGTCACGCTCGACGAACCCGATGGCATCGCCGTCTGGGTGGCGGACGCCCAGGCCGCGACGGCTGCCGCCGTACCCGGCCTGCGCGTCAGGGACGTGCTCGGCGGCGACCCCACGTCGCCCAGCTCGACAGTGCGCTGGTCGAGGGACGGCCGCACCCTGCTCGCGCTTGGCGCGCTGGCGCCGCCCGCAGTGCCCGGCCCGGTGCCGATCGAGCCGCAGCTGGCGGAGGTGGCCGGCAAACGCTCGCAGATGGCTACCTTCACCGACCTGCTCCGTACCGACGCGGACGCTGACCTCTTCGAGGAACTGGCGACGACGGTGCCGCTGCGCGTCGATCCGGACTCCGGCGCCGCGACCGAGCTTGGACCGCCCGGGTTGTACTACCACCTCAGCGAGTCGCCCGACGGCGAGCACATGCTCGTCTACCGGTTGCAACGGCCGTTCTCGTTCCGGGTCCCGTTTCCGTATTTCGCCCGCCGGGTCGAGGTCTGGACGTCGCGCGGCGAGCTTGAGCGTGTCATCGCCGATCTGCCAGTCAGCGACGAGGTGCCCCGGCAGGGTGTGCCGACCGGCCCGCGGATGGTGTCGTGGGAGGAGTCGATGCCGGCCAGCCTCGTCTGGACCGAGGCGCAGGACGGCGGTGATCCGCTCGTCAAGGCCGAGTTCCGGGATGAGATCTACCGGCTGCCCGCTCCGTTTGACGAGTCCCCGCAGCCCTGCATCCAGGTCGAGCACCGGTGCCTCGGCTGGTACGACATGGCGGCGCCAGGTCAGCTGCTGGTCACCGAGCACGACAGGGACCGTCGCTGGCTGACTTCCCGGCTCGCCGACCTCGCTGCGCCGCACGACAGCCGAGTCATCTTCGACCACTCTGCCGACGAGGCTTACCGCGATCCGGGCTCGCCGCTGATGACCGTCCATCCGGACGGCACCCGCACCATCCTCCAGGATGGCCACCAGATCTACCTGCGGGGCGACGGCGCCAGTCCCGACGGCGACCGGCCGTTCCTGGACCAGCTGGACCTGACGGACGTGACTACCAGGCGGCTGTGGCGCAGTCCCGCGGATGCCTATGAGCAAGTGCTCGGTTTCGCCGGCGACGACCGCGAGGCGCTGCTGATCTGGCACGAGAGCCGCGCGGAGCCGCCGAATCTCGCCGTAGTCAGGCTCGACGATGGCGAGCGCATGCCGCTGACGTCCTGGCCGGACCCGCACCCGCAGCTGACTGGCATGGACAAGCGGCTGGTCAGCTACGACCGCGGCGACGGCGTGCAGCTGACCGGCATGCTGCACCTGCCGCCCGGCTATGACCACGTCCGCGATGGCCGGCTGCCGCTGGTCGTCTGGGCGTACCCGCTCGACTACGGTGATGCGGCGACGGCCGGGCAGGTCCGCGGCACGACCGAGCGGTTCACCCGGCTGACAGCCTCCGACCCGATCTGGTTCGTGCTGCGCGGTTACGCGGTCCTCCAGAACGCGACGATGCCCGTCATCGGTGACCCGGAGACGATGAACGACTCGTACGTGGAGCAGATCACGGCGGCCGCGGCGGCCCACATCGGCGCAGTCGCGGAGATGGGCATCGCCGATCCGCAGCGGGTGGCCGTCGGTGGTCATAGCTACGGCGCGTTCATGACGGCCAACCTGCTGGCTCATACCGACCTGTTCGCCGCGGGTATCGCGCGCAGCGGCGCCTACAACCGGAGCCTGACCCCGTTCGGCTTCCAGACGGAGCGGCGCAACTTCTGGGAGGCCACGGAGGTCTATGACCGCGTGTCACCGTTCCGGTATGCGGACAAGATCTCGGCGCCACTGCTGCTCATCCACGGGGAACGGGACGCCAATTCGGGCACGTTCCCGATCCAGTCGGAGCGCCTGTTCCAGGCGATCCAGGGCACCGGCGGGATCGCGCGACTGGTGATCCTGCCGTATGAGAGTCACGGCTACGTGGCGCGCGAGTCGGTGCTGCACACACTGGCCGAGCAGTTCGGCTGGCTGGAGCGCTGGCTGGTCGAGAAGGATGTCCAGTTTGCGCCCGTCGAGGCGGACGAGGACTGGGAATAGGGACCGGCCGGCCAGTGCAGCCGGCCGGTCGATTCGGCTAGTGCAGCAGGCGGAGTGTATTGGCGGCGTCGTCCACGTAGTACACGCCGCCGAGACCGGGCTGTACCGCCAGGCCGAACAGCGCGCCGGCGCCCGCCGGGAAGCCGGAGGTGTCCAGGAAGCGCGAGGAGATCTGGTCGCCTGCCGGAGTTGTCTCCACGATCTTGCCGTTGCCGCCGTTGACCGTGAGCACGTGCCCGCCCGGAGCGATGGCGAGGCCTAGCGGCATGTTGAGCTTGCCGCCCTTGGTCACGAGCGTGCCCTCGCCCGCGGTCCGGCGCCGGGCAACAGCGTTGGGTATGGCGAAGATCCGGTTCGTCAGCGCCTCGGCGACGTAGAGGGTGCCATGCCGCCCGAGCCCGAGTCCGGTAGGCCCGATCACGAACGCCATGAGGTCGGTTCGCTGCGGATAGCCCGAGCCGACTACCGTCGACGCGACGACCGAAGGCGGCGCGAGCGGGTGCAGCCGTAGCGTCAGCCGCAGCACGTAACCGTTGTCGACGACGTTGCCACCCGCAGCGACCGTGCCGTCCAGCACATTGGCGACGAAAAGCGTTGCGAAGCGGCCGCGCACCACTGCGGCCGAGTCCCACGGCCCGTTGATGCCGTCGCCGCTGATGGTCTCCTTCACCTGGCCGTTGCTATTCAGCACGATCAGGCAGCCGGCCTTGGCGGTTGCGGCCATGCCGTTGACGGAGGGCACGCTGCCCACGATGACCCAGCCGCCTGGCAGTACTTCAAGTGCCGTGCTGAGGCCGACGCCGCCGGGGCATGAGCCCGGCAGCTTGCCGGGGTTGAGTTGCGCAAACAGGGTCCGGTGGCCGCTCGGCGTGATCTGGACAATCGTCTTGCCGGTGCCCTGGAGGTTGGACTTGTTGTTGAAATTACTAATCAGGACGTTGCCCGCCTGCAGCCGGCCGGTGCTGCGCGGGATGACGACGATGCCGTACGGGTTGACGTCCCCGTTGCCAGGGACCGTCGACGCGACCGTCGTGATCTTGCTGAACTGACTTAGGTAAGCAGTCGACCCAACTGGCTGGGCCACTGCTGCGGGTGTCGCCGTTAAGCCCAGCGCAGTAATGGCCCCGGCGGCTGCCGCCGCCGCGATGCGATGTCGTGCGGGCATTCATGCTCCCTTCGAGGCCGGCCGGCCTGCCGAAGGCCAGCCACTTGGGAAGGGCGACCGCGACCGCCGGGCGCCACGGCGAGGTGTGGCGTTGCCGCCTCTCAAGGTAACGGCGAGTCACGCTGCGCGGTCTCACAGACACGCGCAGTAACAACAGTTCACTCGGCGTGGCGCCGGGTTTGCCCGGCTAGCGGAGGAAGCGCTCCGCTGCCGACGGGTACTCGTGGATCTCGTCTTTGCCGAACCAGACGTCGATCTCGTGGGCCGCGTCATCGGCGTTGCCTGAGGCGTGCACGAGGTTGGCCACGGCGATGCCGCGCTCGTTGGCGTAGGCCCTGCTCATATGCGCGAAGTCACCCCGGATGGTGCCGGGCGGCGCCTGGTCGGGATAGGTGGAGCCGACGAGCTTCCGCGTGCAGGCCACTGCCTCGACGCCCTCAAGAACGAGGGCCAGCACCGGGCCGCTCTCCATGAACTCGGCCATCGCGTTGTAGACGGCCGGACCGAAGCGCTCCTCGAGGTCGAAGTAGTGCCGCCTGGCGAGGTCGGCGTCCATCCAGACCATCTTGCAAGCGACCACCTTGAGCATGGCGTCTTCAAAACGTGTGAGCACGCGCCCGATCACGCCCCGAGCCACGGCGTCGGGCTTGAGCAGCACCAGAGTCCGCTCGAGTCCGGTGTCGTTACCCATTAATGTTCCTCTCAAGTCGGTCGGCCCGCAGCGTTGCCGGCCCGCACAGCTTAGCGACGTCGCTGCGGTGCCCAGTCGTGAACGTGACACAGCCCACTCGGGAGCTGACAGATCGGCCGTACGCAGGGACTTTGCGGGCGCCTTCAGCTCAGCGAATGCGCGGTGGAATAGCGCGAAGAATACATTGGTGCGCTTGCACTCCGTATTCTCGCTAGTCTCCTAAGTGCCGGTTACATCGGCCCTGGCAGCGCGAGCCGGGGCGAACCCGACGATTCAGGGACCCGGTCGGCCCCCGATGATCTCCGGCCAGGTCCCGGTTAGGCAGATGCTGGTGCATGACACCTGGGCAGCGAGAGACCTGCCCGTGCTGGACGCGACTGTGGGCTTGCTTGAGCGCAGCTACATGGTCACAGTCACCGATATCGCTGCCCAGACTGGCCTTGATCCGTCCGTCGTCGCTCAGGCACTCGAGGCACTGGATCCGGTCTACGTGGACTTCAGGAAGACCACGACTGGTGGCGACCCTCGCTTCTGGTATGTCTTCAAGGTAACCCCGGAGGCCCGGCGGGCCGTCGGTCAATGGCCGACCGCCGAGGCGCTGGCCTCCCGGCTCGCCGAGGAGCTGGCAGCGGCGGCCCAGCAGGAAGCCGACGGTGAGCGCCAGGGACTGCTCGCCTACGCGGCCCGGCTGGTCGGCGACACGCTGCGCGACGCGACCGTACGCGCCGCGGGCGCCGTGCTGGCACCTGCGTTCGGTGGCATTCCGCTGCCCGAGCGGGGACAGCCGCTGCCGCCGCCCCAGCCGCAGGAGGAGCCAGAGTTCGCCAGCCTCGTTCAGCTGCCCGAGTTGCCCGAGCTGCTGCGGCCAGACCGGACCGCGGACCGGGACCCGGCGGCGGGTCAGGACCGGGCGGCTGCGGCGACGCCGGCTGAGCCCGCACCCGAGCCCGAGCCAGCGGCTGTTGTTCCTGACCTGAACCCATGGCCCGAGCGGCCCGGCGTGGCCGAGCCGCAAGCGGCCGCGCAGGAGAGCGGGCAGTTGCCGGACGCGAGCCCGTTCCCGTCCTCGTCAGTGTCTAGCCAGTCGGTCGGCCCGCCGGCGGCTACGCAGGACGACTCGGACTCTGCTGCTACTGACCTGGACCTAGTGCAGTCAAGCGGGGACGCGGCGAACGCTAGGTGACCCCGCCGTCGGCCGGAGTCGGCTTCTTCCACTTGCCGTCCGGCGGGCGGCCCGTCGGCGGCCGAATAGGCCGGATGACCTTGCGCTCGTGCCGCCGGGGGCCAGACCACAGGGCAGGCACGGCATCAACGGCCCGGGCGATGGCGAAGGCCGCGTCCTCGTAGTTGACCCGCCAGCCAACGAAATCGGGCCAGGCGTCCTCAGGAGGTCGCTCGATCAGGAATTCCACTTCCTCCAGCCGGTTGTAAGCCTCGAGGAAGTCTTGGTAGCTGATCTTGATGCCCTGGTCGGGGTCAGGCTCCAGCGGAATCTTGAATCCCATCGCCCTGGCGACGTCTCCGAAGCACGTGAAGCCGGCCCGCAGGCAGAGCCTGGCCGGCACCACCGGCGCCGTCGACGGATTGAGCGAGAGCATGAGCGCGGCGGAATCGAGCACCGCCAGCAGGGACGTGACCCAGGATGACAGCGCCTTCGGCGAGCGGAACCAGACCAGCGGCAGGTACGTGGTGTGGCTCTCGCCGACGTCGGCCGCCCACCTTTCCCAGTTCGCGTACAGGTCAGGCAGCGTGTTCACGGTAGAGACGCCCGAGCCGAGGGCGTAGTGCGTCCGGGCCAGCAACTCGGGACCCCAGGCTGGGAAGCCGCCACGGTCGTTGAGCAGTGCGACTTCGTTCTCGCGGCGGTTGAACGCCGAGTACAGCGTCGGCAGGTACGCGATCTGCAAGGTGACCGTGATGAGCGCGGTGAGTGAGGCGATGTCGAGGATGGCCTGCTGCGGTCCGCCTTTGGCCTCGTCCGACCCGATCTCCCAGATGCCGGGCCCGGCGAGCCGGAACGCGTTGGTGATGCCGCCGTGCACCAGCGGCCAGAAAATGAGGCTGAAGCCGACGAAGAACATCGCCAGCCACGCGATGATCTGACACAGCAGCAGGGTTGCCGCGTGGGTGGCCAGGATCCGGTCGCGGCGGCGGAAGTCCACCTTCACCGGCGTGGTGATCAGTAGATACGCGTGGTTGACCAGCTGATCGACTCGCGTGGTCACCCAGCTCCCCACGGAGCGGGGTACGATCAGCGTGCCGATCACGCTGCTCGCCGCGGTGCCGACGAGCAGCACGCCTACGACCGCGGCCACCCAGCGTGCGGCCAGCGGAACGACCATATCTCTCCTCGCAAAGACGGCACTGCGCGCGCGGCGGCAGACTAGCGCACCGGCGCCGGCTTGGAAGCCGCCGGTACAGGCATCGCCCCAATTCGGCGGAACGGGTGGTGCTGAGCTGGTGGCCGCCTACGATGAGGGCACGAGCCGAGCACAGGCTGAGACCGCCTCTGCACACGGCGTAACGAACGTCGGCCGCCAGTTGCCTGGGTGCTTTGATCCGGTAATGGCCAATAAATCGCATCTCACGCACTTGCGTAGCGCGGCGCTCACGTGCAATTCTCAAGATGCAATCATCTGCTAGTCAGGAATGGCCCGCGACCGCGGGTGAAAGGGCGCCTGATCCTCAGTGAGAGGGAGCGCGCACGTGAACGCCGTGGAGTATCAGCCGGCGGCCCGGCGCAGGACCGCCAGCGAGCGCCGCCGCGACCTGTCGCATCCCGACCTAGCGCGCCCCGACCTAGCGCGCCCCGACCTGGCCCGCCCCGACCTGGCCGTACTGGCAGACCGCCCGGCCGCCTGGATAGCGCACGTGCCGCCGATCGGGGAGCCGGCCGCCCGGCAGTCCAGCACCGGCGCGCCGGACATGCCATTGTCGAAGTTAGCGGCCGCCGGGCAGGGCGAAATCGGCGAGCCCGGAGTCGGCGAACAGAGCGGAATCGGCGGGCAGGGAGTCGGCGAGCAGGGAGGGTCGTCCGCGGCCGACGGCCTTCGACTGCTGCTGGCGCGGGCGCATTCCCTGAGCGCGATGCTGGGCGAGAGCTGCGCCCCGTCGATTCACAGCCTGCGCGCCACGACCGAGCGCGTGGCCGCGCTGGCCAGGGCGGGCGAGTTCGAGGAGCTGACGTCGGCTCTCGGCAGACTGCTGCCGGGGCTGGAGGCGGCAGTGCGGACTGTGCCGAAGGAGTCGCAGGCCGATGCATACGAGCTGACCGCGATGGCCTACCAGGCCTGCTCGGCTGCGCTGATGAAGCTCGGCGAGCCGTTAGCCGCCTGGGTGGCCGCCGACCGGGCGATGGCAGCGGCGGAGCAGGCGGGCAACCTGCTGCTCGCCGCAGCCGGGCAGTACCGCCTCGCGGCGGTTTTCCTGGACTCCGGCGAGTATGCGCTGGCGGACGAGATAGCCCGGACCTCGCTGATAGCGCTGCGCGGCCTCGCCGAGCTCGGCGATCCCGACGCGCTCTCGCTCCGCGGCGGGCTGACCTTGCTGCGGGCTACGGTTGCGGCCAGGACTGACCATCCCGCGACCGCGTTCGGCCACCTGGCCACGGCTCGCCTGATCGCGAGCCGGCTGGCTGGCCGGACCGCGAACGAGCTGCCCGAGTTCGGCGCGCAGTACGTGGCGCTCGTCGAGATCGCGGTCAGCGTGGATCTCGGTGACGCGGATCACGCGCTCCGAGCCGCTGCGGCTGTCGATACCGCGAGCATGCCGGCCGGCCGGCTCGCGCGGATGCTCGTCGACGTGGCGCGGGCTTACGCGCTGCGGCAGGAAGTCGACCAAGCGACGGCAGCGCTGGCGCGCGCCGTAGATCTGGAGCCAGCGGAGGCGCGTGACGGCGCCTTCGCGCTCATCGGCGAACTCGCCAGCATGCGTACGCCGCCTCCTCGCCTGCTCGTGGCGCTGGCCGCGCAGGTGGGCGCGCTTCCCCCCTGAGGGCGCCACTCCGAGCTGCGGCGCCCCCCGGCATAGACCGCCGCTCGGGAGTTGGCAGCCGCCGCGCCGGGCTCCCGTCAGCCCGGCGCGGTGGCGCATCCTGGCCAGGATTCTTGTCAGCCCGGCGCGGCGGCGCGTCCTGACCCGGGGCTCTCGTGGTACCGCTCCGGCTGGAGGTTGCCGAGGTCGGCGAGCGGGCCTAGATGACGAAGCTTGGCCCGGCTAATGACCGAGCGGACGGTCTGGACCTGGCCGTCGGCGATGTCGATGCTGAGCACGCTGATCAGGCTGCCGTCGGGTGCGAGGACGAGCGCTCCCGGCTGGCCGTTGATCTCGGTCGGCCGGATCGACCCCTGCACGTCCCGCAGCTGGTTGCCAATCGCAGCCAGAAGCCTGGCAACGTGCTCGCGGCCGACGATGGGCCTGCGCCAGGCTGGCCGGACTCCGCTGTTGTCACCGTGCACCTCGACGTCGGCGGCCAGCAGGTCGAGGAGGCCGCTCATCTCGCCATTTCCCACCGCGGCAAAGAAGCGCTCGGCCAGCTCGTCGCGTGCACGCGCCGCCACATCGAACCTCGGCCGCCCGGCCTCGAGATGCTGCCTAGCCCGGCGGGCCAGCTGGCGGCAGGTGGTCGCGCTCCGGCCGATGACGCCGGCGGTCTCGTCGTATCCATAGCTGAACACGTCGTGCAGCAAGAACACCGCCCGCTCCAGTGGCGTGAGCCGCTCGAGCAGCAGCAGGAAGGCCATCGAGAGCGAGTCGGCCAGCTCGGCGTTCGCGGCCGGATCGGCGGCCCGCTGGCCCAGCGGTTCCGGGCCGGTCAGCAGTGGCTCGGGCAGCCACTCGCCGACGTAGGACTCGCGCCGTGCCCGGGCAGATCGCAGCTGATCGATCGACAGCCTCGTCACCACAGCGGACAGGTAGGCCTTAGGCGAGTCGGGCTGGCCGCGGTCGCCGACGGCGCGGTGATAGCGCAGGAACGCCTCCTGCACGATGTCCTCGGCCTCGGTCACACTGCCGACCATCCGGTAGGCGATCGAGAACAGCAGGGGCCGCAGGCTCTCGTAGGCCGCAGCGGTGCTGTGGTCGGCGCCGTCGGCCCGATCGGTAATCGGCTCGCGCTCCATGTGCAATCCCTCGAGCCAGCTCAGCCTGGGTCCGGGTAGGCCTGCGTCAGGCCGGCCGCGAAGCCCTGCCGCCAGCTGGGCCAGGTTAGCCGCCAGCCGAGGTCGCGCTTGGCCTTGGCGTTGGAGCAGCCGCGGATCTTGGTCATCATCGACAGCCCGGCCTCCCCGGCGGCCAGCCGGCCGAGCCAGGCCGGCACGTGCAGCGGCCTGGGCGCGCCGGCGCAGCGGGCCAGCACCGGGAGCCAGTCCGCGACCGTGGCCGGGTCGTCGTCCACGATGTTGTACACACCGGGCGGGCCGCCATGGACGGCCGCGACGGTGGCCGCGGCCGCGTCGGTGACGTGCAGGAACGACCAGACGCCAGTGCCGTCGCCGACCAGCGGGACCCGGCGGCGCTTCAGCATTGCGACGAAGACCTCCGACGAGCCGGGCCCGTACAGGCTGCCGTAGCGCAGCGCCAGGCCCGCCAGCGGTGCGGACGTCACCGCCTGCTCCAGGTACCGGATCGCCTGCAGGGTGCCCCGCTGGGCGGCAGGCGGGTCCGGGTCAAGGGGGTCCGCTTCGGTCTTCACCGCGCCCCCCGACCTGGCGTTGGGCCAGCCCGCGTAGCTCTGCGCGACGAACCGGCGCACGCCTTGCGCCGTGGCCGCTGCCAGCAGGTGGTCAAGCCCCGTCGTGCGCAGGGCGTTGGTCGCAGCGAACGTTCGGTCGAACTTCCGCAGATCGGGGTTGCCGGGGATGGCGGTCATCTCATGCACGATGACCTCAGGCTCCGCCCGCGCCACCACCTCGCCGACGGCTGCGGCGTCGAGCCCGTCCAGCACGAGCGGGTCCGCGCCGGCAGCGCGCAGCCCGGCAACCTTGCCCGGACTGCGGGTGGTGGCACAAACCTGGTCTCCGGCGGCGATCAGCTGCGGCACGAGCTGCCTGCCGACGGCCCCGGTCGCTCCGACTACCAGTACTCGCATCGGTTTCCTCCGCACCTCAGATCCATCCGATCAGAGTCTGAGACGAGACAGGACCCGGCCCCGTGACACGAGCCGGCTAGCCGTCGGCGAACTCGGCGCGGACGCCCAGCAGCCGCACTGGCCTGCGATCGGTGAACTTGGCCAGCGCAGCGAGCGCCGCCCGCTCGATCTCGGCCTGGTCGGCGGTCGGCGAATCGAGCGGCACCCCGTGCGTATTGGTAAAGAACGGTCGGTACCGGACCTTGACGACGACCCGGACAGCCGGTCTGTCTTCCTCGATCACGTCGCGGGTGACCCGGCCGGCGAGCTGCACCACCTCGGCCTGGACCTGCTCCCAGTCCGCGATGTCTGCCTGGAAGGTGACCTCACGGCTGCGCGAGCGGGGCACGTACGGCTCTGCGCTGACGGTTGAGCCGTCGAGGCCGCGAGCGGTCTGGACCAGCCACGGCCCGATCGTCGGGCCAAACCGCGCCGCCACCGCCGCGATATCGGCCCCGGCGAGGTCAGCGACGGTCTGGATGCCCAGTTCCGCGAGCTTGCTGGCGGTCTTTGCGCCGACTCCCCACAGTGCGGTGACCGGCTGTGCGCCGAGTAGCTCGAACCAGGTCGCGTGCGTCAGCCTGAACACTCCGGCCGGCTTGCCGAAGTTCGTGGCGAGCTTGGCCTGCAGCCTGTTTTCGCCGATGCCGACCGTGCTGTCCAGCTCGGTTGCTGCCTTGATCGTCTCCTGGATTCGCCGGCCGAACGCTTCCGGATCGCCGGTCTCCACAGCCAGGAACGCCTCGTCCCACCCCATCACCTCAGTCACCGCGCCCAGGCTGCGCAGCGCTGTCATCACCGAGTCGGACGCCGCTTCGTAGACGGAGCGGTCGACGGGCAGGAACACGCAGTCCGGGCAGCGCCGTGCCGCCGTCCGCATCGGCAGCCCGGAGTGCACGCCCTGCAGCCGGGCCTCGTACGAGGCAGTCGCGACGACGCCGCGCTTGGATGGGTCGCCGTCGCCGCCGACCACAACTGGCTTGCCGCGCAGCTCAGGCCGCCGCAGCACCTCGACCGCCGCGATGAACTGGTCGAGGTCGACGTGAAGCACCCAGGCGGTCACCCCTCTAGTCTCGCGCTCGCCCGTTAATCTTGCGTCATGTCTGGCCGGGGCGGCACCAGGGCGACCGACCTGCTCACCACGCTGGGCATCGGTCACACGATCCACCGCTACGCCCACGACCCGCGCCACCCGTCGTACGGGCAGGAGGCCAGCGAGGCCCTCGGCGTGCCGCCCGAACGTGTCTTCAAGACGCTCATCGCGGACGTCGACGGCCAGCTCACGGTCGGCGTCGTCCCGGTCGCGGGCAGCCTCGACCTCAAGGCGCTCGCAGCTGCGGTCGGCGGCAAGAGAGCCGCCATGGCCGACCCGGTACAAGCAGAAAAATCATCAGGATACGTAACGGGGGGCATCGCGCCACTCGCCCTTCGCAAGCGGCTGCCGGTCGTCGTCGATGAGACCGCGCTCAAGTACGCCACCGTGTTTTGCAGCGCGGGTCAGCGCGGGCTGGAGATCGAGCTCGCACCCGCGGACCTCGTCTCGGCTGCTGGCGCGCGGACCGCGGCCATCGCCCGCGACGCTGGCGCAGGGTGATGGCGTGATGACCGAGTCCTGGCCCGACATCCGCGCGGTCTACGACGCGGTGGCGCAGGAGTACGCGGCCGCGTTTGCTGACGAACTGGACGCCAAGCCGTTCGACCGCGAATTGCTGGCAGAGTTCGCCGCGGCCTGCCCCGGCCGGATTTACGACGTAGGCTGCGGCGCGGCCGGCCACGTGACGCGCTTCATGGCCGACCGCGGCGCCGACGTCACCGGTATCGACGTGTCGTCCGCCAGCATCGCCATCGCCAGCGCACGCGAGCCTGCGCTCAGGTTCGAGGTCGCCGACATGTGCCAGTTGCCGTGCGGCGACGGCGCGCTGGGCGGGCTCGTCGCGTTCTACTCAGTGATCCACCTGCCGCGCGAGCAGGTGCCCGTCGCACTGGCGGAGTTCAGGCGGGTGCTACGGCCTGGCGGTGTGCTGCTCGTCAGCATGCACGGCGGTACCGGCGAGATCCAGAGCGACGGCTGGTTCGGCCGCCCCGTGTCGGTCCGCGCCACGCTGTGGTCGCTGCCTGACCTGATGGCGGCGATCGAGGCGGCAGGCTTCGTCGTCAGGAGGCACTACGACCGTGAACCGTACGCGGCCGAGCATCCCACGCGGCGCCTGTACGTCTGGGCTGAGCCGAGCGAGCTAGGGGTCAGCTAGCCTGCCGCGCTCGTTCCGGTCTGGCTCGTCGATCAATCCGAGCCGGTCGCGGCGCCGCAGCTTGCCGCTTCCTGACCGCGGCCGCTCTGACGCGCCGCCTTGCGACCGGCTGGCCTCCTCCTCGTCGTTCTCGATGACGTGCATGACCGCGTTGATAAGGGCCAGGTGGGTGAAAGCCTGCGGGAAGTTGCCCAGGTGCCGCCCGGACGACGCCTCGATCTCCTCGGCGTACAGCAGCAGGGGGCTTGCGTAGGACAGGACCTTCTCGCACAGGTCACGCGCCCGGTGATGCTCGCCGATCTCCGACAGCGCCGACACGAGCCAGAACGAGCAGATCGTGAACGTGCCTTCCGCTCCGGACAGCCCGTCGTCGGTGTCCTCCACCCGGTACCGCAGCACTAGGCCGTCCTGCGTCAGCTCGTCGGCGATGGCGAGCACGGTGGCGCGGATGCGCGGATCGCCGGGCGGCAGGAACCGCAGCAAGGGCATCAGCAGCAGCGATGCGTCCAGCGCCGTCGTGTCGTAGTGCTGGCAGAACACGCCGCGGTCGTCTACCGCGTTGGCGCAGATGTCAGCGTGGATCTCGTCGGCTGCCTGCTGCCAGCGGCGCGCCGCGTCCGGGTCCTCCCTGATCCTGGCCAGCCGCGCACCGCGGTCGGCCGCTACCCAGCACATCAGCTTCGACGAGGTGAAGTGCCGCGGGGCACCGCGGACTTCCCAGATGCCGCGGTCAGGCTCGCGCCAGTGCTGGAGTGCGTGCTCGACCTGGTTCCTGGCCATCTGCCAGACGCGCTCGTCGAGCCGGTCACGGGACCGGGTGTGCAGGTAGAGGGAGTCAAGCACGACACCCCAGACGTCGTTCTGCTGCTGTGCGTAGGCGTCGTTGCCGATCCGCACCGGCTGCGCGCCCTGGTAGCCGTGCAGGTGCTTGAGCGTCCGCTCTGGCAGCTCGCTGCGGCCGTCGATGCCGTAGACGATCTGCATATCGCCGCGGTCCCGTTCCACGACGTCGGTCAGGAACGCGAAATAGTCGCTGGCCTCCCACTCAAAACCCAGTGTGAATAGCCCCCAGAGCGCGAACGTGGCGTCACGGATCCAGCTGTACCGGTAGTCCCAGTTGCGCTCGCCGCCAGGCGTCTCCGGCAGTGACGTGGTCGCCGCGGCCGCGACGGCCCCGGTCGGCGCGAACGTGAGGCCCTTCAGCGTCAGCGCGCTGCGCGCCAGATGGCTACGCCAGCGATGATCGGGGAGATCGCCACGCGCGAGCCAGTGCTGCCAGTGATGCGCAGTCCAGACCAGTCGCCGGTATGCCTCCTCGTAATCCTCGGGCGGATCAACGCTGCCCCAGGACAGTGCGCAGAACCTCGTGTCGCCTTCGTGCAGCAGGGTGCGCGACCGCGCGCTCGGACCTTCCAGGCCGATCCGGATATCGGAGGTGAGAGTCAGCGTCAGGTCGCTTTCCTCGGGCGTGATCGAGGCCTGGTAGTAACCGCGCTCGGTGTGCTGCCAGCTGGACCGGATCCGGCCGTAGTCGAACACTGGCTCGCAGTCGATGATGAGCTGCGCGGTGCCGCCGAC
>DATHPF010000390.1:0-4579 GCA_035484155.1 Streptosporangiaceae bacterium
AGCCGCCATGAGGAGCAGCGCCCCCGCGCTCACGAGAGCGACGATGAGGCCCCGGCGCGGACGGCCCCGCCCGCCAGCCGGTCCGCCGAGCCCGGTCCAGCGACCTGGCCCGACGATCACGAGTTGCCTGCCGACTGGAGCTCGACGTCGGTGACCTGCCAGCTTGTGCCGGAACCGGTGACGGTCACGGCATAGACCGTGGTCTGCTGACTGCCGCCAGCGGTGTCACTCAGCTGCTGAGCGACCTGGACCAGGAACGTCAGGCTGCTCGGGCCGAACGCGCGGATCGAGGCGATCGTCGCTGTCCCGACCGCCACCTGCTTGCCGCTGGCGCGCGCCGCGGCGACGCCGGGCGCCGAGTAGGCCGCCTCGAGCTGCCCGACTAGCTGCGGGGCGGTGATCGGTACCAGCCGGGCGGTGTAGGCGGCTGCGTTCTGCGTGTAGGAATAGCTGCCGTAGGCGTCGCCGAACCGGACCACGACCGACGCGGCAGCGGCGAGTTCGGCCTGCGTGAACGGCAGCCACTGGTAGATATCGGGCTGACCGCTAGCCGGCGCTGCCGGAACCGGTGCCGTTGCTGTGGCAGTGGGACTGGATGCGCGCGGCGTCGGGCTGTGCGGCGGGCTGGAGCGGCCCGCGCCGCGGGCGACCGGCCCGACCAGGTATGCGCCGAGCCCCACGAGGACGCAGACGATCAGTCCAAAAATGAGCCGTCGTCCTAGCGGGCTGAGGTCCATCCGCTGCTACTTCCGCCGCATGGGCCGCAGCCAGAACGGGACCTGGCGGTCGGACTCGGCTGGCGGCCGCGCGAGGGGCCCGCTCATCTCCTGGCCCTGCCAGGGAACGGCCTGACCCGGCGACGATCCCGGCTGGCCTGACCCCATCCGGGACTGACCGGCCTGGGGAGCCTGGCCTTGACTGCCGCCAAGCTGGCGGTCGGCTGGCGATCGGTCGGACGGCGGGCGGGCCGACGGCGGACGCTGTGGCGCCGACCCCGCTGAGCGCCGGATGCGCCAGCGACCGCCGGCCGGTGCCTGGCCGCGCGGCTGTTGGGCCTGGCCGCGCGGCTGTTGGGCCTGGGCGCTGGGCTGTTTGGCCTGGGCGCGCGGGGCCTGCGATTGCCGGTCGCCACCCCGCTGCCTGGGCACGGCTTCCTGGCCTCCGGCCTGCGGCAGCCGTGGCCGCTGCGCCCGTGGTTGCTGCGCCCGTGGTTGCTGACTGGGCACCGGGGGCTGGGCACGCACTCGCTGCGGCCGACTCGGCCCGCTCCCTCCAGATCCGGCAGCTGGCGTACTGGTCTGCCGCGGCGGCGGGTCCGCAGGCGGCCGCAGCGAACCCTGAATAGTCGATCCGACGCCGCGGCCGACCGGCCAGACTCCCGGCGCGGCCGCGCCGGCCGGGCCGCTGCCGCCAGCCAGCGAGGCGCCGCCAGTAAGCGAGCCACCGCCGGTCAGCGAGCCGCCTGTGCCTGCACTCCCCTGACCCGAGGCCGAGTGCACGACGCCGTTGCGAGAAGGCAGATTGAGCGGAGGCGGTTCGGCGGACGAGGCAGCCGACGCGGCCGCGGCCCTGGCTCTGGCGGTGAGGGCCATCCGCCCCGTTCCGTCCCCGGCCGGTACTCCGGACGCCACCGTTCCCGAGGCGGCCGACCCCGACGCGACAGTCGTCCCGTCGCCGACGGTGCCCTCGACCGCCGATCCGGAGGCGACATCGCCAGCCTGCAGGCCGGCAGCCACCGCTGCGGCGCCGCCGGAGGTGGCGGCCGCCATAGCCAGGTTCGCAGCCTGGGCCGGGTTACGGCGCGCCCAGCGAGCCACCCGGTAGGCCGCGAACGGCGGCACTCCGGCCGTCGCCGCTGCGACAGTATTGGCGCGGGCGGTCGCCCCGGCCCTGGCCAGATCGGCCTCAGCCCGGTCCTGGGACCCGATCACGCCGTATCCGACCGCAGAGAACAGGTGCTGGAACGGCTTGCGGTAGATGAACGCAGCGACCGTGACCAGGGCGATCATCAGGATCTTCAGTGCCCACGGCAGCACGGCGTCGCTCGTGCCCATGATGAGCGCATAGCAGTACAGCAGGACGCTGAGGACGAGCGCGATGGCCGCCTGCTTGAGCAGCACGCCGATGAGCAACTCGACCCAGCGCAATGCCACCACCCGGCCGAAGCCAGGATGAGTCCCGATCAGCAGGAAGAACGGTCCGACGATCAGCAGCAGCAGGAAGCTCAGCTTGAGCAGGATCAGCGTCACCGAGATCAGCAGGACGAGGATGCCGGCGACGGCGGCGGCGAAAAGCGCGGCGAACCCGACCTCCAGCCGGGTCGTCCACTGTTTCCCCTGGAAGAGCGGGTACACCGCCGGATCACTGGCCTGGATGCTGCTGGCGATGCCCGCGTAGGCGTCCTGTTTGGCCTGGATGAGCGCGGGCGTGGCGTGCTCGTCCACCGCGATGGCCTGCGACCAGAGCAGCGCCCGCCCGTAGGTGTTCACCACCGTCGGCTTGCTGGCACCCGTCGAGTACACGGACGTGCCGAATTCCCCGACCAGCCACGGCTTGCAGACGAGCACGGTCCACAGCTCGTCGGCGTTCTGATCGACGACCGTGCCGCCGGACGTGTAGCTGTACGTCGTCGGCTGGACCTGCGGATCGCCCTTCTGCACCGGGACGCAACTGCTCGGGCCGGGGCTGGGCAGCTTGGCGAAGGCGACGTTCAGAGCTTGCGAGATGCCGTCGGAAACGCCGCGGCCGATGCCGGTCACATCTGCGGGCTTGCCGATCAGGAAGATGGCCGCAGCGCAGGCGACGACCATCCACACCGTGCCCTCGATCGTGCGAGTGGCGCGCTTGCGGATCAGCCCTTGCCACGCGAGCCAGATCGCGGCCAGGATGATCACCACGGCCAGGTACGGAAAGTAGATCGCGTTGCCAAGGCTCGTGATCAGCGTGTCGGTCACGCGCTGCAGCCAGCTGAGGATGCCCTCGCCCGCCGCCGACTGGTAGACGGTGATCGTCACCCGGTCGATCGACTTCGCCGCGTCGAAGACCATGCCCGCCACGTTGTTGCCGATGAGCGACGTCATGTCCGAGCACTGAAGGTTGGTCGCCGCCCAGTAATCGCCGGCGACGCCGTACTGGTCGTACAAGGTGGCCGGCTGCTTACCCGACGGCGGCGGCGCGACCATCGCGTCGATGCCGGCGTTGGCAGGCTCCGGGTCAGGCAGCGATGGCTGGCAGACGTTGTTCAGGGCACCGATCACGCCGGAACTGCCAGCCGCGCAGAACCCGAGGAGCCCGCCGATGTCCCCGATGCCAGGCACGGAGCACAGACCGCCGGTGGCCGCCTGCATGTCGGCCGCGCTGGCCGCGGACGCGTCGGCCGTTGCCGCATCCGCGCCCGCCGTTGCGGTGTCCGCCGTTCTCGCGCTGGCGCCGCCGGTCTGCAGGGCGGCAGTGAGCGTGATGGGGCCGGTGGCCGCGGTCGCCGACGCCGCAGGCGCCGACGCCGCGGCCGCCGCCGCCGCCGCGCTGGACGGATGCGTCATGCCGCCAGTCGCTGACCCGCTCACCTGGCGGGCCGAGCCCGGCACGACAAGGACCGCCGCGAGCGCGGCCACGGCAATGGCCGTCAGGCGCGGAATGCGGTGTCTGCGCATCCGGTGGGCTCCTGTTGGGGGTAATTGTCGCTGCCGGGGGACAGCGCTCAGCCAGTCCCGGGCTGGACCGGCTCGTCGTAGGTCTCCTCGCCCAGCCGAGACCGGGTGGGATTGGTGTCGAGGCTCTGGCGCAAATCGTCGGTGATGAGGTCGACGCCGATCCGGCCAGCCCGGCCGTCCAGGTCGCGGAAGATGCACTCGCCGTTGCCCAGTGCGCGCAACGCGGCCTTGTGCTCGTTCGACTGCTCGAGTCCGAGCAGTGCCAGCACGCTTGCGACCTCGGTCTGCTCGGTGGACCGGAACGCGAAGACGCTGGAGATGCAGTTAGTGACTTGCTCGTTGAGCAGGTCGCCGGCGTTCTGCGACACCATGATCAGCGCCGTGTTGCGTGATCTGCCCATGCGGGAGACTTCCGGTATCAGCTTGGCGCCCTGCGGGGTCGAGGTGATGGCCCAGGCCTCGTCCAGGAAGATCGCCTTCGGCAGTCGCCTGTCCATGCCGTTCAGCAGCCGCCGCGCGAACTGCGACACCAGATAGAGCAGCGCAACCGACAGGCGCTGCTCGTAGGAATAGTCATCCCGGCCGACTGCGGTGTCCGGCAGGGTGAGGCCGCCGAGAGTGAACACGGTCGTCCAGCCTGCCGCGTCGATGCGCTCGCCGCCTGACGGCGCAAAGCACAAGCGCGCTAGCCGCATCTCCGACATCGACCGGAGCACTGCGCCGAGGTTGACCGACGCCGGATCGTCGGAGTACTCCAGATGGCTGACCACCTTTCCCAGACTGGGCTGCTCCCCCGCCGCAACCGCGGCGACAGCCTGGATCATGGCGCTCTCGCGCTCCTCACTCATGCGCGGCAGCAGCAGCCGGAGCGTCTCGGTCGCCATCGTGCGCCGCTCGGCCAGGTCGTCGCCGAACGAGAACGGGTC
>DATHPF010000391.1:0-5090 GCA_035484155.1 Streptosporangiaceae bacterium
CGAGAAAGAGCTAGCGCCATTTTACGCAGCGCGCGGCTGGCAGGTGGCTCCCGTCGGCTCGATACAGGCGCCCGGCACCGCGCCCCGGACGATGGCCTGCGCTGGCCCGGCCCTCGGCACTCGGCTAGACGCCTGGCTGACGGCCGAGCCGCTGATCCTGGACGCCCGGTGGTGACTGTGAGTTAGGGGTGACTGTGCGTTCGGTGGTGACTGTGCGTTCGGTGGCGCCAGCGCCCGCTCCTGGTTATTCGTCGGCCTCTGGCAGGGCACGCTGCGTGATCCGCAGGCCGAGGGATTCTCCGCCGTCGTTGATGCCCGTCGACCCCCGGGTTCATGACGTTGTAGGCGTTAGTCGGGCAAACCCGCCCGATTAATTGTGGTCTGTCCCCGTCGATCACCTACAACGTCATCAAATCCCCGCCGAACGCCTACGACGTCGCGTCCGGCGGTCGCGGTGCCCCGGCGGTCGCGGTGCCCCGGCGGTCGCGGGCTCCGTAGGGGCGGGCTCGGCGGGGGGTGCGGCTACGCCAGGTGCACGTATTCGTAGTCGAACGGCTTGCCGTTGATGCCGTTACGAGGCGGGGCGATCCAGGCGGCGATCTTGCCGCGCTCATGGACGGGCTGCATCAGTGACCGCACGTGGGTCTTGTCGACGTCGGTGGGGAGCCACGCGGCACAGCGCTGCGCCCATTCCTGCGCCGAGAGGATCTCGCCGTCGGGCGAGGCCTCGATCCCAGCGAACGCGCCGACTTTCCGATTGAACGCTATATGCGGCAGCTTGAGGCGTTGGGGCAGGCCCGCCTCGGCCAGGATTTTGTTCCACCGGTTGACCCCGATCTGGCAGTCGGCGATGTACTCCCGGCGCAGGTCGGTGTTCAGTCCCGTCAGCGCAGACACCTCGGTCTGCCCGATGCTCTGCTCGCCATCTCCGGCCTCGATCATGGCATCGACCAGATACGCGTCGTCGGTCAGCTTGTGGTCATCCGTTCGCCTGGATTCGCTCCACCGGCCCTTCAGGCCGGCGGTGTAGTAGTTGGCGACGTTCGTCGAGGTCTCGCCGCCGAACAGGTCCAGCGATACCGAGTAGTGGAAGTTCATGTACTTCTGGATCATCGGCAGCGGGATCGCGCCGCGCGCGGCCACTTCGTCGGTGTCGTGTTCCACCATGAGCTGCGCGGTCCGCTCCACCACCCGGTCGACCCCGGTGGTGCCGACCATCATGTGGTGCGCTTCCTCCTTGAGCATGAACTCGCACGTCCGCGACAGCGGGTCGAACGCCGACTCCTTCAGCGTGCCGAGCTGGTACTTGCCGTCCCGGTCGGTGAAGTAGGTGAACATGAAGAACGACAGCCAGTCCGGCGTCTCCTCGTTGAACGCGCCGAGTATCCGCGGCGAGTCCGTGCTCCCGGAGTTGCGATGCAGCAGCTCTTCGGCTTCCTCGCGGCCGTCGCGGCCGAAGTAGGCGTGCAGCAGGTACACCATGGCCCACAGGTGCCGGCCTTCCTCGACGTTCACCTGGAACAGGTTCCGCAGATCGTAGAGCGACGGCGCGGTCGCGCCGAGATTGCGCTGCTGCTCAACCGACGCCGGCTCGGTGTCCCCCTGGATCACGATCAGGCGCCGCAGCTCCGACCGGTACTCCCCTGGCACCTGCTGCCACGCTGGCTCGCCGATGTGCTGGCCGAAGCCGATCTGCCGGCCAGGGTCGCGCTCGGCCAGGAAGATGCCCCACCTGTAGTCGCGCATCGGGACGTGCCCGAAGTGCGCCCAGCCCTCGCGGCCCACGTTAACGGCCGTGCGCAGGTACACATCCCGCGTAGGCAGCGTCGGCCCCATCGACTCCCACCAGGACAGAAAATTGGGCTGCCAGGACTCCAGCGCCCGCTGGAGCCGCCGGTCCTCATGCAGACTGACGTTGTTAGGGATCTTCTCGCTGTAGTCGGCAGTGCTGGTCATCGCTCAGACCCGCTTCCTATCAAATTCTGCCCGCTGGCCGGTGCCGTACCGGCGCAGCGCCCCGTCCGGGCCGGCGGCGTTCGGGCGGTTGAAGATCCAGTTCTGCCAGGCGGTCAGCCGCCCGAAGATCTTCGTCTCCATCGTCTCCGGGCCGGCGAACCGGTAGTTCGCCTCCAGCCCAGTCAGTGCGTCCGGGCTGAAGCTCGCTCGCTCCTCCATGGCCAGCCGGACCTCGTCCGCCCAGTCGATGTCGTCCGGCGCGAACGTCACCAGCCCGAGCTCCTCGGCGGCCGACGCGTCGAGCCGTTCGCCCACTCGCGCCTTCGCGGCGGCCAGCCCCGCCTCGTCGCCCCAGAAGCGGCTCGCCAGCCGGCTCAGGCCGCTGCCCATTGGCAGCGCGCCGAGGTTGGCGGCCCCGGCGACAATCACGGCGGGAACGGGCTCGCGTCCCCCAGTGCCATCGCAACCCGCGCCGTCGCTGTCCGGCGCCGGAGCGTCCTCGAAGATGCCGGACAGCATGAACGTGCGGTCCGCGGCAAGCGCCAGCTCCAGGAGCGAGCCCGCGAAGCAGCTGCCAGGCTCGATGAGCGCGATGAGGCTCCGGCTCGTCACGTCCAGCCGCTTCAGCGTGCGCTTGTAGTAGTGCACGATCTCAGTTGCCAGCCAGTCGCCGGAGCTGGCGAGCAGCAAGTCGTCATAGCCGAGCACGAGGTCCGGATCGCCGGCCGTACGCAGTACCCAGGTGCCGAGCTCCGGCTCGTTGGTGCGCAGGTCCAGGATCACGTCGTCGAGCTCGCGCGTCATCGCCAGCGGCCAGGAGCCGGCGCCGAGCTCGCGCAGGCCCGCCGCGTCGGCGGGTGCGGCGTCGTCCGGCCCCCGCACCGTGATCTCGGCAGTGCCTGCGTGCCGATCTAGACGTGCGGACACGAACCGGTACCTGATGGCGTCGCCGTCCGTGACCTTGGCCAGCGGGGTGAGTGCTACGCCAGTCCCGGCGCCGGCCGACCCGGTCGACCGGCCCGCGAGCTCCGTGGCCCGCGCCGCGACTGCGTCGTCGAAGGCCGCTCGCGGCACGACTTCGTCGACAAGCCGCCACTGCACGGCCTTGCGGCCGCCTACCCCCTCCGCCCTGGTCGAGAAGTAGTCAGCGATATCCCGCCGGACGTGCCGCTTGTCGGTGACCCGCGTCAGCCCGCCAGTGCCAGGTAGTACGCCTAGCAGCGGCAGCTCGGGCAGCGACACGACAGACGACCGGTCGTCGACCAGGATGATGTGCTCGCATGCCAGCGCCAGCTCGTAGCCGCCGCCTGACGCCGTCCCGTTCAGCGCCGCTAGCCAGGTCTGGCCTGAGTTCGCGGTCGCGTCCTCGATGCCGTTGCGCGTCTCGTTAGTGAACTTGCAGAAGTTGACCTTCCACGAATGCGAGGCACCCGCGAGCATCCTGATGTTCGCGCCGGCGCTGAAAATCTTGTCCCGGCCGCTGGTCAGGACGACGACGCGAACCTCTGGATGCTCAAACCGCAGTCGCTGCACCGCGTCATAGAGCTCGATGTCCACGCCGAGGTCGTAGGAGTTGAGTTTCAGCTCATACCCCGGCACCAGGCCGCCGTCCTCGTCGACCGCCATGGCCAGCGTCGCGACCTGGCCGTCGACGGTGAGCTGCCAGTGCCGGTACCGCGCCGGGTCCACCCGGAAATCGACGCGCGCCTGCTCGCTTATCACCGTCACATAATCAGTCTAAGCTCTACAGTAGAGTACGTCTACGTCACGCATACGTAGAATATCAATCGAGAGTCTTGACGCGAACCGAGAGGGCGATGGCCGCTCCCGCCAGGCCAGTTACGCAGGCAGCCGACGTAGCGGCGCCGGCGCACGCCGGCGGCTCCCGCGCTACGGCGATGTCCCGCAGGCACGCCGGCGGATCGTTGAGCGCGCGCGGCCTGCTCTTCACGATCCTTGGCGAGTACGTACTGCCTGGCGGCGGCTCGGCCTGGACCTCGGCCATGATCGAGACGATGAGCCGCCTCGGGATAGAGGAGAAGGCCACCCGCCAGGCCCTCATGCGTACTGCAGCTGATGGCTGGCTTACGCCGGAGCGGGTGGGACGGCGTACCAGGTGGCGGCTCACGCCGAGCGCAGACCGGCTGCTGACCGAAGGCACCGAGCGCATCTACGGCTTCGGCGCGCATCGCAACGGCTGGGACGGTACCTGGCTCCTGGTGCTAGCGCGCACGCCCGAGGCGGACCGGCCGGCCAGGCACGTGTTGCGCAGCCGCCTGACCTGGGCCGGGTTTGGCAGCCCGGCGCCTGGCGTCTGGATCAGCACGCATGCGGGCCGACTTGGCGAGATCGAGGACGCGCTTTCCGAAGCCGGCTTGTCCGGCGAAGCGCAGATCTTCCGCGGTACGCATGCCGACGGCCAGCTGCCGGTGCTGGTGACCCAGGCCTGGGACCTGGCCGGCATCTCGCAGCAGTACGACGACTTCGTTGCGAAGTTCGCGTCCGGCAGCGCGGCCGACCCGCTGGCCGCGACGATTGGCCTCGTGCATGCCTGGCGCCGCTTCCCGTGGACCGATCCCGACCTGCCGCGTGAACTGCTCCCGCAGCACTGGCGTCGGCCGCGCGCGGCTACCGTGTTCCGCCGCCGCCACGTGCAGTGGTCACCCGCGGCGCTCTCCGCCTGGCAGCACCTGGCCGCAGAGGACCCTCACAGCGCGACCTAGTCTCGTGAGCGAGGGGTCTTACTCGGATGTCTCGAACTGTGTCAGAGACAGGTTGTCGCCGTCGGGGTCGAGGAACCACGCGATCTTCGCCCCGCCTGGTGCCGTCCACACGCCGCGGTCGTCCTGGCCCATTCCCTGATACCGGGTGAACTGCACTCCCCGCGCGGACAGCTGGTCCATCATCGGCGCGATGCCCGCCCCGTCCCACCCCAGGACCGTGTAACGCGCGGCCACCGGCCGCTCCACCACGGTCAGCCCCAGCATCGTCCCGCCAGCGTCCGCGACCAGCGCGAACGGGCTCTCCTCAACGATGGGCAGCCCGAGCGTCTCGGCGTACAACTGCCTGGCCCTGGCAAGGTCGGATACGGCGACAAAGCCAATCAGGGCACTGCGCTCCAGCACTGGCTCTCC
>DATHPF010000392.1:0-1963 GCA_035484155.1 Streptosporangiaceae bacterium
GGCCACCAGGAAGCGGTGGAACTCCTGGTTGGCCAGCGCGTAGGCGGCAATACTGTCCGGATCAACCAGGCCGAGGACGTCGACCGTCGCCTGGGCCAGCCGTCGCAGCTCGGACAGCTGACCTTGGCCCAGGTGTCCCACCGTCATCTCGACTACGCCGAGTTCGATCGCCTTCCTCGCGTCATGAACACCGTCGGAGGTGGCGACGTCAAGCGGCTTGACCACGTGGCCCCGGTCCCCCCGGATCACCAGGTTCTCGGTCACCAGCCGGGTCAGCGCGTACTGCACGGCCGAAGGGGAGGTCTTCAGCTGGCCGGCGAGCCGCTCCACATCCAGCTGCTCATCGGCGCTCACCTGCCGCGTCAGGATGAGCTCCCTGAGCCGCTGGTAGGTCTCGGCGTCCTGGATGAGCTCGATCCGCCCGAACCGGCCGCGGAAGTAGGCCAGCGGCGAGCCCTCGCCGGCACTGGCGCTCACGACGTTGGCGAGCAGGACACGGTGAGATCCGCCCGGTACCTCCTGCGTGATCCGGCATTCAAGCACCGCGAGCGCGCCCGCCAGGATGGGCGCGCCGGTGATCCCGGGCTCCCAAGGCAGATCCAGGAACGGATCGGCGCCCGGCCGGGCGAAGAGTCCGGCTAGATGCTCCTGGTCCTCGGCCAGGATGTTGACCGCGAACGCGCCGGCCCGGCGGACGACCTCCTGCGTGGAGCTCGCGGCGTTCAGGCACGTCACGATCATCGGAGGATCAAGCGACAGGGACGCGACGGCGCTCACCGTCATCCCGCGGCGCTCGCCCTGATGCGTCGCGGTGATCACCACTACGCCGCTCATGAACCGGCCGATAACCTGCCGGAAAGCTCCAGCATCCAGCGGCTGCTCATCGACTCGTTGGCCAGCCGTCTCAGGGTACTTCGCTGTCATCGACCACCTCGTGCCGCTCTGGGTTCAGTCTGGCATCGTTCCCGGGCCAGGCCCCGGCTCGTTCCGTTCAGCGATAAGCCCAGCTGAGGGCGGCGGCTGATCGCGGTGCCGTGTTCCGCACGCCGGGAACGGCCTTGACCCTCCACCGCGCGGACGCCGATCGTGGTTTCGTGGCTGCCCAGATCATCGACGAACTCGAGCTGCGTAACGGCGAGCGCATTCTGGTCCGTCCCATCCAGCCCGCCGACGGTGACCAGCTCGCCGGGCTGCACGCGCGGCTGTCGCCGGACAGCATCTACTGGCGTTACTTCGGCTTCAAGTCCGCGCTGAGCCCGGTCGAGATCCAGCGGTTCACTGGCATCGCCGAGGAATGGCGGTTCGCCCTGGTCGGTGTCCGGAGCACCGGGCAGCTGGCCGGGGTCACCAGGTACGAAGGGCAGGCCGGCCGCACCGACGCGGAGATCGCCTTGATCGTAGACGACCCGCTGCAGCACCTCGGGCTGGGCACCCGGCTGCTGCGGCGGCTGGTGGACGTCGCGGTGATGAGTGGCATGACATCGCTGACGGCCGTGGTGCTGCCCTCGAACAGGCCGATGCTCCACCTGCTCCAGGCCCTGAACGTCCCGTCAACATCCGCCCGGGACTCCGACAGCATCGAGGTGAGGTTGCAGCTGGCCGGCCTCGAGCTGCCCGCGGACTCCTCACGCGTCGCCGCCGCCCACGTGGCCGAAGCGGCCGCCATCCGCTCCGGACTCGCGTCCTGACGCACCACCGGAAGCTGGCGCGCCACCCCCTTGACCGGGAAGGGGCTCAGCGGAAATGGGGCTGGCGCATCTGGGCCAGGCTTTCCTGCTTGTGCACTCGCTCGTCGTGGCCGATCTGCCTGAACAGGTCGGCGAGCGATTCGAAGCTGCCGTAGTCGGCCTCGAACTCCGAGGTAAAGGGCTCCTCTTCCCACTCCGGATGCTCGGCGACGAGCGCCATGTACTCGTGCTCGGCATGATCTTCGAAGTCGGCGTTGAGCTGATAGGACCAGGCC
>DATHPF010000393.1:0-34950 GCA_035484155.1 Streptosporangiaceae bacterium
CGGTCGGCCGTCGAGGCTCGGATGTGGCTGTGTCCGCTCGGGAGCATTCCATGGCCTGGTTCCAACGGCATCGTTTCCTCCAGCGCCTGGTTGTGACAATCCCTGACTACAGGTTACGCCTGGCGGCTCGATTCGCCGGCCTCCGAAATACGTATATATCCGAATTGATCCATGTGTCTCTCGCGTGGACAGGCTCCTTACCGAGGCTAGCGATGCCCTTGGCGCCTGCCGCGAAACGCCGGTCCGGCCGCCAGGCAGCCGGGCTCACTGGCGGTACGCGGTCGTATCGCCCAGGAACTCGTCGAAGTCGCCGCGGTCTGCCATCTCACCGAGCCTGGCAAGAGCTCGCAGCCTCACATGGCGCTGACCTACTTCGCGGAGCGCCGCGTCAACTGTGTCTTTTTGGTCTTGGTTCCGAGGACCTCAGCGGCCACGGCTAGGGCCTCTTGGTCGATCTCTATCGGCGTCTTGACCTTGCTCATGGCTTGGCAAGGTACAAGGCCTGTGGTACGACGTGGCGCATGGACACCAGTTTGGCTGCTAACCGGGTCCGCTTAGCGTTGAGAGAGGCCGGCTACCAAGAGTGGGAAGGCGGCCGGCGAGGCTTCATTGTCGAAGGCGACCCCCAGGGCGGGTGGGTCGCGGTGAACTATTTCCCCGGCTTTCCCACCGCACGCAGGAAGCGCGAGCGCGAGCTGACGAAGTATCGCGACCTCCTCTTGGCGGCTGGTTTCACGGTGACGCCTAGTCCGTACACGTCAGGCGTGCTGCGGGTAACGCTTCCCGCAGAGCCAACCGGACCCTGAACGGGAACGGGGCCGTACCTTGTGCTCGCCGATGCAAAGGCGCGGCCGGGTGGGTAGTCTGCCGCCATGATTGATCGCGCGCCCTTTGGCCGGACCGGGCATAACAGCAGCCGTGTCATCTTCGGCGCTGCGGCACTGGGATCGATGCGGCAGGAACGAGCCGACCAGGTCCTTGCCACGCTGCTCGAGCTCGGCGTCAACCACATCGACACGGCGGCGTCGTATGGCGACTCAGAACTTCGCATCGGGCCATGGATGCCAGCGCACAGGGAACGGTTCTTCCTCGCTACTAAGACGGGCGAGCGCTCGGGCGACGGCGCGCGCGCTAGTCTCGAGCGTTCCCTGACCCGCCTCGGCGTCGACTCCGTCGACCTCATCCAGCTCCACAATCTCGTCGAGCCAGATGAGTGGGAGGTGGCTCACGGGCCAGGCGGCGCGGTCGAAGCTTTGTCGCGGGCCCGAGACGAGGGTCTCGTCAGGTTCATCGGCGTGACCGGGCACGGACTACGGATTGCGGGCATGCATCTGCGAAGCCTGGAGCGGTTCGACTTCAGCTCGGTGCTCTTGCCTTACAACTACCCCGTGATGTCCGACGATCAGTACCGGGCTGACGTGGACGCGCTGCTCGAGGTCTGCGAGCAGCGCGGCGTGGCGGTGCAGACGATCAAGTCGGTCGCGCGTCGGCGCTGGCCGGACGGAGCGGAGCCGCAGCACAGCTGGTATGAGCCGCTCGCCGATGGCGAGGCGCTAGGTCGGGCAGTGCGTTACGTCCTTGGGCGTCCGGGCCTCTTCCTCAACTCCTCCAGCGACGCCCGCCTGCTCAGGCCGACCTTGGCGGCCGCCGTCGCCGGCGGGCCGGCCCCGACAGACGAGGAGATGGCCGCCGACCTCGAGCGGCATGGGATCGAGCCGCTGTTCGACGGCGCCGAGCTGGAGCGAATTTAGGCGCTCAAGCGGTTATCCCTCGGCCTTGCTGAAGTCAGCAGCCTGCCAGTGCTCGGGCGTCATGCGGATCATCACGTCGTCGGCACCGGAGTTGGCCGCGATGAAAGCGTCACCGCCCTCGGGGCCGAGATAGCGGCGAGCGATGGCAATCCTCCCGGCCGGCTCGGATGGCTCGATGACGGCCGGGCCCTCCACCGTCACGTACTTATACGGTTGTGCCTCATCCTGGGCACAGAGGCTGAAACGTCCGGCCGCGGCAATGGCTCGCGCCTTGCTGCTGCTTCCGCCGGTGGTAACGGTCACCAGGCCGCCGGGCTGGTAGCTGTACCAGACCGGGGTGGTGAGCGGGCCCCTGCCTTGTCCGGCCGCCACGGCGAGCACGCCGACGTGCACGTCCGCGAGGAACGCCTCCCGCTCCGCACTGCTCATGCTGACCGACACGGAATCTCCCTTCGTTTAGGTCAGGGCCAGCACCGCGTAGGCGGCCAGCCAGTGTTCCACCATGTAGTCGTCGCCGATGACGTGCGGCAGCGCGGCGTCCAGGTGGGTGCGCGCCGCGGCGAGGGCTGGTGCGATCCTGGCGTCGCCGTCCGGCAGGCTCTCCGCGATCCGCCGCCAGCAGTAAGCGCGGCTCGCGTTCAGTCCGTGCAGGTGCGCGATCTGACCGTCGCTGGCGTCTGCGACGATGGCAGGCGTGAACAGCGTGGCCGGCTCGCCGTCGGCGATTCCCGGCAGGAACGCGGCCAGCCAGTCGGCGTACTCCGGCTGCGCGAGCAGCCTGCTCATCAGCTCTGCCTCGGTCAGCGCGGGAGACAGGAAATCGTGCCCGGACGGCTCGTAACCGGCCGGATAGTCGGTGTCGCCCGCGAACCAGTCGAGCGCCTTGGCCTCGATCGCTGCTGCCAGTTCCGGCCGGCCCGCCTGCGCCTGCCTGGCCGCGAATGGCAGCGCGACCGACAGGCCAAACGCGCTATTGGCGTGCATGCCGTAACGGATCGGATAGGTGGCCCTGGGCAGCCAGTCCAGGAAGCCTTTCGTCAGCGCGTCGGCAAGGGGTGCTATCGCGGTCAGCCACCTGCGTGCGTGAACGTCGTCCAGGCTCGCAATCTCGTGTACCAGGGCGAGCGCCCAGCCCCAGCCGTACGGCCGCTCGTGCTGACCGTCGGAGCCGGTCACGAAGCTCGCCTCCGCGGCGAGCTTGTCCGCGGTGAACTGAGCGTCCAGTAGTTCCGTGATCTCGCCGGCCGGCACGGAGTCCCCGGCTAGTCGCAGCAGCCGGACGAGCAGCCAGTGCATCTCGACGCAGGAGTGCCAGTCCAGGCTGCCGTAGAACACCGGCGTCCGGTCGGCGGGGCGGGCCGGGAAGTCGCCCGGTGCTGTCATCAGGTGAACCAGGTAGGAGGGGAACTCCCTGCCGATGTTGGCGATCGCCACGTCGGCGTAAGCGGCCGCCTGCTCGTTCAGGATGCCCAGGCACTCAGCCGCGGTCGCTTCGGCCGGCCCGGCCTGACTATGACGCACCCGAGCAGCCTAATCCGCGGCGTCAGCCGGCGGGCAGCTGGCAGGTCGCTTAGGTCCAGCTGTCGGGGGTAGGCCAGCACGACACCGGGTTGGAAAGAGCCGCAACTGTTCGCCACTGAGATCCAGGCGGCATTCCGACCGCTCCGTCTCCGTGCCAATGATCTGGGGGGCACCGGCCGGCCAGAATAGCTAATGGCGTGGCTGTCAGCAGTGCGCTGGCCCTGGTTTCCGGCTCGCGGCCGGTGCCTTACGGGGATCGTCACCCCGCAGGCCGGCCCTGTCAAGGCTCGCTTTTGACTATCCTCGCCCAGGTGGATGACAAGCTAGCCCGGTACCTCGATGTCGTGGGTGTGCGCGGCGGCGATGCACGCCTGGTGCACGGCCAGTTCCACGATGTTGTGCTCGCCGGCGACGTGGCCTACCGGTTCCCTCGTGACGAACACTCCCGGCGTGCCCTGCCGGCCGCGGTAGCGCTGCTCACGGCGCTGGCGAATTGTCAGCTGCCGATAGCCATCCCCGTTCCGGTATGTACCGATCATGTCGGGTACCCGCTCGGTATCAGCCACGTTGCGCTGAGCCGGGTGCCCGGCCAGCAGATCAGTGTCATCAGCGACGTGCGCGCTCAACGCGCGGTTATCGGTCAGCTGGCCGGGTTGCTGGACCGGCTGGCCGAGCTTGGCGCCGATCCGGCCATCTGGCGGCTGGTTCCGCGTACCGGGCCGGACCACTGGCCGGCTTTCGGCGAGCAAGTCCGGCAGGTGCTGTTTCCGCTAATGTCCGCCGACGGACGGCGACGCGCAGACGCCGATCTGGCCGCGGTTGCGCGCGTGACCGGCACCGGCGATGCCCTGGTCCACAATGATCTCGGCGGCGCCAACCTGCTGTGGACGGATGCGAGCGGTCAGCCCCAGCTGGCTGGCGTCCTTGACTGGGACGGGGCAAGCCTTGGCAATCAGGCAAACGACCTGGCCTCGATCGCAGTGACTGTTGGCTGGCCGCTGGTGCGCCGCGTGCAGGAACGGCGCGACGCGGCAGCCGGCCAGATGCTGGCAGAGGCCGAGATTATTGCCAGCACCTTCGCCCTTCAGCAGGCGCTTCCCGCTGCGCTGAACGGGGATCGGGCCAGCCTCGAGGACGGACTGCGCGGCTACAGCTAACTGCCGCCTTGGTCAGCCCATGGCGCGGTCGAGATTGAAGGCCGCGCTGATCAGCGCCAGGTGGGTGAGTGCCTGCGGGAAGTTGCCCTGCTGCTCGCCGGCGAGACTGATCTGCTCGGCGTACAAGCCCAGGTGATTGGCGTAGGTGAGCATCTTCTCGAACGCCAGCTGCGCCTCCTCCAGGCGTCCTGCGCGGGCGAGCGCCTCGACATACCAGAACGAGCAAGCCGAGAAAGTGCCCTCCGCCCCGCGCAGCCCGTCCGGGCTTGCTTGCGGGTCGTAGCGGTAGACCAGGGAGTCAGACACCAGGCTGGCGGTCAGCGCGTCGAGGGTGGAGAGCCACTTGGGGTCAGTCGGCGAGATGAACTTGACCAGCGGCATCAGCAAAACGGATGCGTCCAGGACCTCTGCACCTTCGTATTGGACGAACGCCTGGAGCCCTGATGACCAGTCGCGGTCCATGATCCGCCGGTAGATCGCATCGCGAGCGTGCCGCCAGCGTTCCAGGTTGGCGGGCAGGCCCCTGCGGTTGGCCAACCGGATCGCCCGCTCCATCGCCACCCAGCACATGAGCTGTGAGTACAGGAACTTCCTGGGTCCGCCACGGGTCTCCCAGATGCCCTCGTCGGGCTGGTCCCAGTGATCGCTGAGCCAGTCGGCCCTGGTCGTGATCGTCTCCCAGTGGGCGCTCGAGATGGGCTGGTACCAGTCGTCGTAGAGGTAAACCGAGTCCATGAGCTCGCCGTAAATGTCGAGCTGAAGCTGGTCGGCCGCGCCGTTGCCAATGCGCACTGGCCGCGAGCCAAAGTGGCCGGCGAGGTGGGGCAGTTCCCGCTCGGGCAGGTCGGTGCGCCCGTCAATGCCGTACATGATGTGCATTGGGCCAGACGCGCCAGCTTCAAACGTGGTGGCGTGCTTGAAGATGAATTGCATGAAGGCATCGGCCTCGCTGGTAAAACCGAGCCGCAGCAGCGCGTAGATGCAGAACGCCGCGTCCCGGACCCACACGTAGCGGTAGTCCCAGTTCCGCTCGCCGCCGATCTGCTCAGGCAGGCTGGTCGTGGGCGCGGCCACGATGGCGCCGGTCGGAGCATAGGTCAGCAGCTTCAGGGTCAGCGCGGAGCGGTGCACGATCTCCCGCCACCTGCCGCGGTACCGGGACGCCGAGAGCCAGTTGCGCCAGAAAGCGATAGTGGCCTCTCCCAGCTCCTGCGCCTCCTCCCTGGAGCATCCGCGCGGCGCGGTGCCATCGGTCACCTCGTCCAGCGCGAATACGGCCGACTCACCCTCAGCCAGCGTGAACGCGGCGGTCACATCGCGGCCGTCATGCCGCACTGGCACTGTCGCGCAGAGGCCCACAGTCAGGCTGTCCGAGGTGAATACGGCGCCGGTTTCTATCTCGGTGAGGGTGTGCGGGTCCATCCCGTAGTTAAAGCGGGGCGCGACCCGAGCCCGGAACGGCATCGACCCGCGCACGCACACCACACGGCGGATCAGCCGGTGCCGCCCCGTCTCAGCCGCGCCGCCGACCGGCATGAAGTCCTGGACCTCACCCACGCCATCCTTCGCGGAAAAACGGGTGATCAGCACGTTGGTATCCGGGAGGTAGAACTGCCGGGTCTTCGCGGGCACGGCTGCGGCCAACTCAAACGACCCGCCTCGGTCTGCGTCCAGGATCGATCCAAAGAAGCTCGGAGCGTCGAAAGACGGGCTGCAATGCCAGTCGATGGTCCCGTTGGTTCCGACCAGCGCCACGGTGTGCAGGTCACCGATGAGTCCGTGCTCAGATACCGGCAGATAGTCCGGCTCCACCTGACTTGTCCTTCCGTGAGCGGACCGCCGCTGAGGCCGGAGGTTGCAGCTGATGGCGCCTGGTTAGCCGCATCCTCCGGCCAGCTGCTGGCCGGTCAGCTTCCGTTCATTCGGTAGCTCCCGTGGCGGAACTCGTCGGCCAGCACCGGATGGGACGGCTGCCAGCCGAGCTCCGATCGGGCCTTCGTCGCCTCGGTGCCCTGGTTGAGCAGAAGGACTTCGGCGAAAGGCTCGCCCACGCGTGCCCGGGCCTCATCGTCGGAGCCGGTGACCGCTCCTGGTGCACCGGTTGCAACAGCCGCGGCGTCCGTGAGCTCGGCAACGGTCGGGTTCGATCCGTCAGCAACGATGTACCGGCCGCGCGCTGAATCGTCTTCCAGCGCAAGCCGGAAGAATTCGGCCAGGTCCGCGACATTCACTGTGGACCAGTGCTGTTGCCCGGAGCCGAGCATGATCAGGTTGCCGGCGTCGTCGCGGGGCGAGCCGAGAAGGAGCCCGGGCAACCCTCCGCCCCCGTCTCCGTAGGCGACGCCGGAGACGATGATGACTCCGCGCATGTCCGGCGCGTTGAGCACCTGGCGTTCGATGGGCTCCTTCCACGCCACCATCGGAGGTGCCTTGATGGGGGACTGTTCGGTGATGTCGAGATTATCCCCGTAGATCCATTCGCCGCTGATCTGGAGATACGGCTTGCCAGTGCCCCCGAAGGCATCCGTCGCCGCGTTGACGACCGCGGCGTCGAGGTTCGCGCTGGTGGCGTCGCCGGGACTGGCGGTGTGAATGGCGCCGTCCGAGCCGCTGAACACGCTCGTGACCGCCGGCCGGTCGTACAGGTCGACCACCATCGGCGTCGCTCCGGCGGCTGCAACGCTCTCCGCCTGTGCAGTGTCGCGGACTAGGGCGGTCACTTGGTAGCCGTGCTCTTGGAGCTCGGTCAGTATGTGCGAGCCGATGAAGCCGGTAGAGCCAGTGAGTGTGACGTTCATAATCGAATTTCCCCCTGTCGTGATCGTCAGGCAGTCGTGATCGTCAGGCAGTCGTGATCGTCAGGCCAGCAGCTCACGTGCTTCTGCGTCGAGTTCGATGGTGGCGACGGCGATGTTCTCCTCCAGGTGGCGTATCGAGGACGTGCCGGGAATCAGCAGCACGTTCGGCCGCAGGCTCAGCAGCCACGACAGCCCTACCTGGGCTGGGGTGATACCTAGGCGCGCTGCGGTCCCGATAACCTGCGGGCTGCCGATGACGGGGTTGTCCGCCGTGAAGGCCGAGCCGAGCGGGAAGAACGGCACGAAGGCGATGCCGCGGGCATAGCACTCGTCGAGCACCGGCATGGAGGCCCGGTCCGCGAGGTTCAGCGGATTCTGCACGCAGGCGATGTCTGTGACCGAGAGCGCGTGCAGCAGGTGGTCGCGGGTGACATTGCTGAGTCCGACGCCGCCTATCAGCCCGTCGTCTCGCGCCTTCACCATGGCGGCGAGCTGGTCGTCGAACCGCTGGTCAGGCTCTGCGTCGTCCATCAGGCGCAAGTTGACCGCAGCGAGCTGGCCGACTGCCAGGGTGCGCAGGTTGTCCTCGATTCCCTGCCTGAGCTGGGCCGGCTCGTCGTACCGCAGTATTCCGCCCGATTCGTCCCGGCGCGCGCCGACCTTGCTCACCAGCGCGAGACCCTCGGGGTAGGGATACAGCGCCTCCCGGATGAGCTCATTCGCGACAGCGGGACCGTAGTACTGGGCAGTGTCGATGTGATCGACGCCTAGTTCGACGGCGCGCCGGAGAACGGCGATGGCCGCATCGTGGTCACGTGGCGGTCCGAACACCCTCGGACCCGGAAGCTGCATCGCGCCGAATCCGACGCGAGACACTGTTGCCGTGCCCAGGGGATATCGCTGCGTCGTGCGACTAGTCATGCCATCACGCCTTCCCGGAGCAGCACCGCGGTGACCGGTCTCCGCGCAGCCATAGTCATTCCCCGTCAGGTGAGCCTGCATCACCAGGATCTGGTGAGCTCGGTCCTTCGTGATTGAACGCAGTTCGCGGTGAGGTCCTCACCTCGTGCACAGCGGCATCCTGAGCTAATGTCGGCAGGACGTGGCTGTACCTCGTTCGTCCCCATCTGCGGCGGGCTCGACTGAGATGAGCGGGAAATGACCGAGCGGCCGACCGTGACCACCAGCCTGGGCGCCCTGCGCGGATGCGTCGAGGATGGGCTTTGCGTCTTCCGCGGGGTGCCATACGCGGCTCCGCCGGTGGGGGCAGGCCGGTGGCAGGCCCCCGAACCGCACCCAGGCTGGGTAGGCGTGCGCGACGCGGCAGAGTACGGTCTCTCGGCCCCGCAGCCGTGGCTGCCCGGGGGAATGCCGCCGGTCGGGTCTCATGGGGCGCCGCCGTTTGGCGAGGACTGCCTGACGCTCAACCTGTGGACACCTGGCATTGATGACGCTCGCCGCCCCGTGATGGTCTGGATCCACGGCGGCGGCTTCGTCACCGGCTCGGGGAGCTTGCCGTTCTACGCTTGCGACACGTTTGCGCGCGACGGTGACGTCGTGGCAATCTCGCTCAACTACCGGCTTGGCCCGCTGGGCTTCCTGACCGGCGTCGGCGACGCGAATGTCTGGCTGACCGACCAGCTAGCTGCGCTGCACTGGATCGTCGCCAATGTCGCCGCGTTCGGCGGGGACCCCGCGCGCGTGACGCTGGCGGGCCAGTCTGGCGGAGCGTTCTCGATAGCCGCACTGGCTCAGCACCCTGCCGGGCGGGGTCTCTTCCAGCGCGGGATCCTGCAGAGCCCGCCCCTTGGGCTAGAGCTGCCCACAGCTGAAGAAGCGCTGGCGCGGACAACGTCGCTTGCCCGCCACCTCGGCCACGATGATCCAGGCGCACTCCGCGAGGAGCCGTGGGAGCGACTCATCGGCGGCACCGTCGCCGTCATGGGCGAGTACGCGCAGTTCGGCGAGTGGGGGCTCGCGTTCCTCCCGGTCAATGACGCGGAAACGATGCCCCGGCACCCGGGCGCCGCCCTCGCCGAGGCTGACATCGAGCTACTGATCGGCTGGACGTCGGCTGAGGCATCGTTTGCATTCGGCATGAATCCGCAGTACGCGGACGCTACTCGCGACCAGGTCATCGGATGGGCGCGCACGCGGTACGGTGACCGCGCGCCCGCCCTCTACAGCACTTACGCGGGGGAGAACGCGACGGCCAGTCCGCGGGATGTGCTGACCGAGATGGTCACCGACGGCCTGTTCCGATGCGACGGATTCCGGGTGGCGGCTGCCCGGGGTGCCGCCCAGGGTGCTGCCCGCCCGGTGCATGCCTACCAGTTCGAGGTGCCTTCGCCGCTGCTGGGCGGGGCGCTTGGCGCGACCCATTGCATGGAGCTCCCGTTCACCTTCGCCAACATCGACCGATGGGGCCCTGCGCCTTTTGTACAGGGAGTCCCCGCCGATGTCGTTGAGCGTGTCACCGGCGCTCTGCACAGTGCCTGGATCAGCTTCATCCGCGATGGCGATCCGAACCCCGGGCACGGCGCGCCGTGGCGGCCCTACCGGGCCGATGATCCCGCGGTCCTCGTCATCCGCGACGACGACATCCGGATGGTGAACGACTTGCCGAGCCCGGCTCTGTGCGCATGATCGCCGAGCAAGGCCGGCTCGCGGCAAGCCTTGCTCGGCAGCGGGTCAGATCGTGATGACGACCTTGCCCCTGGCTCGGCCTTCCTGGACCTGCCGGATAGCTGCCGCGGTCTGGGCGAGGGGATAGGCACGGTCGACCGCGGGCGTGACTGCCCCTGACTCGATAAGATCCCGCAGGACCATCAAGTCGGCGGAGTTCTCCGATGCCATGAAGGTGCCCAGCTTCTGGCTCACCATCGGGGTGAGCACAAGCGCGCGGAGCTGGCGGTCGGTGCCGCCGAGCCACCGGCCGTCGGTCTCACCTCCGACGATGACGAGCGTTCCGCGTGCTGTCAGGGCACGGCGGAGGTGGGCCAGCGGGCGGTTGCCGCCAGTGTCGATGATGACGTCGTAGCGGTGCTCGCCATCGGCGAAGTCCGCGCTGGTGTAGTCGATCACGTGGTCGGCTCCGACGGAGCGGACCAGGTCCGCCTTGGCTGTGCTGCAGACGCCGGTGACTTCGCCGCCGAGGCTCTTGGCGATCTGCACGGCAAATGTCCCGACGCCTCCCGAGGCGCCGATGATCAGCACCTGCTGGCCGGGCTGCACCTTTGCCTGGTCCCGCACGGCCTGCAGCGCGGTAAGCGCAGAGACGGGGACAGCCGCCGACTGCTCGAAGGTCAGGTTTGCCGGCTTGAGCGCGATCTTGCCTGCCCGGGTGCTGGCGAACTGGGCGAAGGAGCCGTCGCACGTGCCGTAGACCTCATCGCCCGGCTTGAACTCAGTCACGTCCTTGCCGGCAGACTCGACAACCCCGGCGAAGCTCCGGCCCGGGTTGGTGGCCTTCGGCGCGCGGAGCCCGAATCCCGCCAGGCGCACTGGGTAGGGCAGCCCGGCCATCGCATGCCAGGTACCCCGATCCACGCTGGCGGCACGGATGCGGACGAGTATCTGGTCAGCTGCGATCACGGGCCTGGCGACGTCATCGAGCCGCAGTACGTCCTCGGCTGCGATGCCGTATGCAGCCTGGACGATCGCCTGCATCGTCGCGGCGACCGGGGTGGCGGGCGCCTGCTGGAGCGCCTGCTGGGGCTGCTGGTCCGCGCGGTCGTCAGCCTGGAGCGGAGACGGAGTTGGGATGGCCATGATGGGCTCCTTCGGTCATGCCGCTCCGGGAACAGGACGGCGGGTCTTGGCGCGGGCTGTGGCGCCCTGCAGCATCCGACCCTCCGTGACGAAGTCGACAGGCTCGAAGGGTGCTGTCGTCATGGCCTCGACGGTATCGCTGGCTTACGCTGTAAGTACAAGCTATACTTACGGTGTAAGTAAGTCAACCTGCGACGGGAGCGAGCTCAGATGGCACGACCGGCCAGGCCCGCCGCGGAGGCCAGGACACCTCTGACCCGCGACCGCGTGCTGCGGGCGGCGGTCACGTTCGCCGACGAGGGTGGCATCGGGTCGCTGAGCATGCGCAAGCTCGGCGAGGTCCTCGGCGTCGAAGCGATGTCGCTGTATAACCACGTGGCCAGTAAGGACGAGCTCCTCGACGCCATGGTCGACCTCGTCTTTGGCGAGATCGACCTGCCGCCTGCCGGAGCCCCGTGGAGAACGGCGATGCGCCAGCGAGCGGTCTCCGCCCGCCAGGCGCTCGCGCGCCATCGCTGGGCCATCGCCCTGATGGAATCGCGGACCTCACCGGGACCCGCAACGCTGCGGCACCACGACGCCGTCATCGGCAGTCTCCGCGACGCCGGCTTCTCGGTTGAGCTGGCCGCGCACGCGTTCTCTCTCCTGGACAGCTACACCTACGGATTCGCGCTGCAGGAGGCGACCCTGCCGTTCGACACCGCGGAGCAGACAGCCGAGCTGGCGGAGATGATCATGGCGCAATTCCCCGCCGGGCTGTACCCGCACCTCGCCGAGCTGACCGTTACGCACGTCCTGCAGCCCGGCTACGACTACGGCAATGAGTACGACTTCGGGCTCGACCTGATCCTCGACGGCCTCGAGCGGGCCCGAGACGCAGGCTGAGGTACGCGCTGCGTCAGGGAGCCGGATCCGCCGCCGGCGCCTGGACTTATGGTCCTGCCTCGGCCTCGAGCTCGGCTCGCGCCTGCAGCAGCTCTTGCCGGGTGGCTGCATCCGGCTCCGGATATCGCGGGTCGATGTCGATCAGTGTCTGCGCGATGGCAGCTGCGGCGCAGATCCGGGTAAGCCACTTGTGGTCGGCAGGCAGCACATGCCACGGAGCCCGCTCGGTGCTGGTGTGGGTGAGCATCTGCGAATAGGCATGCTGGTAGTCATCCCAGTACCGACGCTCCCGCGCGTCGGCGGGGGAGAATTTCCAGTTCTTCTCCGGCCGGTCAATCCGCTGCAGGAAACGGATCCGCTGCTCCTCCCTGGACACGTTGAGGAACAGCTTGACGAGCCGGATCCCGTTGTCGGTGAGGTAATGCTCCCAGTCGTTGATTTCCCGGTACCGCCGCTGCCAGATGTCGTGGCCTTTGGACTCAGGCGGGAGCTTCTCCCGATCCAGGTTCTCCGGGTGCACCCGGACGGCAAGGACCTCCTCGTAGTGCGACCTGTTGAAGATCCCGATCTCCCCGCGGGCCGGCAGCCGCCGGGCCAGCCGCCACAAATAGTCGTGGCTGAGTTCCTCCGCGGACGGCACTTTGAAACTCGACACGTGCACACCCTGCGGGTTCACGCCGCTCATCACGCGCCGGATCGTGCTGTCCTTGCCGGCCGCGTCCATCCCCTGGACCACGACCAGCACGGCGTACGTGTCCTGCGCCGCCAGCCGGTCCTGGTACTCCGCCAGTAGTTGCACACTCTGCGTGAGCAGCCGAGTACCGTCGACTCTCTTATGGAGGCCGAACCGAGCGCCCGGGTCAAAGTCCCCCGGCAGCCTGACCTTCGACCCCTGCCGCACGCGCAACGACTCGACGAGCCCGGCGACCCAGCCGACGTCCAGATTGCTCATCCACGCCCTCCGGCGAAGTGTTGCCCGCTCGTTGCTGCTATGTCCCCGCATCCGGGGCGCGTAGTCGATCAGCCTGGCACAGCTCCGGTTCTCATGCGTCCTGCTGCAGATCTCCGCGGCACCTTGAAGCTCGGCCCTGGTGGGACGTATTGTCGCTATTGTGGCGATAACTGGCGATGATTTCGTGTTCGGTCCCGGCGTGGCGACGTGGCGTGCGGGGCTAGGCAAGCTGCGGGACGCGGTTCGCCAGGAGCTGGTAGCTGGCCAGCTCGCCGAGCATCTTCCGCCGCCCACGACGGCCGAGCGGGTCGCGGTCCTGGATGTTGGCTGCGGCCAGGGCACGCAGGCGATCCGGCTGGCGCGTGCCGGATATCAGGTGCACGGGATCGACCTGTCCGAGGAGCTGCTGGCCGTGGCCCGAGCGGCCGCCGCGGCGGAATCCGGCGCGGTCCGGCAACGTCTGTGCCTCGACCGCGGTGATCTTCTCCAGCTGGGCAGTGATTTCAGCGGGCGGTTCGACGTCGTCTGCTGCCATGGCGTGCTGATGTACCTGCCCTCCCTCGAGGATGCGGTCGCCTCGCTGGTGTCCGCCGCCCGGCCGGGCGGCCTGGTGTCGGTGCTCACCCGCAATCGAGCCGGGATCGCCATGCGGGCGGGGATGAGCGGGCAGTGGACGGCCGCGCTTGAGGCGTTCGACGCCCGCTACTACCGCAACCGCGTCGGCATCGACGACGTACGGTCCGACGAGCCTGAAGAAGTGCGGATTTCGATGGAACGGGCTGGCGCAACCCGATCGGCGTGGTACGGCGTGCGGCTATTCACGGACCACTACGGCGCCGCCGAGACGTCGCCGGACTTTGCGGCCATCCTCGCCGCCGAAACAGAAGCCGGCCGCCGCGATCCCTATCGGTCGGTAGCCGCGCTCACCCATACCATCGCCGTCCGCGTCACCGGGTTGGGGGCCAGGAATTGACCCGCGTGTAAGACGGAAGGTCCGCTCGTACGGCGAGGTCATCGCGGACCGCCACTGCCGTGTCGACGCAGGCGGCCAGGGCGGCGCGGAAGAGCAGGGAGCCGGTGCTCACCCGGCGCACGCCGAGCTCCGACAGGAGGGCGATGGTGTGCCGGCCGGGCAGGAACAGGATGTTGACAGGTACGTCGACTGCCGCCACCACGGCAGCGATGTCGGCAGGCTCGGCGAGGCCGGGAACAAACACCCCGTCGGCGCCCGCGTCCGCATAGCGGCGTACCCGGCGGAGGGTCTCGGCCAGGTCGCCGGGTCGCTGCCAATGAGTGTCGGTGCGGGCGTTGACGAATAGCTGCGGCAGCTCCCGCTTGACGTAGTGGATCAGCGCGGCGTGTGCGTCGGCCGGGCCCATCGCGTCCTCCATGTTGACCCCGGCCGCGCCTGCCGCGGCCACGGCGACCGCGGCGGCGACCGAGCCGGTTTCGATGTCGACGGTGAGGTGCACGGGCAGCTTCGCGAGGCTGCGAGTCAGGCGCAGCGTTTCGTCGCTGGTGGCATCGGCGCCGTCGGGCAGGCCGTTGGCGGCCGCGACGCCGAGGCTGGTGGTGCCCAGCGCACGGAAGCCGGCCTCGACCAGGCAATGGGCTGAGGCAACGTCCCACGCGTTCGGCAGGATGAGCGGGTCACCGGCGCGGTGGAGGGCGGTGAAGTCGCTCATGGCGTGTCTCCCGCCAGGGCGTTGTCCCCGAGCGCACTGGCGGCGAGGGCGAGGGCGTGCGCGCGGCCGGGGCAACGATGGGGCCCGGCGCCGAACGCCAGGCCGTCAGCCAGGCAGACCTGCACCACCTCGCCGGCCTCGATCGTGATATCACCGACGGTCGTCGTGACCCGAGCCCGCCGCTTCGTCGCTGGGACCGGCGGGTTCTCGCGCAGCACCTCGTCGACGGGGTGGTCGCTGGCCCGTTCGATCAGAACCGCCGTGGCCTGGCACGCCTGGACCAGCAGCCCGATGCGGGCCGCCGTCGGCTCGTCGAAGACGCCACCGAAGACCGCCACCAGCCGGTCGACGGCCACGTCAGCGCGGGAATCGTCGCCGGTCCCCGGCAGATACGCCTGCGCGACTTGCCGCACCAGGTCGATCACAGGCTCCTCCACGCCGATCGCGCGACCAAGGATCGCGACCGGGTGCATCCGGCTGCGATCCCGAAGTGACTCCAGGGGAATCGCGTCCAGGAGTTCGATGACCAGCGCGCGCCTGCGATCGTGCACCGTTCCGCTGCTGAAGCGGGCGACTGTCGCTCGTAGCCAGGCGACGCCAGCCGATGCCGCCGGAACAGGCGGCACCATGAAGGCCGGGTCGGTCAGGGCGACAAATGCGGCATCGTGGCCGCTGATCCGCTGCATGCGGCCAACGGTACGGCCGTGACGCTTCGGTGCCGGCCGAACGAGTTCGGCCGATAATGGGATGATGACCTCCGCCTCCGACCTCTCGTCGCTCGCAGCTCTGCTGGCCGACGAGACGCGGGCGGCCATGTGCCTGGCCCTGCTCGATGGCCGCGCGTGGACTGCTGGCGAACTGGCGGCTCACACGCACGTGGCGGCTTCCACCGCAACCGAGCACCTGAACCGCCTCGTCGACGGCGGCCTGCTCGTCGAGCGCCGCCAAGGTCGGCACCGTTACGTTCAGCTTGCCGATCCGTCGGTCGCCCACCTGCTGGAAGATCTATCGGCACGGACCGAACCTCGGCCGGACCCGGTGCGCGGGCTGCGGGCGGTGGCCGCGAACGCGGCCCTGCGACGCGGGCGTACCTGTTACGACCACCTCGCGGGCCGGCTCGGCGTCGCCGTGACCGACGCGATGACTGAAGCGGGCTTGCTGGATCAGACCGGCGGCTTCGCCCTTACCCATGCTGGGCTGGGCTGGCTAACCGACACGCTGGGGCTCGGCTCGGAGGACCTGCGGCCGGGCAAGCGACCCCTTGCCCGCGGATGCCTGGACTGGACGGAGCGGCGCCAGCATCTCGCCGGGACGGCGGGAGCGAAGCTGTGCCTGAAGTTTTTCGACAACGGCTGGGTGGCGCGGATCGGATCCGGACGGGCAGTACGGCTCACCCCGAACGGCCAGGCCGCGCTTCAGGACCTCCTCGGACTCCCAGGCATCGACTAACGGATCAGCGGCGCCTCGCGGGTGTTGGCAGATGAGCCCATCTGTCGTGTCGCTTCTTGCACGGCCGCGCTCAGTTCGAGGGGAGAGTGGCGGTTGTGCAGCGGGCCGGTGCCGTCGCTGAGGAGCAAGCTGGCGATGGCTGCGCCACGCGCGGCGATCGGGAGGCCGCCCGCCAGGACGTCGATCATTTCTCGCACGTCGGGTTCGGCGGCGACGACTGCGCCGCGGCAGAGAGGGCCGTGGAGCGGAAGCGGCGTAGGCGGCCGGACTGCCAGGTCCAGGACGTGGATCCAGTGCTGGGCGAGTTCCCGGCGCCCCGCGGGCGAGACGATCTGCCGGGCGCGGATGGCCAGGGCCTGGCTCGATTGTGGCTGGCGTCCGGCCGCGAGCTGGCGATCCAGCGAGGAGGCCTGGAGGCGGGCGGCGAAGCGCTCCCACGGGCGAGAGTGGTCTGGTGCGGAGTCGTATGACGCGGGTCGGAGCAGGACATCTGGTTTCATACTCCGAGCATCCGCCTCGACATGACCATCCGTAAGTGGCAGGATTGACGATGTGCGCAACTATCCTGCCAACCTTGGCCCGGCTGGAGCCGTCGCCATCGTCGTTCGAGATGGGGTGGGGCTGTTCGAGCTCGGGGTGGCGTGCGAGGTCTTCGGCAACAGCTGGTCGGCAGTGTTGGGCGTTCCCTGGTATGGCAGTCATGTGTGTGCACTCGCGCCGGGGCCGGTGACGGTCGATGCGGGATTCCAGGTGCTGGCCGCTCACGGAGCGGACCGAATCGTCAGTGCCGACACCGTGGTCGTGCTGCCGACGGTCTCCGCCGAGGCTGTCCCCGCCGGGATACTCCAGGCGCTACAGCAGGCGCACGCTCGAGGGAGCCGCATCGTCTCGCTCTGCACTGGCGCGTTCGACCTGGCCGCCGCGGGGCTGCTCGATGGCCGCCGTGCCACCACGCACTGGACAGAATGCAGCGACCTTGCACGCCGGTACCCGCTGGTGACTGTCGACCCCGGTGTGTTGTTCGTCGACGACGGCGACATCCTGACCTCAGCCGGGAGCGCCGCGGGCATCGACTTGTGCCTGCACGTCGTCCGCCGTGATTACGGCACGGAGATCGCTACCCAGCTCGCCCGCCAGCTTGTGGTCCCGCCTCAGCGCGATGGGGGACAGGCCCAGTACATCGACGCGCCGATGCCAGAGCTCGACAGTTCGAGCCTCTTTGCCGATGCCGTCTCCTGGCTCCAGGAACATCTGAACGAGCCGGTAACGGTCGAAGACCTGGCGGCGCGGTCGGCAATGAGCCCGCGCACGTTTGCCCGCCGGTTCCTGGCCAGCACAGGTTCGACGCCGTATCAGTGGCTGCTTCGGCAGCGTGTCCAGCTCGCCCAGCGACTCCTGGAGATGAGTGACCTGCCGATCGATGCAGTCGCGGAGCAAAGCGGCTTCTCGACCGCGGCCAACCTGCGGAAGCACTTCAGCCGGGCCGTGCATACCAGCCCGCAGGCATACCGGCGCACCTTCCAGCACCGGGCCGCAGGCTGAGACGCCAATCGGCGCGGCCACGCGACCCCACTATCTCAATGGGCGGGCGGGTGGGACTATAGGCCGAGGCACTTGCGAAGGAGGGGGACGTGAGCTTCTCGGTCGAAGGGGACTATTTCGAGGTCTGCAACTGTGACGTGAGCTGCAACTGCATCTGGCTCGGGGCAGCTACCCAGGACAACTGTGACGTCTTGCTGGCTTGGCATGTCACCAATGGCAGCAAGGACGGCGTGGACCTGTCCGGCCTGAACGCGGTGATGGCGGTGCATTCGCCGAAGCGGATGACCGATGGCGGCTGGAAGATCGCGCTGTATCTGGATGACCGCGCTTCCGCCGAGCAGTCCGAAGCCCTGGGTGCGGTCTTTTCGGGCGGCGCGGGTGGTTATCTTGCCGGGCTAGGCCCGCTGATCGGTGAGGTCGCCGGGGTGGCGCCAGCGGCGATCACGTTCGAGAAGTCGGACGGCTCGTTGCACGCCGAGGTCGCGGGCGCCCTGTCGATGACCAGCGCCCAAGTAGTCGGGATGGACGGTGGGGGACCGGCGGTAATCACGAACGCGCCGTTCGGCGCCGTGACTCAGCCGGTCCGGCAGGCCACTTCGAAGGACGTGAGCTATCACGGCCACTGGAGCGCCGATTTTTCCGGGACGAACAGCTTCGTCACCGATTTCCGGTACGAAGGCTGACCGGGATCCGGTCGTGGCTGACCACACTGGCCCGACCGCTGTAACCGGGCAAGGGCAGGCCCTTCCGTCGCGGCAGTTCGCAATGCCATGGTTCGCTCTTGCTGCGCTGGCGGCGGGGGCATGGGCGGTCACCATCGTGCTGGCTCGGGCCATGGGCAACGGGCCAGGGACGATGGGTCTGTCACTGCTGCCTTTCCTTGGGCTGTGGGTGGTGATGATGGCCGCGATGATGCTGCCATCAGTCGCGCCGGTCGCGGCCTTGTGGACCCGCCTGATCAGCGGGGCCTCGGCCGGCATCGGGCGCGCCGTGCGGATGAGCCTGTTTCTCAGTGGCTACTTGCTGGTCTGGGCTGCGTTCGGGGCGGTGGCCTTCGCGGCTCTGACCGGCAGCGGGCGGCTGCTCACGGCGTCACCGGTGGCGGCGAAGTGGCTGGGCGTCGGGATCTTCATTACGGCGGGCATCTACCAGCTCACTCCCTGGAAGGACTGGTGCCTGCGCCGTTGCCGTTCGCCGATCGGCGCGCTGATGTATTACGTCGGCTTCAGGGGCCGCAGCCGCGATGTCCGCGTCGGGCTGCATCATGGAGCGACCTGCGCCGGCTGCTGCTGGGGCCTGATGATCGTGCTCATCGCGGTGGGCGTGATGAACGTGGCGGTCATGGCGGCGCTAGCCGCGGTCATCTTCGCCGAGAAGCTCTGGCGCTACGGCAAGCCGTTCGGCCAGGCCGTCGGCGCGGTGCTGGTAACGGTCGGCGTCCTAGCCATCTGGTTCCCATGGCTGCTTCCGGGCCTGCACGCCGCGATGCCGACGATGTAAGCAACGCAGGGAAAACGGGTACCGACGTGCTGTCGCTGGATCGACTTTAACAAGGAGGGGCCATGAGCTACGCCCGGCAACTGCTGGACAGCAACCCGCGTACCGCGAGTCTCGACGCCAGCGTTCTGGCCGCCACCATCGACGCGCTGAGCGACTGCGCCCAGGCCTGCCACGCCGACGTCGATGATGACTTGAACGAACAGAACCTGAGCGACATGGTTCTGTGCATTCGGCTGTGCCTCGACTGCGCCGATATCTGCACCGCCGCCATGGCGGTCACCAGCCGCCAGAGTGCCCACGGTGCCAGCGTTATCAGGCCTCTGCTGGAGGCTTGCGCAGCCGCGTGCAAGAGCTGCGGCGACGAATGCGAGCGGCACGCCGCGATGCACCAGCACTGTCGCGTCTGCGCCGAGGCGTGCAAGCGCTGCGAGCAGGCTTGCCGGGGGCTCCTGGACGCCATGAAGTAGGTGACCGGCTCACGGCAGCCATTGCAGACGTGCGCCGTGGCTGTCGGCGAACGCGATGGCGTCGCCATTACGGGCGAGTACGCACATCTGGTCGTCAACGGCCGGCCCGGCTGTTCCGGCCAGGATGCCGGGTGCTTCGTTGGAGAGCCAGACATCGGCTAGATCGCGCACGGTGCTGGCGAACTGTGCCCGCGCAGCCGGCGCTACTTGGTACAGGACAGAGCAGTGATAGATGACGAGGGTTGCGCCTGCGGGTGCGTGGGCCGCTAGCGCGGGCAAGTCCGTGAGCAGGTCACCGCGGTAGACGGCGGGCGGGTCGCGGCGAGCTGAGGCTATCGCGGCCGCGAGCCGCTGCTCGCGGTCGCTCTCGCCTGGCCAGACCAGGCAGGACAGCCAGCGGACGTCGTCGTCGTTAGTGACGTCGAGCGGGTTGAGGTCAAGCCCGGCGCGCCACGCGATCGTCGGGATCCGCGATGGCAGCGGGACTGGCCCGCGGGTTTCGCAGCGAAAGGTGGGACCGTGCGGGTCGCTGCCGGCGAGCTGGTGCCCGGCGTAATCGTAGGAGTAGCGGTCAAAGAGCAGCGTCAGCCCGGCGCTGGCACCAGCCTCGATCAGCGCGAGCGGCTCCGGCAGCTGGGCCAGGGCTGGCAGCAGCATGGCGCAGCGTGCGGGCTCATTGGTCTGCGTGCGCCGGGTCAGCATCACGTCTGTCAGTTCTGCCCGTGACTGGCTGACCAGTTCATGTAGCTGCCCGATGCCGGCCGGGACGCCAAGCAGGTAGCGCGCTGCCGCGAACAGCAGATTCGGCTGCCACTTATCAGGCGGCAATGACGCAACGAATTGGACGATAGCCGCATTGCCCGCGACCGACTCAGCCAGCGACTCGTACGCCGCCGACCGGCCGTGCGCCTCGCGCCGCGCAAATGCCCGGTAGATCTCGACCACGGCATCCACCGGATCGTCGCCAGCCAGCGTTGACTTCGGCTCGAGCGGAACGCCCACCAGAGCTCAATCGCCTGGGTGGTCGGCGAACGCGCAGAACTCGTTCCCCTCCGGGTCGGCCATCACGTGCCAGCCGATGTCGCCGCCAGGGTCGCGCAGGAGCCTGGCGCCCGCCTCGACCAGCGGCGCCACGGTGGGCACGACGACATCCCAGTGGATCCGGTTCTTCACGGTCTTGGGCTCGGGCACCGGAACAAAATCCATGGTGAGGATGGGCATGCCGGGTACGTCCTCCAAGGTGAACCAGCCGTCGTTCTCGGTCACGGCTGCTCCGTACACCCCGGCCCACCACCGGGCCTGTGCGGCCGGGTCGGCACTGTCAATCACGAGGCCGTGCAGGCGCTCTGCGGGCACCTCGTCGCGCAGGAACGCGCAGAACTCGCCGCCCTCCGGGTCGGCCATCACCGTCCAGGTGCGCGTGCCGTGCTGAGGCTCGACAACCATCGCGCCCAGCGCCTCCAGGCCTGCCAGGTCCGCTGCGTAAATATCCAGGTGCACTCGGTGCTTGGGGGTCTTGGTCTCGGGCACCCGGTTGACCCAGATTGTGTGCTGCGGCGTCGGCCCGGTCAGCTGCCCGTCGCCGTTGTCCTGGGCTTCCCAGGTGCGGCCCAGTACCGCCGCCCAGAACGCGCCGAGCCCGGCCGGGTTCTCCGCGTCCAGGCACAGGTCCTTGAATTGCGCGATAGCCATGGACAGAACCTAGCCCAGCAACGTGTCAGGCAACGAGGATGCAGAACGGATGGCCTGCGGGGTCGGCAAGGACAAACAGGGGCTCGCTAGCGTCCGCCGTTCGGTCGAGCAGTAGCCGCGCTCCCAGCGCCTCAGCCCGCTCACGCTGGCGCTGCAACTCGGTGAGACTCGAGACCGTGAAGTCGAGGTGCATCTGCATAGGAACGTCGTGCCTCGGCCACGTTGTGTGCTCCAGCCGCTCGACCTGCTGGAACGCCAGCTTGCGGTCACCGTTCGGGCCCACCAGGACGAGCCAGTCCGCATCGTCGGCAGCGCTATCTGCCGGAGGTTCATCGCCCTGCCGGTAGTGCAATCCGAGGAGCTGCCGGTAGAACTCGGCCAGCGCCCTGGCGTCGGTGGTATCGATGGCGGTGTGCAGCAAATGGGGGTATTCAGTCATGGATCGCCTCCTGGTCGTCCACATTCTTGCCGACGCAGGAACGCGAGTCGCCCACGGCTAAGGGTCAGCGTCGCCACCCGGTCCGCGCAATTGTGCTGGCGTCTGTGGCTGCCTATCGGCTACGATCGAGACATGTCGCATCGTTAGGGTTCTGCATCCGGTCGACTGTATGTCGTCACTCGCGCTGACCTCCCGCCGGGTGCCCAGGCATGTCAGGCCGTTCACGCGGCTGTTGAGTTCGCTCTCACCTTTCCTCAGCTCGCGGCTGTCGCTCCCGTAATCGTCCTACTCGCAACAGGCGATGAGCTCAGCCTGACCTGGCTGCGCGACGACGCGGTCGCGGCAGGACTTCGGGTCGCGAGCTTCCAGGAACCTGATCTGGGCGACGCCCTGACGGCGGTCGCGATCGAGTCGGCCGGACGCCGGCTCGTCACCGGCCTACCGCTGGCTCTCGCCGGGTCGCTCACCTCCGCTAGCAGGGGGGAGGTGAGAACATGACTACTGCTACTGCCGATATACGGGCCGAGCTCGTGGAGCTGATGGCCGAGCGGGATGCGCTGCGCGCGCAGCTCGCCGGGGACCTGCCCCATGCCACGCGCTGGCTGCAGCGCAAGGTATGGCGTCAGGCTGCTGAGCTGGACCGGCTCAACCGCCGCGTCACGAGCCAGCGTTTCGTGCTGCGAACGCTGGCCGAGCTCGGCCGGTCCCTGACCGCCGAAGAGTATCGCGCAGCTCGTGAAGCGGTCACTGACATTCAGCTACGTGACCGCATTGCGATCGACGCCGGGTGACCTGCGGGGTCCTGGTGACGGCCGAGGCTGTCGCCAGGACCTGCCACCATTGTTTCAGCGCCCCTGGAGTCCGACGGCAGGGCAGCCGCCTCTAAAGCGGTGCGAGCGGGTTCGATTCCCGCCAGGGGCACTGTCTTGCTGGTCTGCCGGATACCTGTAAAGCAAGGCAGCCGGGGGCTGTTGTCAGATTCCGCCGCCCGCTTGTCCATCTCGGCGCCGCGACTGCGTCGTGCTAGTGATGACAGCTGGCACGGCCAGACAAGGGGAGTAGCGAATGAAATACCTGATGTTTCACTGTGTCGATGAGTCCGCCGTCGACTGGTGGGATGCCGATGGCACGGACCCGGAAGTCGCCGAGGAGATTCGGGCCGTTGAGGCCTGGGACGCGGAGATGAAGGACCGCGGCGTCCTTATCGGCGGCGGCTTCCTGCGGCCGACGAGTTCTGCCACCACCGTCAAGGTGCGCGACGGCGACGTACTGGTCAGCGACGGACCGTTCGCTGAGACCAAGGAGCAGATCGCCGGATTTGCCGTGCTGGAGTGCACGGACCTGGACCAGGCCATTGAGGTGGCGTCCAGGCACCCGACGGCCCTGATCGGCACGTTCGAGCTGCGGCCGTACGCGGAGTAGCCGCCGTCACCGACTCGCAGTGGCCGGGTTGCGCGGGATCGGGTGGACGCAGTCCCAAGGCCTGACGCGCCGGTGACCGCCTGGACGTGAGGGCTGGACGGCAGGCCGGTGTGTCAGTGGTCGGGCAGTCCGTTGCTCCGACCACCGGGAGCGGGCGCGGCCTCGAAGGTCAGCGCGCAGGAGTTGATGCAGTAGCGCTTGCCGGTCGGAGCGGGCCCATCGCTGAAGACATGGCCTAGGTGGCCGCCGCAGCGGCGGCAGATCACCTCGGTTCGGCGCATGAGGAAACCGTAGTCCGCGCGTAGCTCAACGGCCTCGCCGACGGCGGGCGCGTAGAAGCTCGGCCAGCCTGTCCCGGATTCGAACTTCGTATCCGAGCGGAATAGCTCATTCCCGCAGCCCGCGCAGCAGTAGCTGCCGTCCTGTTTCGCATGGACATAGTCGCCAGTGAAGGCGGCCTCGGTGCCGCCCCGGCGCAGCACGTCGTATTGCTGGCGACTCAGTTCCTGCCGCCACTGCTCATCAGGCTTGTCTATCTCGGTCGCCCTAGCAACTCTCGCGGCTCTTAGTCGGCGCATCGCTAGCCTCCCTGGCTGCGGCTGTGTGATTGCCGGATATCCCTTTCGCGGCGCCCGGCCTGGCCAGGTGCCGCTAGCAGGCGGCTCCGTTATGGCGGCCCGGCGGGCAGTTCCGGCCGACTGTTGCCCGTCAGCAGACCCAGGACCCTCCGGCATAGCGCCGCCCACCGTCCCCGGCGCGCGGGCCGGGCGGAGACCGAGCCGCTGCCTACCCGGCCGGAGATCTTCACCCGCAGTTCGACCTTGGCGTCCGGCCCGGCCGACGGGACCACCTTGACGCTGCCGCTGCTCACTGTCACGTCGTCGGCGTCGACCACGATGCCGGGCCGGGTGATGAGCTTCAGGCTGCCGCTGGCGACCTGGACGTGGATCCGCAGCTCTGGCGCGGCGATCACTGCCTGCCTGAAGTCGAGCTGGACCGAACCGCTGCTGACCTCGATTTCCAGGCGCCGAGGTACCACCCAGGACTTTCCCCGCTTGGCGGAGCCTGAGGCGCACTTAATGCGCGCCAGGTCCGGTACGTCTGCCACGGTCGCGGTGGTCAGATCGGCGAGCAGCGGCTCGAGGTCAGCGAGCGTGCCAGCGGTGAGCGCGGCCTCCAGCCGCTGGTCGAGATCGTCAGCGGTGAGGCGACCGTCGCCCGCGGCCGTCCTGAGTACCTCGACTACCCGGTCCCTGTCTTCATGCGAGGCCCGCAAGCCGGTCGGCTGACTGGGCTGCGTCACGACGGGCGCGGCCAGCCGCGCGGCCAGGAACGCCGCTTCGACCTGGTAGATCCGCTCCGGCCGACTGAGGTCCTTCAGCTGGTGCGTTCCAAGCTCCCGCAGGTCCACACCGTCGGGCAGCTCATCAGACAGGAGTTCGGCGGCCACCCCGGACACCAGCACCTGGCCGCCGCGCGCGACCGTCAGCAGCCGCGCGGCCCGGTTCACCGCTGGCCCGAAGTAATCGCCGTCGCGTTCCTCGCAGACCCCGGCGTGCAGGCCCATCCGCACCACGATTGGCTGGCTGGTCGGCCACGACTGCGCGGCCAGGTTCCGCTGCGCTGCCAGCGCCGCGTCGAGCCCGGCCCGGGCAGCGGAGAACGCCGCACAGAAAGAATCGCCGACAGTCTTGAAAACGTAGCCGCCGGCCTGCTCGATCGCGTCCCGCAGGATCTCATCGTGGCGCCGCAGCGCCGCCGCCATCGCGTCGCGCTCGGCGTCCCACAGCCGCGTGGAGCCTTCCACGTCAGTGAACAACAGCGTCACGGTGCCCGACGGCGCGCCGCTCATCGCTGCCCCGCGAGCCCGGGTGGCGTCATCAGGACTACCTCCAGACCGTCGATGGCTTCTAAGTCTGCCGGATGCCAGGAGTAAACGGAAACAACCTATGGGCGGTTTTGTCCAGAGAGTCCGGGGTCAACTCAGGATGCCGCGTAGCCGAGCGCTGCCGCGAGGCCGAGCGCGCTGCGCGGCGCGTATGCCATGCGCCACAGCCCGCCGTGCGCGGCCGCTTGCGCTTCGTCTTGCCAGGGATATGCGTGCGCCGGGCCGCCGTCGGTGTGCAGGTCATGGACGAGGAGGGCCGCCATGAGGACCTTGCAGGTGGCAGGCTCGAAGACCTCGACGCCGAACCGGTGCGCGCCGGCATAGGCAGCCGCCAGCGCCCGGTTCTTCACGACCGACCGGGTTCGCGACGGCGGGGCGACGTTCATCGATACCGTCGTTCCGCTGTCACGGGCGACCGTTGCGCGCCACCGGTGCAGCCTCTTGGCCAGCGCATAGTTGGGGCCCTGCTGGGCCACCAGGCTGTCGATGATGCCCGGGTCCGTGCCGGGCATATAGGCGCGACGAAGCAGCCGTCCGCCAGACAGCATCCGAAGCGGCCAGCCAGCGAGCTTGGCCGCGCGGGGGCGGTTCGCGTAGGCGCGGACTGACTGCGCGACAGCCTCGGCCGGGACGGCGAACACGTCGGTCGGAGTGGCGAGGAACGCGAGCGCGACATCACCGCGGTCAGCCTGCAGCCGAACGGTGAGCGCGTCGACGGCCGCGGCCAGGCACACGTTGGCCGCGCCGTCGGCGTAGACGTAGTTGCCCAGCACCAGGGGGCCATCCACGGTGGCGAGCCACCCAGCGACCGCAGGGACGTCGGTGATCAGGTCCAGACCCGCGCGGCGCGCGATTTCCTCGTCGCGTTCCCAACTCTGCGGTCCACCCGCATGGTCGCCGCTGACGGGAACCAGAAGCGTGCCGCCGCTGCGTCGCGCTGTGTCCAGCACGCGCTCCCAGAGAGCCGGACGGGGTAGATCAATGGCGATTACCCGCGCGCCCCAGCTCAGCAGCGCGTCAAGAGGACCCACCTCTGCGCCCGCCCCGAGCACGGCAACCGTGCGGCCGGGCAGGCCGAGCCACTGCGGATTCGCGGCAACTGTGCGAACCGCGTCGGCGCAAGACGGCTCTATCACGCCATCGGCCGTCCATGCGTCAAGCCTGTGCAGCAGAGCGTCGCCGCGCAACCGCTCGCCCCGGTACGGCAACGACAACTCGGTCTCGGCCGCCCCGGAGCCCGGCACCGTGACCGTGTCAGGCAAACCCTGCGCGGGTTCCGACAGCAGGGTGTCGAGCCCGGTCTCCTTGCTGCCATCTCCGGCGACGCGCATTTGCCGGTGCAGCGACTCCAGCCCGCAGCGTGCAACTGAAACCGCCGCGTCGTTCGACGTCAGCCCCGCTTCGACAAGCCGGCGAAAGTGCAGCAGGTAGCCCGTGCGCCAGTTCGTCTCCCGCTCCGCATCCAGCGCCCCGACCGGGTCGACCTGGCGCAGCGCATCAGCCACCACCGTCCTGCCCACCGCTGACGTACTCCTGCGCCCGCCAGCCGACACGGGGAAAACAACCCCTGCCATCTCGCCGCTGCCCATTACTCTCCTATCACCGTCACGAGATAACCACGCCAAGCGTGATCCCGCCAACCGGGGACCAGGCCAAATGCGGCGGCCGAAACGGCGCCTACGACGTCGTTCGGGTGCTCGCCCATGCTCGGTTCATCTGCTTGTCGAGAGCTGTCGGACCGTAGGAGCGCAGCGTTACCGGGGCGCCGATTTCGTGTTCGACGACAGCTGGCCAGTCGTCGTCGGGATCGTCGTAGACAGGCCGGGCGCGCAGGAGCATAGCCGTGAGCCGCTCCTGGTATTCGAGGTCATGCGGAGGGCCTGGCGTCAGGCGCGTCAGCACGCGGTCTTCGATCTGGTAGGCGCGGCAGATTTTCAGGTCCGGCCGGCGGGCGGCTACATCCAGGTGATTCAGTGCGATGGCGTGCACGCCGCCGGCCGCTTCGATGGCGTAACTTAGCGCTACCCCGTCGAGGTGGCCGACGCGGAACGGGCCCTGCCACGGGTTGTTCTGGTTGTGCGTGTCGGCCAGTTCCAGGGTCGGGTCTTCGGTGACGAACGGGCCTGGGCCGTGCCGGGTCATGTAGCAGCGGGTGACGCCGAGCCTGGTGCCGGTCTGGCCGGCCTCGGCAAGGAGTGCCTCGGCATTGGCGAACGTGGTGGTCGACCACGTGATGAGCAGCCATAGCCGAGGTCGGTAAGGATGATGTGCGTCATAGCCGGACGTTCCCGCTTGGACGGTTCAGGTCTGCAGGCGGTTCGGTGACGGTGACGCCAGCCCGGCTGGCGCCTATGGTCGCCAGTGCCCTGGAGACCGACGGTCCGGCGGTGGAGCCGGCTTCACGCAGGTCGTCCAGCCCTTCGTCGAGGTCGATCGCCGACTCGCCGAGGCCGATGGTCAGTGCGATGACCTCACACACGGCGTCCAGGTCCGCGAGCTCGATGACATTCTGGCCGAGCAGGCTCCGCCAGAACTCCAGCACCTGACGGTCGCCGGCCTAGTCGGCCGTGTCAGGAGCCATGGCGTCGCCGTTGGCAATGCGCAGGATTTCATCGAACGCTTCCACATTCCCCATCGCGTCATTGACGGGATTGTGGTCGTGGACCGTCTTCCTGAACCGCTTCCAGCCCTGGGTGTCGCTCCAGTTCCGGTTGAGGCCAGCCCAGAAGTCGCTGATGCGGCGGCCAGAGTGCCCGAACGGATTGTCCATACCGGCTCGATCGAACATGCCCGCGATCCACTGCCAGTCGTAGGCCGGGTTGTCGCTCACGAAGACCGGCCGCCTGCTGCCCAGATGTTCCATGAGCCAGGCCGCAAAGCTCTCGGCGACTTCGTCGTCCGACGCGACGCGCTCGCCGACGATGCTGATTGCTGGGTTGGCCGGGTCCGGGGTCGCCTCGAACAGCCGTCCGTGAAAGGTGTCACGCGTGTCGTAATGGACGGCGCCGAACTCGGTCAGGACCCCGTGCACCGGGCTGGTACCCCGCGCCTCGCAGTCGACGAAGATCCAGGGCGTGTTCTCGCTCATCTTCCGGCCCAGTCTACGGACCTGGCTCTGAGGTCGTGATGACGGCAGGTCCGGGCAGCGGACGTGCGCATTGTTGAGCAGGCCGGAGATATCGGTTTATCCAGTCGACTTGATTGACAATATTCGTGGCCCGGAAGGATGATTTCTGAGGTAGTGCCTGCCAGACTCCGTCGAGAGTTGGGTCCTGATGACTGCATCTGAAACGCGGCCGGACACGAAGACCAGCGGGACTGGCCTGGCGCGGCACTCAGTCGGTCTGCCCGGCGTGCTGTTCCAGTCAGTGACGTTCATGGCGCCGGGTGCGGCGGTCGCCACTTCCCTGGCGGTCGCGGCCGGATTCGCCGGGGGCGCGGCTCCGCTTTCGATCGTGCTCACCCTGATCGCCGCCGTGATCGTCGCCAGCTCGATCGGGCAGCTTGCCAAGCACCTGCCGTCTGCCGGAAGTATCTACACCTACCCGGCGCAGGGCTTGCATCCGGCCGTCGGCTACCTGGTCGGCTGGGGCTATGCCATGATCACCGGGCTCGTCGGGCCGATCGTGAATCTGCTGATCGGCTACTTCGTCGGCACCATCTTGCACACGGAGTTCGGCTGGAGCTTCAAGGCGATGTGGATCACGTTCATGCTGGTAGCAGCGGCCTTGACGGCGCTGCTTGGCTACCGGGGCGTCAAGCTCGGTACCCGGTTCGGCGTGATACTCGGTGCCTTCGAGATAGTCGTCTTCGTCGCGCTGTCCGTCTGGATGATCGTGAAGGCCGGTTCGAGCGCGCAGACCCTGAGTGTCTTCACGCTCAAGTTCGCGACCGTCAAGGGCTTCCACGGAGAGTCAGGGCTCGTGGCCGGGGCCGTCTTCGTCATGCTTGCTTTCGTTGGCTTCGAGGCTGCCGCGCCCCTCGCTGAGGAAGCGCGCGAGCCGCGGCGAACTGTACCGAGGGCCGTCATCGGATCCTGCGTGCTGGTGGGCGTCTTTTATCTGTTCACGACGTACGCGGCCGATGTGTTCGTCGGGCCTGCGCACATGGCTGGTCTCGGCTCGCTTGGCGGCGGCAGCCCCTGGATCCTGTTTGCCCGGCAGCTCTGGGGACTCGGCTGGGTGGTCGTCTTCCTCGCCGTCGTCAACTCGTTCTTCGCCAATGGCAACTCGGCTCAGATAGCCGCGACTCGCACCTGGTACGCGATGGGGCGGATCAGGCTGCTGCCAGCAGCCTTCGAGCGGACCAGTCCCAAATACGAGTCTCCGGTGCTCGGCATCGTCGTGCAGACGCTGGCGACAGTAGCGATCGCCTTCCCGCTGGCGCTCGGATACGGTCCGGTGATCGCGTTCGAGCTGCTCGCGACGATCCTGACTGCCGTGATGCTCTGCATTTACATCGTCATCAACATCTCCACCATCGGCTATTACCTGCGCAAAGCCAGGAGCGAGTTCAACCTGCTCCTGCACCTCGTTCTCCCGGTCATCGGCACCTTGATCCTCATCCCGGTGCTGGCAGCGGCGATCGGCGTCGGATCGTCAGTGCTCAAGTTCGTCTCGCCGCTGCCGTACCCGATCAGCGAGACCGGGCTAGTCATCGGCATATGGTTCCTCATCGGCGTGATCTACCTGGTCTACCTGCTCAGGCGGCATCCCGAACGGGTGCGCGATATGGACAAGGTGTTCGACTGACGCTTGCGGCCAGCCTCCGGGCGTTGCCTGGAGGCTGCCTGGGCTGCCGGGCCGATCAGGCTTGCAGGAATGCGAGAAGGTCAGCGTTGATCGTGGCGGCCTCGGTGGTCGGCATGCCGTGCGGGAAGCCGTGGTAAGTCTTGAGCGTGCCGTTCTGCACGAGCTTCGCCGATAGCGGCCCGGAGTCGGCGTAGGGAACGACCTGGTCGTCGTCGCCGTGCTGCACCAGGACAGGCACCGAGATCTTCTTGAGGTCCTCGGTGAAGTCGGTCTGGGAGAAGGCGACGATGCCGTCGTAGTGCGCCTTCGCCCCGCCCATCATGCCCTGGCGCCACCAGTTATCGATGATCGCCTCAGACGGCGTAGCGCCGGGCCGGTTGTAGCCGTAGAAAGGTCCCGACGCGAAAGCTCGGTAGAACTCAGCCCGGCCAGTCGCCACCGAAGCCTGCAGGCCGTCGAACACGCTCTTGGGCAGGCCGCCGGGGTTCGCGTCGGTCTGCACCATTAGAGGCGGCACCGAACTGATCAGGACCGCTTTCGAGACGCGGCTCTCGCCGTGCCGGGCGATGTAGCGCACGACCTCGCCGCCTCCGGTCGAGTGGCCGATGTGCACCGCGTCCTGAAGATCGAGGTGCGCAGTCAGCGCGGCCAGGTCGTCAGCGTAGTGATCCATGTCGTGACCACCGCTGGTCTGGGTGGAGCGGCCGTGCCCGCGCCGGTCATGGGCAACGACGCGATACCCGTGCTGCAGGAAAAACAGCATCTGGGTGTCCCAGTCGTCTCCCGACAGCGGCCATCCGTGGCTGAACACCAGCGGCTGCCCGGAGCCCCAGTCCTTGTAGAAGATCTCCGTGCCATCAGTCGTGGTGATCTTGCCCATGCGCAGCCTCCGCTGGCCTGGGGCGCTGACGCCAGAACGCCCGCACCGGCTGGGTAACCATCGTCTTGCTAGCACTTCAGGTACCCCGGCCAGTGCCTCTGCGAAACCGCGGAGTCGTCATCCGCCATAGGGGCGGACTGTGGCGCGGAGCGGTTTCCGACCATGAGCTCCATTCACTCCGGGGAGCATCAGTCATCCGCCCGATGACAGCAAGGAGCGGCTCGTAACGTGCGCGCGTGACGCGGAAATCCGACCAGGCTTTTTCGGGATCCTGTCGCATTGGGACACCTAGGGCACGGAGTTCGAGGAAGGCTGCGTCGAATTTCTCCCGTGGCAGCGCTATTTCTGCGTCCGGTTCCGGCGGGTGATGCGGGATGCCCAGGAAGTCGGCTAGGGAGATCAGGCAATGGATCCCGGCCTTGAGGCACAGTTCGCTCCGGGAGTCACGCGGCGCGTCGCAGGCCGTCAGGAAGAGGGAAGCGCCGTCGAGCACGGACTCAGCGGCCAGCACCCAGTGGTTACGAGAATGAGGCGACCGAAAGAAGCCCAGCTGCGGGAACGTGGTGTGTGTTTCGCCGACGTCGATGAACCAGTCCTCCCAGGGATCCCACACCTCCTCGAGGTGATCGAAGCGCTCCAGCTGCCAGGTGCGAGACAGCAGGGCGGGCCCTGATGGTGGGCTGCCTGCCCGCACGGAGAGCTTGGTCACCAGGCCCTCGCGCCGCGAGAATGCGCCATATAGCGTGGGCAGATACGCAATGACCAGCGCAAGTAGGGTCAGGCCGACAGCTGCCGCTGCGAATGCGGCGAGCTGTCGCACGAGGCCCTTGGGCGCGTCAAAGCCGAGCGTCAGCATCGACGAGCCGGAGAGATCGAGTGCGTGGGCCACGCTCGTGCCGTTAATTCTTGTGGCGGTGAGCGACCAGAACAAAGCCGCGAATGACACGTAGGTGAGCGCGCCCCACGTGACCAATTGAATGAACAAGGTCAGCGGCGATTGCAGTGCGAATACGCGATCTCGGGTTTTATAGTCCGAACGGCCGGCCAGCCGCAGGAGTAGTAGATTGCGGGCGCTGAGGAAAGCGATTCGCGCCAGACGTGCGGGCACGGCACGCGGGACCACGACGGTCCGTACCGCCGAACTGAGGACGGCGACGACGCCGGCGACGGCAAGCACGCCAACGACGACACGCACAAGGATCATGCCGAAAAACCTCCGCCCCCGGTCTGCCCGCTCGTCGCCTTCGACCCGCTACGTGGCCGCTACCTCCGATTGCGACCAGGCAAGGTTATGCACGTGGCTGACGGCGAAGATCGGACGGCCCAGGATTGAGGATGCGATTCCCCGGACCTGGCCTACCGTTGGCAGGTGATCACCCTCCGGGTCGCCGACGGCGCCGACATAGCTGGGCTCCAGATGATCGCGGCGGTGGCCTACGAACCCTACGTGGCCAGGATGGACCAGCTCCCGGCCCCGATGACCGCCGACTATGCGCAAGCTGTCCGCAACGGCTGGGCCTGGGTGGCAGTCGGGCGTGGTGAGCTTGTCGGCTTCGTCATCCTTGTCGCCCAGCCCGGTTACCTGCTGCTCGAGAATGTGGCCGTGCTGCCAGCGGCCCAGGGACGCGGCATAGGGACCCGGTTGCTGACCTTGGCTGAGGAGCAGGCGCGCAGCCTTCATCTCAGTGAGATGCGCCTTTACACCAATGAAGCGATGACTGAGAACCTCGCTTACTATCCGCGCCATGGGTACGTCGAGACCCACCGGGCCGAGCAAGACGGATTCCGGCGGGTGTTCTTTCGCAAGCGCCTCACCGGGTGACAGCCAGGCCGGGTGAAAGTGCCCGGGTGATCGACGCGTGGCCGAATGACCAGTCTGCTGGGTCGTTCCGCATTAGAGTCAGGGCCGTGGCGCCTGCCCCTGTTACTCGGTCGTGCGACGCCCACGATGATGTCGCCGTGGCCGACGGCATGACCGCGGAAGCCCGCGCCACCGTCGAGTACCTTGCCGGTACCGTGATGATCGGGTTCGGCATCATCTTCCTGGTTGTTCTCGGTGACCTGGCGCTCGGTGCGTTCATTGCCGGCGCTGCTTTCACCAAGGCGCGGATCATGAGACTGCTGATTCCCGGCGCGGTCTTCGCCTGCGGAGTGCTACTTGGCGCCTGGCTCACGCGCCCGACTGCCCGCGTGCGCAAGCCCTGATTCGCTGCCAAGTCCGCACAGCATCCCATCGACTCGCGGAGTGTCGGCTGCCCGCAGCATCAGGCTGAGGCTGCCCGCCCGGCCCCGGCCGCTGCCAGCCAGGGACTGACCACTTCGAGCAGGCCTTGCGGGCTGTCCAGCGTGATGCTGTGGCCACAGTCCGGAATGCTGGCGAAGCTGGCGCCAGGGTTTTCCGCCAGCATGCGCTGCGCGGTCTCAGTCGCCAGAACGTCGCTGTCGTCGCCACGCACCAGCAGCACGGGGCAGCTTACGGCCCGCCACGCCGCCCAGAGCTCATCCTGCGTGTGATCGAAGAGCGCACCCGGGCTGCGGAGCGCCTTGTCGTATTTGAAGGTCAGCGTGCCGTCAGGCAACGGGCGCAGGTTGTGCGACACCCTATGGCGCAGTGTGGCGTCCGTCGGCCTCGGATTGGCAGCGCGCGCCCGGGCGAACGCCTCGTCCTCGGACTCGAAGACATCGTTCGCGGCCATGCTGCTAGCGACATTCCTCGCGCCGACTGGGGCTATCTCCGGTCCGATATCCATGATGACCATGCGCGTCACGCGATCGGGGTGAGCGGCCGCGAATACGAACGAGACCAGCCCGCCCATGGATAGACCCATCAGTGTCACTTCGGCCAGTTCCAGGGCGTCGAGGAAGCCGAGAACATCCTGCGCCATCGGCGCGAGTCCGTACTGCGGTGCCCAGTCGCTGTCGCCGTGCCCGCGCTGGTCGAGTGCTAGGACGCGGTACCGCTCGCTGAGCGCGGCAGCCGTGTGGTCCCAAGTCCGGGCGTGGCCGCTCAGCCCGTGCAGCATGACCAGGGGAGGGCCGCCGCCGCCCCAATCTGTGTAATGGAACTTCAGCCCGCCGATCTCGACGTTCCGTGAAGTAAAGCCCGCCTCTGCCATGCATGCCTCCAGCTCAGCCGACCGCTGAAGCCAGGCTAACCGTGCCAGGCGTTGCCGTTCTACTGGCGGAACGGCCTGGTCCGCACGCGGAAGTAGTCGCGGACGGCTTCGCCGCCAGCCGACAACGACCCGCCGTGCTGGCCTTGCGAGCTGGCCGGAACAGCCCTGGGACACGCTGGTTTCTGACCGCTACTCGTTAGTGACTTGCTCGCGCAGGATGTCTGCGTGCCCGCAGTGCTGAGCGAGCTCGCGCAGGGTGTGGAGGTAGACCCAGCGCAGCGGGAGCGGGCCGCGCCGGTTGCCGTGGACCACGTCGTCCAGTCCCAGGGATGCGGTCGCGCGGCGTGCTGCGTCGCATGCGTCGCGGTGTGCTCGCTGCACGGCGGCGATGGTGTCGCCGTCATCCAGGATGAACGACTCATCTGGCGTGGCGGGAATGCCGATCTCGGCGCGTGACCGGCCTGTAATGGCTTCGTCAAACCAGACCTTCTCGACGAAGGTCGCGTGCTTCACCAGACCCAGCAGCGTGGTCCTGGACGGCACCAGTGATCGGCGCGCCTGCTCCTCGCTCAGCCCGTCCAGGCAGCTGTTGAGAGCGGCACGGTGCTCGTCCAGGAACACCTCGAACTGAACCCGCGCTGGCTGATCGATGACGTCCTCGGCGGTCGTCGGCAGGGAAGACATCCGCGAAGCATGTCAAGGCCGCCGCCAGCGAGCAACTCGTGCATATCGGCAGAATCTTCGGCCCCCACTAAGTGCCAAAAGCCAAGCGCCGGAACCGGCAATTCACTTGGGTCAACCTCGATGGATCACCATCTGCCTGGTGCGGCGAAATGAGTGAGCTCGTAGAACGGAACAAGATCCGGCGAGCAGAACAGCGTCACGACCGGGATCGGCCGCAGGCTCGCCATCAGGCAGCCCAGCAGCGCATGATCGATTCCGGTGCCTCGCCGGTCGGGCCAGACGACGACGGTGCAACTCAATCTGATTATCAGATATGATGAGGGGCATGCGAACGATGACCGCTACCGAGGCCTCGCGGAACTTCTCTGAGCTCCTCGATGCAATCGAGCGGGGTGAGACCGTCACGATCACCCGTGGGCACCATGCGGTGGCCGAGGTCATGCCTGCGCGGCGCCGGACAGGGGCAGACCTGCGGGCCGCGCTCGAGCGTGTTCCTCCGCCCGATGATCGGTTCGCCGCGGACATCGCAGCCGCGCTCGCTTTGATATCCACCGAGGGGGAGGATCCGTGGGCCGGCGCCTGATCCTCGATACGAATGTC
>DATHPF010000394.1:0-33573 GCA_035484155.1 Streptosporangiaceae bacterium
GTCACGAGCGTGATGAGCCAGGCAACGATCGACAAGGCAGCGAGGCCAGAGGCGGCGAGCCCAGTCAGGATCGCCGCGGGGATCGCCACGAGGATCCGGAACAGGACCGTGACCCGGTTCAGGCTCGTCTGTCTCGTCACCAGGCGCACCGGGTAGGCGTCGTCGTCGAGCGAGAACGGGGGGTACGCGTCCGTGAGCAAGAACAAGTAGGCGTACACGCGTGCCTGCCACCGCACCACCCCGGTGATGAACGTGTGTGCCCAGGGGGGCAATTCGCCCGTGAACAGCGCCACGAACCAGCCGATGAAGGACACGACCCAGAGGGCGACGCTCAGTGCACTCAGCGCGACCAGGTGCGGGATCGTGATGATGCTGCGGAACAGCACAGTTACCCTGCGCTGCTGCGTCGGAGGCGCAAACTTCACCAAGATCGGCGCCGGGTCATCGGCGAGGTTGCCGCCGCTTGACGGACCGTAACCGGGCGGAACGGGCGGTGCGTAGGCTACGGCCGGCCAGTACCCGGCCTGACCGTACGCGCCGGGCTGGCCGTACGCGCTGAGCTGGCCGTACGCGCCGGGCTGACCATACGGTCCAGCCTGAGCAGACGGGTCGGACCAGGGCTGACCAGCAGGCCCGAATCGCGGATCTGGGACGGGATCGCTGGGTGACGGGGCTGGCCGGTAAGTACCGTCCAGGTCGTCTGTCTCGCTCATGTGATGGGCTCCGTAGCAGCGTTCGGTCACGAACGCGCCGCAGTTCCACATCGGGGAACGGGGAGGCCGTGCGAAATCGGCGCGGCGTCCTAAATTACTCTAACTAGTCATAAAATTAAATGATTTTTGGCCTGCCGACCTCTCCGCCGGCGCCGACGCGCACTGCTCCGGCTGTCCGCGTCACTGCGTGCCATCTGCAGGAGCTTCCTGCGCGGGCTGGACACCCTCGAATGCACCATCTAGGATTGACTGTATGGTCAGTCAGTCAGGGTTTCCGCTCGCTCCGCTCGACCAGGCCGGCGTAGCCGACTCGCTCCGGCCGTTCGGGCAGAGCCGCATGCTGCCGAGGGCGGCCTACGTTGATCCCGCGGTCTTCGCGTGGGAGCAGAGACATTTTCTTGACGGCGGCTGGACGTGCGTCGGCTTTGCCGCTGAGCTGGCCAGTCCTGGTGATCAGCGAGCCGTCCCGGTCGGTCCGGGCAGCGTGCTGCTGAGCCGCGACGAGGACGGGGAGCTGCACGCCTTCGCGAACACGTGCCGGCACCGCGGGCACGAGCTCTTGCCGTGCGGCGCATCGGCGCAGCGTCCGTCGATCGTCTGCCCGTATCACTCGTGGACCTACGGGCTCGGGGGCGACCTCAAGACCGCGAAGGGCTTCAAGGGCAGGTCCGGCTTCGACGACGCTCAGTGGGGCCTCGCCGAGCTCCCGGTGACCGACTGGCACGGCCTGATCTTCGTCGATGGCTCGGGCACGGCCGCGCCGTTGGCGCCGGCGCTGGCTGAGCTCGACGAGCTCGTTGCGCCTTACGAGCCGGGCCGGCTCGCCATTGGTGGCCGCCATTCCTACGATGCCGCCGCGAACTGGAAGATCCTGACGGAGAACTATCACGAGTGCTACCACTGCCCGATGATCCACCCGGAGTTGTGCCGGGTCAGCCCGCCCAAGAGTGGCGAGAACTACCGGCCCAGCGGTCCCTGGGTCGGCGGCTGGATGGACTTGCGGGACGGCATGGACACCATGTCACTGGACGGCACGAGCCTCGGCGTGCCGCTCCGCGGTCTGGACGCGACCGGGCTGCGCACCGTGATCTACGTCAACATCTTCCCGAACGTGCTGCTCAGTCTGCACCCCGACTACGTGATGACGCACCGGCTGACACCGCTCGCCGCTGATCGGACCCTTATCGAATGCACCTGGGCGTTCGCGCCCGAGGCGCTCGAGAAGCCGGGCTTCGACCCTGGCTATGCGGTCGAGTTCTGGGACATCACCAATCAGCAGGACTGGCGCGCGTGCGAATCCGTGCAGCGCGGCCTGAGCTCTGAGCACGCCGTGCCCGGCCCGCTGTCGCCGGACGAAGACGCGGTCTACCAGTTCGTCACCCAGGTGGCCCGCGGCTACGCCGGCCAGCCCGTCTGGCAGCCAGTCGCCGCTCCCGTCGCTAGCTAGGTCAGCCCGGTCGCCGGCCAGCTAGCGCTAGCGCCCGCTAGCGTCCCGCGTGCTCGGGGATCTGGCGCGGCAGCGCCAGTACCAGGATCAGTGCCACGATCATGAATCCGAGATTCGCCAGCAGGGCGAGCTGAGCGCTGCGGGAGAACGCAGCCGCGACCGCGTGCAGCCCCGGTGCGAACTTCAGGCTGCCGAACAGCACGGTGCCGATGATCGCGATGCCAACGGCCGTGCCAATCCGCTGCGAGGTGCCGAGGACTCCGGCCGCGGTCCCGGCCTCACGACGGGGCACGGTCGCAAGCACGAAGTCCTGATTCGGCGCGATGGTCATGCCGGTGCCGACACCGGCCAGGAGCAGCGGAGCGATGAGCGCCCAGCCGTTCACGTCCGGGCTCGTCACGTGAATCACGAGGATCACGAAGGCGAGGCCGACGAGTAGCAGCGAGCAGCCGAGCACGAGCACCATCCGGCCGAGCCGGGCCGACAGCTTGTCGCTGTTCGCCGCGGCTACCAGGGTGCCGACGGAGTACGGCGCGATGACTACTCCGGTGATCAGGGCGGAGTGGCCAAGACCCTCCTGCCACAGGATCGACAGCGTGAAGAAGATGCTGCTGAAGCCGCCGAAGAACGCGATCGCGAATACTGCGCCGGCCGAGAACGACGTCTGCTTCACCAGGCCAGGCTTGAGCAGCGGGTCGCCGCCGACCTTCTCGGCGCGCACCTCCCAGCGGGCCAGCAGCGCGAACGCGACGACGCAGGCGCCGAAGCAGATCCAGGTCCAGGCCGGCCAGCCATCCGGCTGCCCTTCCACGAGCGGGACCAGCAGGAGGAGCAGCGCGCCCGTCAGCAGGGCTAGCCCGACCGGATCGAATCCGCGCTTGGTACGGGCCTCGGCTCGCGGCAGCCGCCAGGCCGCCATCGGGATCGCAATCGCGCCGATGAATAGGTTGACTAGGAAGACCCAGCGCCAGCCGTCGTGGACGCCGACGCCGCCAATGATGAGACCGCCGAGCAGTGGTCCGAGCGCGGTGGACACGCCGATGACCGCGCCCAGGACGCCGAACGCCTTAGACCTGGCCGGTCCGGTGAACGAGTGCTGGATCGTCGCGCTGATGGACGGGAAGAAGAGCCCGGCGCCGAGTCCCTGCACGATCCGGGCCGCGACGATCTCGCTCTGGGTCTGCGAGATCCCGCACGCGACACTGGCCAGAGTGAAAATCGTGAGCCCGATCAGGAACAGCCGCTTGTGGCCGAACCGGTCGCCGGCCCGGCCACCCGGTACCAGCGCGAGTCCGTAGGCCAGGGCGTAACCAGACACGATCCACTCGAGGCTGGCCGAGGACGCGTGCAGGCCAGTCCTGATGCTGGGCAGCGCGACATTGACGATGGTGGTGTCTAGCAGCGCCATGAAGGCGCCGACCAGGACGATCGAGACGGCGCGCCAGCCGTGGCCGTCGCCGGCGGACGCCGGGTCCGTGGTCGGCTGAGCGGCGGACGGGATCGAGGCGGATGTGCTCATGGCTGCGTTCCCTTTGCGTCAGGATCGGTCATCTGCTGCGGACCGCCGATGCCCGCGGCGAAGTCAGCGGCGATCTTCGGCAGGCCCGCGGCAACCTCGGTGTGCCAGCGGATCTCCGCCTCGGTGCGCGCGATGAGGTGCTGGATCACCAGCCGCTCGGCTTCATTCAGGTACGGGTCGGCGGCATCGGCGGCGTGCCGTTGCTCAGCAAGCTGGACGCGCAGAGCGGCGATGCGGTTCTCGACGATCTGCTCGAGGTGCTCCGCGGGGATGGTGCGCGACTGAGCCAGCGCCAAGTCGAACGGGTCGTGGTGTCGGTCGAGTTCACGCAGAGCCGTCTCGTGAATCGCGGCGAGCGAGCGACGCCCCTCCGGCGTGATCTCGTAGACGGTCCGCTCAGGCCGGTTGCCGATCTTCTCGGTCCGCACCTCGCGAATCAGATCCTCGTTAGCCAGCCGCTTCAGCGCGCCGTAGACCGATCCCACCTGGATGTCGGTCCAGGTCTCAGTGCGGTCGGTCTGGGCTTGCTGGCGGATCTGATGCCCGTGCAGCGGGCCCGTCCCGGCGAGCGTGCCGAGGATGAACAGGCGAATCGAAGACATACGATTAGTCTTGCACGAGTAATCGGCTGCGAGCAAGTAGCCTGGGCAGGTGCGCGCGGCGCCGGCAGTACCAGATCCACGGCATATCCACGCATGCCGTGGTGTTGAGCGCAATGCTGCCCGCGTGGAGTTGGCAGCCACCTTCGACCGTAAGGATTCCGCCAATGAGCGTGCGCGACTTCCCCGTCAACACTCTGGCCGGCCAGCCGTCGTCCCTGGGTGAACTGGACGGCAAGACGCTCCTCGTCGTGAACGTTGCTTCCAAGTGCGGGCTGACCCCGCAGTACGCGGGCCTGGAGGCCTTGCACGAGCAGTTCGCGGACCGCGGGTTCGCTGTGGTCGGCTTCCCGTGCAACCAGTTTGGCGGGCAGGAGCCCGGCACCGCCGAGGAGATCGCCACGTTCTGCTCGGCGACCTACGGCGTCAGCTTCCCGATGTTCGAGAAGATCGACGTCAACGGGGCGGATCGGCACCCGATCTACACGGAGCTGACGGCGACGGCGGACGCCGAAGGCCAGGCCGGTGACATCCAGTGGAACTTCGAGAAGTTCCTGGTGAGCCCGGACGGGGCCGTGATCGCGAGGTTCCGCCCGATGACGGCGCCCGATGCGCCTGAGCTAATCTCGGCGATCGAGGCGAGCCTGCCGGCTTGAGATCACCTGAGCCGCTCGCGCGGCGAGTCGGCGTCGGCTCGGCGGGCGCTGGCAGACTGAGGCGATGGCCGCTGATCTGGATGGGCTTGTTGCGCTGATGCCGTTTGCCGCGGAGCTGGGGATCGTCCTCGACGAGGCCAGTGCAGACCGGGTCGTTGCGATCGTGCCGTGGGCGCCGCGGCTCTGCACGGCAGGCGGGATTCTGCACGGCGGCGCGCTGATGACGCTGGCTGACAGCGCGGGGGCGCTCGTCGCATTCCTCGGCCTGCCGGACGGCGCCAGCACGGCCACGATCACGTCGACGACGCACATGTTCCGCCCGGTCAGAAACGGAGCGGTGCGGGCGGTCGCCGTCCCCGTTCACCGCGGCCGGACCACGGTGACAGTGCAGACGATCTTGCGTGATGACAACGACAACCTCGTCGGGCAGACCACGCAGGTCCAGGCAGTGCGAGCGGCCTAGCTTCGCAGTGCGAGCAGCCTAGCTTCGATCGAGGGTCACAACGACTGCGACGTCGGCGTACGGGAACGACTTGCCAATATGCCCCAAGGTGTTGAAGAGCCTGGATATCGGCACCATGACGCCGTACTTCGCCCGCACCTTGCTCTTAACCGCATCGAATTGCGGCCCAGATGTCACCAGTTCTGCTGTTCCCTCAACCGGCGCGGTGCCTGCCTTGACCTTGCCACGCACGTCCGAGGGCTGCAGCGTGATCTTTGGATTGTTTCTGAGCCGCTTGTACTTGCCCGAGCTCGATGAGGTACCGAAGCCGATTCGCCCATTGTCGAGGTCGATGATCCAGGTCGCTGTAGACACAGGTGTGCCCGACTTGCGGTACGTCGTCGAGGACACGTATTTCTCGTCGCTGATGGACATGGTTTGATCGTAGAGTGAGCGCTGGTCACTCGCCGTGACACCCGCTACTGACGGGCGGTCAAGGACCTGGCCAGCGCGGCGGGCGGCCGGCCAGCCAGCCTCGTCGTCTCTCGGGTCAGGTGCGCCTGATCCGCATATCCGGCGCGGATTGCGAGGTTAGCGAGGTCCGGAGCTGGCGAGGTGGCGGCAAGCTGATCGAGGACCCGACGGAACCGCAGGATCCGCTGCAAGGTCTTGGGGCCGTACCCGACAGCGACATCGAACCGGCGACGCAGCTGGCGCTCGCTCACTCCTAGCGCGGTGCCGAGGCCGCTCAAGCCGGTAGCCCGCGACGCGAGCAGCGCAGCGGCCGTCAGTACAAGCTTGTCCGGCGGGGCAGCGGAGACAAGCTCTGCGGTCAGCACCGTCATAGTGTCGAGAGCCGCGTCCGGTGTGAGGTCGGCGGCCAGCCGGCTGGCCCGGCGGCCTGGCATCACGTCCGCCGCGTCGACTCGCAGGTCGCGCAGGTCCGCCAGGCACCAGCCAAGCGCTGGTCCGCCAGCACCGGGCCAGAACCTGGCACCCACGAGAATCGTTCCCGGCTGCAGGTCGGTCGGGGCTGGCTTGGTGTCGGGACCGGCCACGAAGGTGCCCCGGCCGCGCTGCCAGATCAAGTCGGTGCAGCCGTCCGGCATCACCTCAGCGGCGGCAACTGGTCCCTCGGGCGGCGTCACGCTGACCCACAGGCACGCGATGGCGGCACGCAAGCTGCGATCGGGCAGCCACTCGCGGTATCCCGGCGACCACGTGCTCGCCCTGCTGGCGCGGCCGTGCGAGTCGGTCATGCAGGCAGTCTAGGAAACGGCACTGACAATGCCAGCGACCGCAACCTAGGCCAGTGCGCTCGGTCCCCGCTTGATCATCTGGTCAGAGATGATGGAGCGCTGCACCTCGCTTGTACCTTCCCAGATCCGCTCGACCCGCAGTTCGCGGAAGAAGCGCTCGGCGACGTTCTCGCGCATGTAACCGCGGCCGCCGAAGACTTGCACCGCTCGATCCGCGACTCGCCCGGCCATCTCGGAGGCGTAGAGCTTGCCCATCGAGCACTGGGCGTGCTGCACCTTGACGTCCGTCCCAGCGTCGACTCCGCGTGCCGTCTCGTAGACAAGGGCGCGGGCGGCGAACAACTCGGTCAGGCTGTCGGCGAGCATGCCCTGGATAGCACCGAGGCTCGCGATCGGCTTGCCCTGGACCTCTCGCTCCTTGGCGAACGCCGTCATCTCGTCGACGAGGCGCTGCGCCCCGCCGAGGCAGCGGGCGGCCACCATCATCCGCTCGAACCTGAACCACTCGTACGCGAAGCTCATGCCGTCGCCCTCGGCACCGACCAGATGCGTTGCGGGGACGCGTACGTCGGTGAACTGGACGATCGGGTGATGGTGACTGATGGTGTGGGTATAGGCCGGCGTGCGCACGACGGTCACCCCCGGAGATGGCAGGTCGACCAGGAACATTGCGTGCTCGCCGTGGTGCTCGCCGCCAGCCAGCTTGCCCTGGAAGAAGGCGTAGTCGGCAGTGTTGTAGGACGTCACGTGCCACTTCTCGCCGTCGAGTACGTAGTCGTCGCCGTCACGGCGTGCCGTGGCGACTATCCCGTCGACGTCAGATCCCGCGCTCTCCTCGGTGATCGCGTAGCACTCCTCGCGCTCGCCGCGAACCGTTGGCAGCACGAACCTCTCGAGCTGGTAGGGCGTGGCGACGGCCGGCAGCCAGGACGGCGGAGTAGCGGCGACCCAGCCGAGCGCATTGGTGACGCGGCCGACCTGCTCCTGGACGAGCACCTGCTGGAGCGAGGTGTAGCCACCGCCGCCGAATTCGATCGGCATGTTCGTGGCGAACAGGCCGAGTTCGACGGCCCGCGCCTTGTGACCGGCGACGACGTCCTTGGGCAGGTCGCCGCCGTTCATCTCGGCCTCGACCTCCAGCGGGATGAGCTCATCGGCGAACGTGCGGGCGCAAGCCTGGATGCGGAGATCCTCGTCTGACAATCCGTACATCGCGCCTTGAGACCTCTCCACTGGCAGCGGTTGACTGAATGTTCAGTCTAGACGCCGGAGTGGCTGTTGCCAATGCCGTGCTGATGTGACGCCCGGCCCGAGCCACCAGGTTGGCTAGTGCCGGCGTGCCTCAGTTTGTCGGTTCAGACGGGCGGGTACCAGCCTGGTTGATCTACAGCACCGTCGTGCCGGCCAGGGGCGACCCTGGCTAGGCCGAATTGCACGAACGGCGCCTGTAGGACACATCGGGGGAGTGATATCGTCCATGCGCTTTATGAAGCCCGTCATGGCGATCGCGGCCATCTGCGCGACCATGCTCACGATGATGGTCATGCGCTCGAAGAAGAGTGCTGCCATGCGCAAGCGCCACGGGCTGCGGCGGGGTCGCTAGCTATCGGCTAGCAACTCGCACGTAGCGTGCAACGGAGCGGCGGTCGCCACGCGCGGCCGTCGCTTCGCGCTGCGCGCCGACGTGCACTGCATGCCCACATGCACTGCATGCCCACATGCACTGCGCGCCGACGTGCACTGTGAGCCGACGTGCACTGCATGCCCACATGCACTGCGGGCCGATATGCACTGCGGGCCGATATGCACGACCTCGCGCGAGCGGCATTTAGTTCTTGACTGAACATTCAGTTCATGCGATGATCGGCCGGAGCCACGCCCGGCCGTCCAGTTGAGCCGGCAGCCCCCGGCTGGGGAGCGGCCGCACCGGATGAATGCCTTTCTGCCTGGGGCTTCCGGCTGGGCGTCGGCGCCGCCATCGGCCCCCATCCGGGGCGGCTGCGCGGGGCGGCTCTTGACACAATGGCCGGGCCGGCTGGCAGGACTGGCAAGCTGGCAGGACTGGCTGGTAGGGCTCGGCAGGAACGACCAGCGCGGATGGACCGGTGCACATGCAGGTGAGCGATACCGCGGATGCCGTCGTTGTCGGCGGCGGGACAGTGGGCGCCTGGTGCGCGTATTTTCTTCGTCGCAGCGGCCTTGACCGGGTGGTCGTGCTCGAGAAGCGCACGCTCGGTCAGGGCGCGAGTAGCCGCGCTGCCGGCGTCGTTCGCACTCAAGGCGGGACGCCATGGGCAGTCCAGCTCGGTGAGTGGTCCCGCAAGTTCTACCTCGGCCAGCGCGACGAGCTCGGCATCGACTCCGGCTTCACTCCGCAGGGCTACCTGCTGCCGTGCTTCACCGAGGCCGACGTGGTCGCCGCCCGCGTGCGGATGGACATGCAAAACTCGCTCGGCCTGTCCGTACGGTGGCTTGAGCCTGGCCAGCTCGATGCGCTGAACCCGACCCTGACTCCTGGCCGGACGCTGGGCGGCACCTACTGCGCTGAGGACGGCTACCTCACGCCGCCCCGGAACGTGACCGCTTATGCGGTCGCGCTCGCGACCTCCGGCGTGCAGATACGCGAGGGAGTGACATTCCTCGGCCTTGCCACTAGCAGCGATACAGTGACGGGCGTTCAGACGTCGGCCGGTCCCATCAGCGCACCGGTGGTTGTGCTCACCGGCGGTCCCGAGCTGGCAGAAGTCGCCGGCCTGGCCGGCGTCCGGGTGCCGGCCGGCGGAGTTCGCCACCAGGTCGCGGTCACCGAGGCGCATCCTGACCTGGCGCGTGAGCGCGTCCCGATGGTCTTCGACTTGTCCGCCGGGCTGTACTGGCGACCCGAAGAGGGCGGCTTGCTTTTCGGCATGAGCAATCCCGACGAGACCCCAGGCGTGGCCACCTGCATCGACGAGCCCTACCTGGCGCTGATGCGGCAGCGACTAGCCGAACTTGTGCCGGTCACCGCGGGGCTTGGGCTGCGTCGCACTTGGGCGGCGACCATCGATTACACGCCCGACCACCTGCCGATCATTGGCCCGGCAATGAAGGGAACGCAGCCAATCAACGGCGCCACCGTAGCCAGCGCGGGCGGCGCCGGGATGATGTGGGGGCCTGCGGTTGCGCGCGCGGCCGCCGACGTCGCGCTCACTGGCGCGTCCGATGTCGTCGATGTCTCCGAGCTTGGCCTGGATCGCTTCGACGCGGCCGGCAATAGCAGGCTCGGCACCGATCCGATCGCCCTGCCGTTCCCTGAGCATGCGCCGCAAGCGCCGGGCAAGCTCACGCTCTCCTGATCCTGGCCCGATTCCTGATCCTGGACTCGCGAGCCCCCGAACACGATCCGAAAGGAATGATCAGCACCATGACCGACGTAACTCCCTATCTGGCCGCGGCCGCGACAGCCGACCTCGAGGACTGGGGCCCGCTAGAAGAAGCGACTGGCGAACCGATGCAGCAGAGCGGTGCCTATATCTGGCAGGACGGCAGCCAGGAGATCGGAGTCTGGGAGTGCACCCCGGGCCCGTCGTACTGGCAGCTGGAGGACCACGAGTTCGTGCACATCGTGTCCGGCAGCATGACAGTGACGCCGGATGAGGGCGAGCCGCTGAAGATCAGCGCTGGTGACGCCGCGCTGTTCCCGAAGGGCTGGGCCGGCACCTGGCAGATCCACGAGACCATCCGCAAGGTGTTCGTCATTTTCTAATCCGCGTCAGGCGGCAAGACCGCGCCCGGCCACCCGCAAGGTGGCCGGGCGCGCTTCGTTGCGCTACGTCGAGGTCGACTGAGACTGCACGCGGACGGCTAGCTGGCCTGGCGGATGGGCTCGTCCTCGGGCTCCGTCGCGCTCAGGTCTGCGGTCGGTGCGCCGCCGCTCAGGACGCGCAGGGCGTCCGGCGCCAGGTAAGCGTGCACCGGCGTGCCCTGGGCGAGCTCGCCCTGGTCGCCATCGTTCTGCAGGAGTGCCTGAATGTCGGTGCCTGCGGCGAGGCGCAGGAAGACCTGCGTGGCGGAGCCAAGGTAGACCAGGCGCTCGACCATAGCGGGGACGCGGTTCGGCCCGGCCGAGCCGAACTCCTCGATCCGGACTCGCTCTGGCCGGATCACGGCGTGCGAGTGGTCCGGTGCGTCCAGCCCGCCGTGCGTTACCGACAGCACCGATTCCCCGAGCCGCACCTCGCACTGGCCGCCAACGCCGTGGGAGATGATGTCGACGGGCATCAGGTTGGACACGCCGAGGAAGTCTGCGACATAGGTGTCGGCCGGCTCCTCGTACACCTGGGTAGGCGCCCCGATCTGGACGATCTTGCCGTCCCGCATGACCGCGAGGCGGTCGGACATCGTCAGCGCTTCCTCCTGGTCGTGTGTCACGTAGAGGAAGGTGATGCCGACCTGCTCCTGGAGCGCCTTGAGCTCGACTTTGAGCGAGCGTCGCAGCTTAGCGTCCAGCGCGCCGAGCGGCTCGTCCAGCAACAGCACGGACGGCTGCAGGACGAGCGCTCTGGCTAGCGCGACTCGCTGCTGCTGGCCGCCGGACAGCTGGCCCGGCCGCCGCTTCTCGAACGAGCGCAGTTTTACCAGCTCGAGCGCTGAATAGACGCGCTGCTCGATCTCCGCCTTGGATAGCTGCTTGTTGCGCAGGCCGAACGCGACGTTGTCGTAGACCGTGAGGAACGGGAAGAGCGCATAGCTCTGGAACACTGTGTTGACGTTGCGGCGGTGCGGCGGCACGGCCGACACATCCTGCCCGTCCAGCAGGATCTTGCCGGCCGTGGGCTGCTCAAAGCCGGCGATCAGCCGCAAGGTGGTGGTCTTGCCGCAGCCAGACGGGCCGAGCAGCGAGAAGAACTCGCCGCTGGCGATCTGCAGGTCGATGTTGTCGACAGCGACCTCGGCGAAGCGTTTCGTCAGCGAGACAAGCTCAATGCGGCCACCGGCCACGTCAGCCACCTACCCTTCTTGAGACTCGGCGCGGTCGGCGGTGTCGCGGCCGCGGCCTGGCGTCCAGTCAAACCCTAGCTGATCCGCCACAAAACGCATGCTTAGCTCAAAAGCTCGCATCGAGTCAACTACCGGGTCGTTCAGTGCGATCTGGATGGTGAGCCCGTCCAGCAGCGTCGACAGGTACACGGCGAAGCTGGCGGCGTCGACCTCACGGAACTCCCCGGCCTCCTGACCCTCCCGGACCAGTGAGGTGATGACATCGCGCCAGCGCTCATCGGACTTCTGCCGGACGCCGGCCACTTCGGCGTTTCTCGCGGCTTGCGCCCAGAAGTCCAGCCACAGCTGCCACGAGCTCGCGGGCTCGGGGTCGGCCTCCGACAGGCAGCTCATGGCGACGATCTCCTCGAGCCGCGCGGCCGCGGATGTGAGCCGCGCCATCCGGCTCTGGCCGACGACATACCAGTTGTCCTCGTAGTACCGGATGGCCTCGGTGAGCAGCTGATCCTTCGTCTTGAAGTAGTAAATGACCAGCGCCGGACTGACGCCCGCGCGCTCAGCGACGTCGGCGATCCTGGTATCGGCATAGCCGCGCGCCGATATGACCTCGAGCGCGGCGTGCAGCATCTGCTCGCGCCGCTGGTCGGCGGTCCCCGGCACCTCAGCGCCCTCGGCTGCGCGGACTGTCATTACTGACGTTCCTCTCATGACGGCAATAATTCTCGCTCTGCCGCCGTCTGTCTGCGTGTTGCCGTCCTTGGTAGCTTGCAGTCACAGCGCCGCTTCGGTCGGCCCGCCCGGTGAGCCGGAGACACAGCATCGGGAAATGCCGGTCCCCTCTTGCCTCCAGGGTTAATCTTTTCTTAAACTGAACATTCAGTCAAACGTTGCGTGCACGCCGCATCGATCCCAGTGCGGGCGCGTGGCCGCAACATTACGGAAGGCTGGCTCATGGCCGCAACATACGACGCCATCGTGATTGGCGGAGGGCACAACGGGCTGGTGGCAGCCGCGTACCTGGCCCGGTCCGGCGCGAAGACCGTCGTGCTCGAAGGCAGGTACAAGACGGGCGGCGCGGCCACGACCGAGGCCGTATGGCCGGACGCGCCTGAGTTCAAGGTGACCAGGCTGTCTTACGTCATGAGCCTGCTGCCGCCGACGATCATCTCCGACCTCGAGCTGGACCGGCACGGCTACAAGATCTACCCGATGGGGCCGTACTACCAGGCGTTCCCCGAGGGCGGATCGATCAAGCTGTACGCCGATGACGCCAAGCGCAACCACGAGTCGGTGTCGTTGTGGTCCAAGAAGGACGCCGACGCCATGCCGAAGTGGGACGCCTGGCTCGCCGGGCTCGCCGACGTGCTCGGCCCGCTGCTGCTGACCGTGCCGCCCGCGATCGGCTCCCGCAAGCCGCGTGACCTGGCCGGGACCCTCAAGCTCGCGTGGCGCCACCGCGGCCTCGATGTCCGCACTATCGCCGACGTCACCCGGCTCATGACCATGAGCATCGCCGACCTGCTGGACGACTGGTTCGAGTCGCCGCAAGTCAAGGGCGCGCTGGCGGTCAACGGCGTGATCGGCACCTGGGCCGGGCCGTATGAGCCAGGTACTGCTTACGTGATGGCGCACCACTCGATCGGCGACGTGGGTGATGGCCACCTCGGTAACTGGGGCTTCCAGGAAGGCGGCATGGGCGCGGTGTCCAGCGCCATCGAGTCGGCCGCTCGCGACAACGGCGCCGAGATCCGGATCAACGCGCCAGTCGCGCGGGTGCTGGTCGAGGGCGGCAGGGCCGTCGGCGTCGTGCTGGAGAACGGAGACGAGATCCGGGCCAAGGTCGTGGTGTCCACGCTGCACCCGAAGACCGCGTTCCTGGACCAGGTTGGCCGCGAGCACCTGCCCGCGGATTTCGCCACCGACATCGAGCGGTGGAAGAGCCGCAGCGGTGTCGTGAAGATCAACCTGGCGCTCGCTGAACTGCCCGACTTCATCGCTGACCCCGGCTCGCAGCTCCAGGAGCACCACACCGGGTCGGTCGAGATGGCACCCACGATGGAGTACATCGAGCGCGCGTTCCAGGACGCTCGGGACGGCAAGGCCGCCGTGCGGCCGTTCAGCGACGGCGTGATCCCGACGGCGTTCGACAAGACGCTGAGCCCGGAAGGCACGCACATCATGTCCCTGTTCACTCAGTGGGTGCCGGCGGATTGGAACGCCGAGCCGCACACCGCCGAGCTCGAGGCCTACGCCGACCGCATGATCGACTGCTATAACGAGCTTGCGCCGAACTTCAAGGGCTCCATCCTGCACCGGGACGTCGTCGGCCCGTACGAGATGGAGCACGAATACGGCCTGATCGGCGGCAACATCTTCCACGGCGAGCTGTCGCTGGAGCAGCTGTTCCACATGCGGCCCGCACCCGGATTCGCCGATTACCGCACGCCCGTCCACGGCCTCTACTACGGCAGCTCGGCAACGCACGCTGGCGGCGGCGTGTGCGGCATCCCTGGCTGGCAGGCGGCCAAGGCCGCGATCGCCGACCGCAAGTCGGCGCAGCGCAGCGCGAGCGCCCGCAAGGCGTTCCGGCGGTCATGACGGCTCTCCGGCCGGCAACCGATCAGGACCGGAACGGGGTCGTCCTCCGGCCGCCACCGCTTGACGGCCGGGTGCCCGCCACCGGCCGCCAGGAGGCCGCCGCGGCAGTCCGGGCGATGCTCGAAGCGCGCAGCGTGGCGCTGGTCGGAGCCTCGCCCCGACCGGCGACATTCGGGCGCCGGATGCTGGACGAGGTCGCCAGGAGCGGCGCGCGGCCGCGCCTGTACCCGGTCAACCCGAGGTACACGGAGCTAGACGGCGCGCGCTGCTATCCGTCGCTGGCCGACCTGCCCGAGTCGCCCGACCTGGCCCTCCTCGCGGTCCCCGACGCTGCCCTCGAACGACAGCTTGCCCTCGCCGCGGACGCCGGCTGCCGGGGCGCCGTCATCTTCGGCAACGCGCACGAAGACCTGCTGCCGGTTGACAGCGGGCCGGGCGACGGCTGGCCGGGTGACGGCGGGCCGGGTGGCAGCGGGCCGGGTGACAGCAGGCCAGTGTTGCGGGAGCGCCTGGCCGCCATCGCGCAATCCGCTGGCATGGCGCTGTGCGGAGCGGGCTGCATGGGCTTCGTGAACGTCAGCCATGGCCTGCGCGCGATCGGTTACACCGAGCCCGACCCGCTGCCTGCCGGGCCGGTGGCGCTGGTGACCCACTCGGGTTCGGTGTTCTCCGCGCTGCTGCGGGCCAGGCGCGGTATCGGCTTCACGCTCGCTGTCTCGTCCGGACAGGAGCTGGTCACTGCTGCTCCGGCCTACCTGGAGTACGCGCTCGACCTGCCGGATACCAGGGTGCTTGCACTGGTACTTGAGGCCATCAGGGACGGTGCCGGGCTGCGGCGCGCGCTTGCTGCGGCCGCGCACCGCGACATCCCGGTGGTACTGCTGACGGTGGGCAGCTCAACCAGCGGCCGCGAGATGGTCGCGGCTCACTCGGGCGCGCTGGCGGGCTCCGACGCTGGCTGGGAAGCGCTCGCCAGGGCCTACGGTGTGCTGCGGGTCAGCGACCTCGGCGAGCTGACCGACACGCTGGAGCTGTTCGGCGCCGGGCGCCGGGCTAGAACGACGACGGCCGGCGACCGGGCCGGCATTGCGACCGTGCACGACTCGGGACTGGAACGCGCGCACGTCGTGGATATGGCCGACGACGTCGGCGTGCCGTTCGCGGAGATCGGGCCCGCAACGCTCGAGCGGCTTGCCGACCTGCTCGATCCCGGCCTGGTCCCGGCGAACCCGCTCGACGTGTGGGGTACTGGCGCGGATACCAGGGAGCTGTTCGGCGGCTCGCTGCTGGCCCTGGCCGCTGACCCTGCTGTGCAGGTGGTCGCGCTCGCCGTGGATCTCGTGCATGAGCTCGACGGCGACCAGTCTTATCCGCTCGCCATGCTTGACGTGGCTGAGCGCACCGATAAGCCGCTCGCCGTGCTCAGCAACCTGGCCAGTGCGATCGATCCTGACCTGGCCAGGCAGCTGCGTGCAGCGGGCGTGCCGGTGCTGGAGGGCACTCGTTCGGGCCTGGTAGCCCTGCGCCACCTCCTTGATCACGCCGGCCATGCTGTGGCAGGCAGCACGGCCGGCCGGGACCCGGTCGATAGCGCCAGGAAGGCGCGCGGCGTCGAGCTGCTGGCGCGCGGCGAGGCGACCGGCGCTGCGCTGCTTGACTTGCTTGCCGAGTACGGGATCGAGGTCGCGGCGGCCAGACCGGCTGCCAGCGTGAGTGCGGCGCTCGGGGCCGCGCAGGAGATTGGCTATCCGGTCGTGCTCAAGACGGACGAGCCGCAGATCCTGCACAAGTCTGACGCGGGCGGCGTGCTGCTCGGGATCCCTGGCGCCCGCGAGCTTGCCGCTGCCTACGCCGACCTGGCGGCCCGCCTCGGCCCGCGTGTGCTGGTCTGCCGCACCGTCCCGGCCGGCGTGGAGCTGGCGCTGGGGATAGTCCGCGAACCCGAGCTGGGCCCGCTTGTCGTGGTCGGCGCCGGGGGCGTGCTGGTCGAACTGCTATCTGACCGCGTCGTCGCCCTGCCGCCGGTGTCCGCGCAGCTAGCTAGCGAGTTGATAGCTGACCTGCGGGTCCGGACGCTGCTGGGCGGCGTGCGCGGCGCGCCGCCAGCGGATCTGGCCGCCGTGATCCGGGCCATCCGCGGCTTGTCGCAGCTCGCCATCGAGCTAGGGGACCAGCTGGCGGCGCTGGACATCAACCCGCTGATCTGCGGCCCGGACAGTGCGATCGCAGTGGATGCGCTCGCGATACCCCGCTCGTCCGACTGATGCTCCGCCCGCCGTGTCGGCCCGCGCAGCTTCACCCAGGTCGGGCTCGCTAGTCAGCGGCCCGCGTTACTCCGTGCCAGTGATGGCAATCAGGGCCTGCTCGGCGACTCGCTGGCCCCTGGTCATGAACCGGTAGCCGAGGTATCCCAGGCCAGCCACGACGAAGGACATCAGCAGCATGACCGTGGCCAGGGCGTTGAGGGCCGGGCCGCCGTTCCCCCCGTGCTGGGTCGAGTAGATGATCACCGACATCGGCGTATTGGAGGCGTTGGACGACAGCAAGTCCACGATCACGAAGTCGTCGATGACGCCGGAGAACACCAGGATCGCGCTGGCGAAGATCGCCGGGGTTAGCAGTGGCATCATGACCCGGCGCATCGTCTGGAACTGCGTGCAGCCGAGGTCGGCCGAAGCCTCCTCGTACTGCTTGCCGATGGTCACGAGCCTGGCCTGCACGATGATGGCCGGCCAGCTGACGTTCCAGGTCACCAGGCCGAGTACCTCCGCCCAGTTGCCCAGGCCGATCGTCCGCAGGCCGGGCATCTTGGTAAAGACGAAGAACATAGCCACGCCGAAGATCAGCTCAGGCACGACGAAGGACAAGATCATGATGAAGTTGAAGCTGGACGGCAGGAAGCCCCGCCACCGGTTGATGCCGAGCGCGAACGCCACGCCGATCGGGACGGCGATGAGCGTGGTCCAGGCCGAGAGCTTCAGCGTCTCGAAGATGGCACTGTGCAGCTGCGGGTTGTGCCAGATCGAGTTGACCTTGTCGCCCCAGTACCAGCGCCAGGTCAGGCCCTGATAGGTGGCCTGCGACTTGCCCTTATTAAAGGAGAAGAGGACCGCGAGGGCGATCGGCGCGAGCGACCAGATCAGGTAGAGCCAGGTGAAGCCCTCCAGGAACCACGGATGCCGCCACGGATTGCGGAACAAGCGCGGCTTAGACGACCCCGTTCCTATCCCGGTTGTAGAAACCGTTTCGGAGACTGCCGTGGTGCTCATGACGCCGCCCGTGAAGCCCGGTTGGTTTGCACAACGTAATACATCATCGGCACGAGGAGCACGATCAGCACAAGCAGCGAGAGGATCGCGCCCTGGCCCGCGGACGGCTGACTGAGCTGGCCCTCGATCAGGTTGCCGATCATGGAGGTATCGCGCGCGCCGGACAGTAGCTGGTTGGTGAAGTAGTCACCCAGCATCGGCAGCACGGTGATGAGCATCCCGGTCAGGATCGGCTGGCGGGACAGCGGCAGTGTTACCCGGATGAAGGTGCGAGCCCGGCCGAGGCCCAGATCGCGGCCGGCCTCGATCAGGGCTGGATCGATCCGGTCCAGACCTGCGTACAAGACCAGGATCAGGTACGGGATGTAGCCGTAGACGAGGCCGAGTATGACCGTGTACGAGTGGCCGCCGAGCCAGTCGGGAGAGCCCAGCCCGACGAAGGACAGGACCTTGTTGATATAGCCGTTGGTCTGCAGGAGGTCGATCCAGGCCAGCATCCGCATCATGTAACTGATCCAGAATGGCGCGATCAGCAGCACCAGGAAGATGCCCTTGCGCCGACCCGAGAACCTGGCCACGAAGTAGGCGGCCGGGTAGGCGATCACCAGGCTCAGCAGCGACGCGACGACCACGTACCAGATGGTCCGCCACGCGATCAGGCCGACGAATGCGCCCGACCCGAACACGTCATGCAGGACGTTCGAGAGGTTGGCGGAGCTCCAGGTGAACGGGTTGAATACCGCGACTGGCGATTCCGTCTGCCGGTCCAGCTTGCCCTCGCCGATCGCCAGCACCGCATAGAACGGGACGACGAACAGGATGAGCAGCCAGATCATGCCCGGTGCGGCCAGCAGCACCCAGAACAGCTTGTTCGGCTGGAACGGCTTCTGCTCGCGGTCTTGCCGCCTGGTCCGGCCGCCGCCAGCCGGCTTCTCCAGGGACTCGGGCGGGAGGTGGGCCACCGCTAGATCCCGTTACTCGCGACGAGCCAGGCCTGCTGCCAGAGGGCATCTGCGTCAACCGGCAGTTGCAGCTCGCCGACGCCCCGCCGAAAATCGGACGGCAGTACCGCGGTGGACATCAGGCTCGGCGGCAGGATCTTTTCTTTCACCAGCAGCTCCGGGGTTATCGCGGTTACCGGCTGCATGTAGCCGTTGAAGCTGATGTTCTCCACCGCGACCGGCTCGTCCATCAGGTAGTTGACGAACAGGTGCGCCAGCACTGGGCTAGACGCCGACCGCAGCACCGTGTTGGTGTCGTTGGCGATCGGGCCCTTGCCGTCCTTGGGGAACCAGTAGCCGACTACCTCGACGGGCACGCCCTTGGGCATGTACGAGGCCGCCGCGGCCATATCTCCCGACCAGGCGTGGTGGATCCAGGTCTGCCCGTCGGGTACCTCGCTGTAGTCGTTGTTGTCGATCTGCATGTCGACCGTATCTGCCAGCCGCAGCAAGGTCTGCTGGGAAAGCTGAATCTGGCTCTTGCTCGTGGTGTTGAGGTCGTAGATCCCGTTCATCATCAGCCCCAGGCTGATGCCTTCCCGGTAGTCGTCGAGGATCGCGACCTTGCCCTGGTACTTAGGCTGGAAGAACATGTCCCTCCAGGGGTTGGCCATGGTGGCGGGATTCTCGTGCACCAGATCCTTACGCCAGGCGATGCCCGTGGTGTAGATCGTGTACGGCACGGTGTACTGCCAGCCGCGGTCGTAGTACGGGTTCTGGAAATCCGGCCAGGCCTGGTCGATGTTGGTGATGTAGCTGTGATTGAGGGGCTGAATCAGCTTGCCCTCGATCAGGTCGCCGAGCACGTCGACGGTGGCGCCCATCAGCACGTCGAACTTCAGCCCGCTGCGCAGCTTGGAGAGCGCCTCGTTCATGGTATTGAACGTGGTGACCTCGACCTTGCAGTTGTACTTCTTGGCGAAGCTGTTGACGCAGGCCTGATTGATGTAGGCGACCCAGTTGTAGACCTGGAGGGTCGCGCCAGCCTCGGGCTTCAGGTTGCTGGCGATAGCGGCGTTCCCGGTGACCGGCCAGGTCACCGGGTTGCTGGGCCGCGGCAGCGGAATGTTGTTGGCCCCGACCAGATACGGCGCACAGGCGTCAAGCACGGAGGCGCCGCCGCCCGCCAGCAGCGCGGCGGCGAAGCCGCGCTTGAGTGCCTGGCGGCGGGAGAGCCCAGGCCGACGGCGAGTGCCGTCCGGCTGCCAGCCCTCTCGTGGGTGCATCTACCGCCGCCTTCCGCCCCAGTCCGGGTCCTCCGCTGACTGCTCACCGGCTAGCGTCGGCTGAGCGTTCTGCCAGACTCGTGACTCTGTCTTGTTGCCTGCCCAGAATGTCCTGATGTGCTACCCGGCGCAAGGTTTTCCGTGCAACGGGACCGTATCTTTTTTTCGCGGATTCAGTTGGGTTACGGCCGAACCGCGGCGGCGAAGGTCGCGAAGTTGTCGATGAACCTATCGATATCGGCTTCGTCATGCTGGACAGACATGAGCCACTGCTCGATCTTGCCCCACGGTGGCAGGAAGACGCCGCCATTGTGCTGGAACAGCCAGTGCGCATGGCTAAAGGAATCCCGCACGCCGAGGAAGTCACGGAAGTTGCGGACCGGCTCGGACGAGAACACCACGCAGCCCTTCGCGCCAACCGACACGACCTGGGCATTGAGTCCATTGCGCGCGATCTCGCGTTCGAGGCCCGCGACGGCACGCAGCCGCAACCTCTCCAGGCGCTCGTAGGCGTCGGGACTGGCCACCTCGGTGAGCATCGCCTTGCAGGCGGCCATTGCCAGCGGGTTGCCGTTGAAGGTCCCCACCATTTCGTAGTCGCCGTTGGCGACATGAGCCATGACCTCTGCCGTGCCGCCCACGGCCGCCACCGCGATGCCGCCGCCAATGGCCTTGGCCAGGCAGATGATGTCCGGTGTCACGCCGGTGACGCCGGTCGCGCCGCCAGGTCCGGCGGTCAGCCCTGTCTTCACCTCGTCAAAGGTGAGTAGGGCGCCGCTGGAGTGCAGCAACTCCTTGAGGCCAGCGAGGTAGCCGGGGTCTGGCTTGATAATGCCCGCGTTCATCATGATCGGCTCGAGGATCATGCCAGCGATCTGGCCAGGATTCTCGGCCAGCCTGCGCCGCACGGCGTCCAGGTCGTTGAAGCCGACGATGAGCGTCAGGTCCGTGATGGCCTGCGGCACGCCGTTGCTCGATGGCACCCCGGCTGGCCGCTCCGCCGGGCCCCTGTCGTCCTCGCTGCCGTCCGGACACACCGACACCTGCACCGAATCGTGGTGGCCGTGGTAGCAGCCCTCCACCTTGATGATCTTGTCCCGACCGGTGATGGCGCGCATCAGGTGCACCGCGTCCATCGTCGCTTCAGTCCCGGAATTGGCGAATCGCCATTGCGGCAGGCCGAACCTTCGCGACAGCTCGGCGGCGTTGGCCAGCGCCGTCTCGGTCGGCTGCGCGAAGTGCGTGCCGCGCTCCACCTGGGTCCTGACCGCCTCGACGATGGCCGGGTGGCCATGACCGGCGAGCGAGACCCCGTAACCGCCGTGCAGGTCGACGTACTCGTTGCCGTCAACGTCGTAGAGCTTGGAGCCCTTGCCGTGGCTAAGCCAGACCGGCTGCGGTCGGGAAATCTGCCAGCTTGAGACCACGCCGCCGGCCAGCGAGCTGCCTGCCACGCTGGCGAGCCGGGCGGACTCGGGCTGACGGCGGATGAAGATTTCTTCCTGGGCCTCGATGATCTCGCCGAGCGATGGCCTGGTCCGGGCCGGGCCCGCGGCTGATGCCTGGGCCAGCGCCTGGCCGTGCGGCGGGATCTGGTCCTGCGGTCGGCCCGCCTGCTTGCGGTCGGCCAGCTGCACGGCAGGCTGGTACCGCTTCGTGAGGCTTGTCGCTGTCATCGCTGGTGAATTCGGGTCGGTCGAGCTGGCCTGAGTCGTGGCCATGAGTATCGCGCTCCCAACGCGTTGACTGAATGTTCAGTCTAAATGTCGGGCGGCGGACCTGACAAGGACCAACTGAGTGACATTCAGTTATCTCGACGTGCTCCGTGAGCGCGCTGGGCGACATGCCGGTCCGCGGCTGCAGCAGACCGCGTAGTGCGTTGGCGCTTCCTGCTCGCGCGCCGTGCTGGCCGATGGCGCGTCGGCGGCGGACTACTCGGCAGCGTCTGCGTGATCTGTCCTACTTGGTCGGGTCCAGTCGGCTGGCTCGGCGCCGTGCTCAGTGGTAGCGGGCAGACTGGTGGCAGGCAGAGTGGTGGCGGGCAGAGTGGTGGCAGGCAGGGTGGTCAGCTCAAGCTGGCCGTGCGGCACCGGAACAGGCATCGGAAGGCCACGGTCGCCGCCATGCGCGGACACCGCCCGCAGGTGATATGCCTCGAGCTCGGCGAGGAAGTCCGGGGCAAGGTACGGGCGGCCGTCCACCACAGGGCCCTCCTCGCCGTTGATGATGGCGGTGACGTCCTGGCCGCTGATCGTCTTGTGCATCTCGAGCGCGTGGCCGACCGCGAGCACGCTGGCCCTGTGCTCGGTGAGCAGCGCGCCGGTGCGCTCGGCGAGGGAAGCGAGATGCGCCTCGGCGCGGCGGCCAAGCGCAGTCTCCAGCACGTCACGGTCGGTCCCGTCGACGACAGGATGAGCGTCGTGCGGCGCCCGGGTCGCGGCGTAGGAACCGTATTGCCCGCCCATGCCCCACAGGCCTTCCATCGCCAGCGAGATCGTGGTGGCGTTCTGCAGGTCGCCAGAGACTCCCGAGCTTGAGTCGCCGTCGAAGAACATCCGCTCGCCGACCAGCGAAGCGAGGCTCACCATGATGTCGGCCTCGTACTCGCTGCGCCACGAGGTGAACTGCTCCTCGATCGGGATCGGCTTGACGAAGCCGAGGTAGTCGGCGCCTTTCTGAATCGTCGCGGTGTCGATCACGTTCCGCTTCTGGACCAGGTGACTGATCACGGCATGGCACGCCTCGTGCAGCGCGACCGCGTGCCGCTCGCGCTCGATGTACTCGACGCCCTCGGACGGTCCCACGCTCTTGGCCAGCTTGGCTTTAAGGACATCGGGCCACGTGATGGTCGTCCTGCCATCGCGCAGCGCGACGATGAGTGACTCGTTGACTAGGTCCTTGATACTGGCTCCGGTCGCATACGGCGTGATGGTTGCCAGATGATCCATCTGGTCGGGCGCGATCGCATGGCTGACCTTGGCGAAGTAACCCTCGTACGTGCGCTTCCTGCCCTCCTTGGAGGGATAGCCCACGCGGTACATGCGGTCAATCCGGCCTGGCCGCAGGAGCGCCTCGTCCAGCGCGCTAGGCAGGTTCGTGGCCATCACGATGAGGATCCGATACTTGGGCGGCGGCTTCGGCTTCATGCCAAGCGTCCGTCGCACCACCCGGTTGACGAACCCGCGTGGCTTCTTCAGGCCTGACATCTCGGTGAGCAGCGCCTGCAGCGTGCCCATTCCGCCGCCGCCACCCATGCCCATGCCGCCGGGGATCATCTGGCGGAAGACGCCAGGACGCCGCGCCGCCGGATCCGCCTGCGCCGAGTCGCCGGCCAGGCCGCCGGCCTTGTTCATCAGCACTGCCTGGCTATCGGGCATCAGGTAGCTGAACCCGTGACACGAGGCGAACGCGCCTCCCAGCGCGGACGTTGGCGACGGAATCGCGCCACGCGGCCCGCCGCCCTGGCCGCCTACGCTGCCACCGCGACTTCCGAGCGAGTCCGCTTCGTCAAAGAAGACGATCACGCCGCCGTACCGGACCGCGAGCTTACGCAGCCGGCGGAAGAGGCCCTTCACCTTCAGGATGCCGACGCCGAAGAACATGTTGATGAACGCGCCAGGATCGACGAACACGTAGGGCTTGCCGGTCTCGCCCGCCATCGCCTCGGCCATCAGCGTCTTGCCGGTCCCCGGCGGACCCCAGAGCAGCAGGCCGCTCGGCACGTAGCCGCCATGGTCCTCGATCGACTCCGGGTCCTCGAGGAAGAGGATGTTTTCCTGCACTCGGGCGAGCACGTGATCCTGACCCCATACGTCAGAGAACCGCGTGGTTACGTCGCCCGGGTAGTAGATGTCGACCCCGCCCCGCGACATGAACCAGAAGATCGCGACGAACTGGCTCACGCCCAGCAGGAGGATGACCATGAAGTACAAGATCGTCGGCAGGACGTGCAAGATCGAGGCCGGCGCTTGGAACACGCCCCGGACCGGCGACGTGTGGTACACGGCCCCGAGGATGATCGCGATGAGGGCGATCACGACGAGCCACTTGATGGCTCGCGACAGCCGGAACCTGGTGTAGTCGCTCATCCGGTGCGTGACCTGATCGCCACGGCCAAACACTCCGGCGGACAACCGGAAGTAGAAGTGCCAGCGCTCGGCGAGCACGTAACTCAGCTGCCGCAGCACCTCCAGCCCGAGCAGCAAGATCAGCCAGCGGCCGACCCCCGACTGCACCTGAAGTTGCTGGCGGGCCGCGTCCGAGAAGCCGAGGACCGGGTTGGCCGACATCTCGTACCAGACAACGATGAACCAGAGCGCGACGAACAGCACACTGAACTTGAGCCGGTCCCATAGTGCCTGCCGCCGGCGCGTCTGCCGTCCGGATGCGAGCGGGCCGTACTGCTGGCGCCACTCCCGCCGGGACCGCCGACCGGTCTTGTTAGCTGACCTCGGCATCAGGAACCTCGCACGGTGAACGAATTGACGACTGTCTTGATCTGGGCTTGGTGGGAGATGAAGCAGTTCTGGTAGCACTGCACCAGCAGCAGGTACAGCTTGGTGGTCGAGCTGTTGGTCAGCACGGTCTGGTCGAAGGCATCCGGCAGGCCGCCCACGTCGTACTCGTACAGCTCGTTGATGCCGCGCACGCCGTCCTTGGTCGCGATGGTGGTGCTGGAGATCAGGTCGAAGCCGGTGAGGGTGGAGCCTGCGGCGGCGGCCTCCTGCCGGGCCGTTGCCGTCACCGGGAAGAGCAGATCGCGCATGTAATTGAAGGACAGCGCGGCGCGCAGCGACGAGCGCAGATTCTGCACACTCGCATACACCACCGGAGCCTGCGAGCCCAAGAGCAGGGCAGTCGCGGACGGTTTGGCTGCGGCGGCATACGCACGCGACCACGCGAACGCGCCACCCGCTGGCCCGGCCGCCGATTTGCCCAGTTCCACCTGCGCGCCAGAAAGCGCCGTCGGCTTCACTTGCAGCCAGCTCGATGGCACCTTGAAATACGCGTGATCTGCGCCGTCGGCGGCGTAGGTATAGCTTGGCGCGGCGCAGGCAGTCACCACGAGCAGCATCGTGGCCGCGACGACGAGGCCGACAGCCGTCCGGCGGAGCTGCCGAATCAACGGGCACCTCCTGTCCGAGCTGGCCCCAGCTCACAGGCCGGCCGCAGGCCTTCTCAAGGAGTATGCGTTGATGCCTAGCTCAGCCGTCAACCCCGCTGTGCATAACTGTGACTCTTGCGCCACAAGTGGCTACCCACCATGGCTAGGGCGCGCCAGCCGAGCAGGAACAATGCCAGGAACGCCGCCGCCACCGCGATGAACGCCACCGCCGTTCCCTGGCCGGCCAGTACCCGGATCGCCATGCCTAGGCCGGCCGCGCCGAGCCAGGCACCGACCCCGGCCGGCGTGATGCGCTGCGGCTGCCGCCAGGACCTGGCCGCCGCCAGCCCGACAGCAAGGCCGGCCAGAAATGGCCAGGCCGTGTGCCAGATGCCGGCCAGGCTGGCCCCGTCGTGGTGCGTGTGCCGCCCGATGGCGACGAACACCAGCACGCAGCACGCATCGAGCAAGGCAGCGAGTACGACAACCGCGTGCTCGACCACCGGGCCAGCGGCGCCCGCACGCGGAACAACTTCGCCGACGGCATTCGTGGTTGAGGTCGGCCGGCTCATCCGGTTACCGTAGCCGACCGCGCGGCAAACCCAGCCGGGTCCGTGCCGATGGCGCCGATCTCCGGAGGGCTAGACAGGGCTGAATCTGGGGAAGATCAGCGCGTGACACTCGCCGCAGTCAATGCGATCTCGGCCATGGTGGCCCCGGTCGTGCTGCTGAGCGTGGGCAGCCTGATCTCCAACGGGCTGCTGACGGTGTACAACTCGGTCAACGAGCGCGTGCGCATGATGACCCGCGAGCGCGTCGATATCCTCACCGGACCGGCGGGCGAGAAGCTCGAGGTGGCCAGCGTGCCGGTGATGGGCCGAGAGCGGCTGGACGAAATCAAGATCCAGCTGCCGCTGATACTCCGCCGCCACAGGCTGACGCGGCTGTCGGTTCTCACCATCTACGCCGGCGTTGGCGTGCTCGGATTGAGCATCGTGGTCATCGCCATAGCCGTCGTCCTGGACAACGAGACAGCCGGACGCGTGGCGCTCGGGCTGGTGCTGGCAGGCACGGTCGTCATGCTGCTCGGCATCGGCGTTGCCGCGTTGTCGCTGGCCAAGTCTGCCGATGCGATCAGCTATGCCGTGAACCGCACAGGCGAGCTCGGCAGTGGCTGATCTCCCGCCGGCGCTAACTGATGCGTGATCGGCTCAGCATGCTGCGGGTGCTCCCTAGGGCATTACTTTTTGGCGGGGTCCCAGTATCCCGACTCACTGATCATTGTGGCCAACCATGATCATGAGGGAGCGATCTGGTCAGGATCAACGGTGTCGATCGCAAGGGATCCGATCGACGCCGGCATCTGGCTTCCCCACCAAGCTTGTCCGCAGTGCTGACTCAGGGTTACCGGGGTGTCCTCAGCATGAACGTGATTGGCGGGCAGTCCCCGGCCATTGCCTCGCCAGTGACCTCGAAGCCAGCACGCTCATAGAAGGGCACGGCACGCGGATTCGGAGTCTCCAGGTAGGCGGGCAGATGGCTCCGGTCGACCTCGACGAGGCACGGCCTCATCAGCTCACTGCCGAGCCCGCGGCCCTGCAAGGCACAGTCCACGCCGAACCACGGAAGGTACCAGTGTGGATAAGCCGGGTGGGCCGTCTCCATCTGACCGAGGACGGAGAACAGGTCGTCATGCTGGTCGGGCGCGACGGTATCGGCGAGCACGGCGGCGATGGCATCGCCGTCTATCTCAGCGCCAGGGGGCAGCCACATCGCGACGGCCGAGTACTCGCCGAGTCTGTAGACGGTCTGCGAATCGAACGCCCGCCCGCCGAAGGCGGCAAGGAAAGCTGGGAAGCACTCCAGATACTGGTCCGCGTTCGGGTACAGCCAGCGCTCGACCGGATCAGCTGCGAACGCCACAACGAGCGTGGCCCAGACTCTCCCTTGATCACTCGCCTGCACGGGCAGCAGTGCTTGCTGGCTCATGATCTTCACTCTATGCCCGCCCGCTCAGGAGAGCAGGACCTGAATGAGACGGCCACGACCGTGCGCCAGGGGGCGACGCCAAAAAGGAGGTTCCGCAGGTCCAACGGCATTGCGGGTCATGATGGGCCCGCCTGGGCTACCAAGTGCCACAAACTGCGGCTATAGCTCGGGATCGAGGGTGTGGACGTGGTGGTTCGGCCCGCGCTTACGGCCGCCGAGCCCGATGTGCTGATGGCGGACAGCTATCTGCTCGGCACGCGGGTGCGCATCGCTGGTCTAGGCTCGCTGTGATGCCCACGTTGCTCGTCGTCCATCACACGCCGTCACCAGCGCTCCAGGCCATGTTCGAGGCGGCGGCGGACGGCGCGCGGACCGACGAGGTGGACGGCGTGGACGTTCAGATCCGGCCTGCGCTGACAGCCAGCGAGGTGGATGTGCTCGCGGCTGACGGTTACCTGCTCGGGACGCCGGCCAACATCGGCTACATGTCGGGGGCGCTCAAGCACTTCTTCGACAGCATCTATTACCCCTGCCTGGAGGCGACCAGGCGACGCCCGTATGGGCTGTACGTCCACGGCGCCAGCGACACTGGCGGCGCCGTGCGCGCGGTGGAGTCGATCACGACCGGGCTTGGCTGGCGGCAGGTCAGGCCCCCGGTTACCGTCACCGGCACGCCCGCAAAGGCAGACCTGGAGGCATGCTGGGAGCTCGGCGCGCTGCTTGCGGCTGAGGTCGCCGGGTGATCGTTACCGTCACGCTTAACCCGGCGCTGGGCGTCCGATACGACGCCGACGAGGTCGCTCTCGGCGCGGCGAACCGGGTGAGCCGGGTGCGGTACCACGCCGGCGGCCGCGGACTCACGGTGGCCAGGCTGCTGCACACGTTCGGACACGACGTGGTGGCGGCCGGTCTGGCGGGCGGCTCGTCGGGCGAGCTGATCAGGGCCGAGCTCGCCAGGGCGGGTGTGGCTACGCAGTTCACCCGGATCAGTGCCGAGTCGCGGCGCGCGGTCCGAATCGCGGACGCTGCCACTGGTGAAGTCACCACGCTTGAGGAACCGGCGCCTTACATCACAACAGAGGAACTCGGTCGGCTAGCCGGCGACTACCGGGCCATGCTGGACGGCGCGACGGCAGTCGTGTTGTGCGGAAGCCTGCCAGCCGGGCTGCCCGCCGAGACTTACGGCTCGCTGACGAGCTACGCCATCGAAGCCGAGGTGCCCGTCATCCTGAACGCTGATGGCAGGGCGCTACGCCATGCCGCCACGCGGCAGCCTGCGCTGGTGATTCCCGAGGCTGGCGCGAGCGAGTCGGAGCTGATGGCGGCCGGCGCTGGCGCGGTGGTGCTGCTGACCGGCAGTGGGGTGCGTGCGGTCACGGCCGAGGGGGAGTGGCACGCCTCGGTGGGCTCGGCCGCTGGCGGTCCGGCCTCCGGAGAGCGCGCCACCGGGCGGCGAGACGCACTGGTCGCGGGGTTCGTCCCAGGCATCGCGCTCGGCTGGACCTGGCCTGACATGCTGCGGCACGCGCTGGCGCTGGCGGATTCGGTCACGCCGGATGGTGAGGCCGACCTGGCCCTTTACGAGAAGCTGCTGCCGGAGGTCAAGCTCACCGGTCCGCGCGGCTAAGCGCGTGGGCAGCCCGGCGTCGGCTGGCCTCGTCAGAGCCCAAGCCGGCGGGACAGGTCGGAGACCAGCTGGCCAGTCGGGTCGAGCTCGCCGCGCAGCTTCCTGAAGTCAGGCAGACGCGGGTACATCTCGGCCAGCACGTCGGCGCTGACCCTGGAATCCTTGGCCAGGTAGACCCGGCCGCCCGTGGCCACCACGTCGTCGTCCAGCCGGCGCAGCATGACGTCCAGGCCCGGCGTCCGGGCCGGGAAGTCCAGGGCCAGCGTCCAGCCCGGCATAGGGAACGAGAGATAGCCGTCGTCCCCGGGTCCGAACCGCTTCAGCACCGTCACGAAGGACGGCGCGCGGGCGGCGCTGATCCGCTCGAGAATTCTGCGCAGCGTCGCCTCTGCGCCGAACGGCACGACGAACTGGTACTGGCGGAAGCCGCCGGGGCCGTAGACGGTATTCCAGTTCTTGATGCCGTCCAGCGGGTGGAAAAACGCGCCGATCGACTGGATCTCCCCGTCCCGCCGCCGGGGCGCCTTGCGGTACCACGCCTCGTTGGCCAGCGCGACGGTGTACCGGTTGATGAGGCCAGGCGGGCAGGCAGCCGGCGCCCGCAGGCGGGCCGACGGGCTGAACGCCAGCGGATTGCGGCGGTCCCTGATCGGCAGGTCGCCGACGGCAGCGAAGTCGCCGTTCGTCACCACCGACCGGCCGAGGTGCGCGCCGCTGGCCAGGCAGTCCAGCCACGCAACCGTGTAGCCGTACCGGTTGTCGGCATCGGCCAGGCAGACCATCGTTTCGTCGAGGTCAGCGGTGCGTACCGTGTCGACCGCGACTTTGGCGGTCTCGACCTTCTTGAGCTGGACGGCCGCGCGCGTGATGACGCCAGTCAGGCCCATCCCGCCGGCCGTCGCCCAGAACAGCTCGGCGTCGTCCTCCGGCGTGACCCGCTGCTGGCGGCCGCCGGGCAGCAGCAGGTCGAACCAGTAGACGTGCCGCGCGAAGCTGCCGGCCCGGTGGTGGTTCTTGCCATGCACATCTGCAGCGATGGCGCCGCCGACGGTCACCTGCCTGGTCCCCGGCGACACCGGGACGAACCAGCCAGCCGGAAGCGCGGTCCGCATGAGCTGGTCGAGGCTAACGCCCGCCTCGCAGATGACCACGCCGGTCTCCGGGTCGAGGCTAAGCACGCGGTTCAGCCCGGTCATGACGATGACAAGCCCGCCGTCGTTCTGTGCGGCGTTGTTGTAGCTGCGGCCGAGGCCGCGCGCGATCACGCCGCGCGCAGGGACGGCCTGCAGCAGTCCGGCGACCTCGTCGCGGCCCCCCGGCTCGGCCACGTGCGCGACCGTCGGATCGATCCGGCCCCAGCCAGTTAGCGCCACCGTCGGGCCGGTCAGGACGGCGGCCGGGCTACCACTGTCGGGCATCTAGACAGTCTCCCAGGACAGCATCCGGGGTGCTGCAGGCGGGGCGTTTATGTAGTCCATCGCCATGAAAATCACCCTTCGGCCGACTTTAGCGAGCGGACCGGCGCTGGGCGAGCACCCAGGGTAGAGTACCTGTTCTGTCACGTTATCTAACTACTTGGTATGTAGTCGGCGCTCTAGCCTGACAGGCCAGTCATGTGGTCTTCTATCGGTACGCCGACCGCTAGATTAGAACGAGTTCTAGTCGTGGTCGTCGATCCACGAGCGGCAGCACACTGGAGGTGGCAGTGGGATCGAAGGGGTTCTGGCGCCGGGCGGAGGAGAATCCGGGCTGGATCGCAGTAATAGATCCTGATGGCACCGAGCACACCGCGGGCGACCTGCTCGCTCGCGTCAACCAGCTGACTCACGCACTCCGGGCGCGCGGCCTGAAGCCGGGCGACGGCATCGCCTCGCTACTGCCCAACGGCGCCGCGCCGATCGAGGTCTACCTGGCCGCGCTGCAGTCCGGCTGGTACCTCACGCCAATCAACTGGCATTTCACCGCACCGGAAGCTGCCTACATCGCGGCCGACTGCGGCGCCAAGGCCTTCTTTGTACACGAGCGGCTGGCCAAGCTCGGCGTCGAGACAGCAGACCAGGCGGGGATCCCGGCCGACGCGAGGTTCAGCTTCGGCGACGTCCCCGGCTTCACTGACGTCAACGACCTGCGGGCAGGCCAGCCGGACACCCTCCCGGCCGAGCGGACCGCAGGCACCACGATGCATTACACGTCCGGGACTACGGGCCGCCCTAAGGGCGTGCGCAGGACGCTGATCGGAATGGACCCGGACGATGCCGTCGTACTGGGCGCAGGATTGCTGTCCTTCTTTGGCGTCACCGACGGTCAGCCCAACGCGCACTTGCTGACCTCGCCGAATTACCACACGGCGGTCACCGTTTTCGGCGGCGGTGCCCTGCACATGGGCCACACGATGGTCTGCATGGACGGGTTCGACGCGGAAACCGCGCTGGCCCTGACCGAGCGGTACAAGTGCACGAATTCGCACATGGTACCCACCCAGTTCAAGCGCATGCTGTCGCTGCCGGACGCGACCAGGGCCAAGTACGACCTGTCGTCGATGCGCTGGCTGATCCACGCGGCCGCGCCCTGCCCCGTCGGGATCAAGCAGGAGATGCTCGACTGGTGGGGTCCGTGCGTCTGGGAGTATTACGCCGCCACCGAGGGCGGCGGCACCATCGCCTCGCCGCAGGACTGGCTGGCCCACCCTGGCACGGTCGGGAACGCGTGGCCGATCAGCGAACTGCTGATCGCCGACGAGAACGGCAACGCGCAGCCGACAGGCACGCCCGGCACCGTCTACATGAAGATGGGGCTCGCGGAGTTCGAGTACTACGGCGACAAGGCCAAGACCGACGCGAACCGACTGCATGGCTACTTCACCGTCGGGGACATCGGCTACCTGACGGAGGACGGCTTCCTGTTCCTCTGCGACCGCAAGTCCGACATGATCATCTCGGGGGGGACGAACATCTACCCGGCCGAGATCGAGGCCGAGATCATCATGAGCCCGAAGGTCGCCGATGTCGCTGTGTTCGGCATTCCGGACGAGGAATGGGGCGAGCAGATCAAGGCGGTCGTGCAGCCCGCTGACGGCGTGGCGCCAGGAGACGAGCTGGCCGCCGAGATCCTGGCCGGGCTCGAGGGCAAGCTCGCCAAGATGAAGTGGCCTAAGTCCATCGACTTCGCCGTAGAGCTGCCACGCGATCCGAGCGGGAAGCTACTCAAGCGCAGGCTCCGCGACCCCTACTGGGCCGATCAGGCCACCAAGATCTAGCCCAGCTGCTACTACGCAGGCTCCGCGGCGCACTGCGCGGCGACTCGCCACAGCATGTCGATCAGGCGGACGGTGGACTTGGACTCCGGCGGCTCGCCGTAAGTCATAGCGAAGACGTGCCGCCGGGCGCCGGGCAGGGCTGCGGTCACGATGCCTGGATGCCGGACAGCTCGCAGGCAGAGCTCCGGCAGCGTCGTGACCCCAAGGCCCGCTGCCACAAGCGCCTGGACGGCCAGGTAGTCATCGGTCGTGAACGAGATCCGGGGCGTGAACCCGGCGGCCTCGCACTGCCGCACGAGGTAGCTGCGGCACCGCTCGCAGCCGGCGATCCACCGGCTGGCGGCGTGCGATGACAGGTCGGCGGCCGATCCTGGCCCGCTAGCTCCGGCCGCCGTGACGAGATGCACGGGCTCATCGAGCAGCAGCACGCCGCGGGTGCCTTCGTCGGCTGGCTCGGGCGGCGCGGGGTCCACATCCTGCTGATAGTGCTGGAAGACGATCGCGACGTCGACGTACCCCGCTCTGAGCATCCGCAGGGCCTCGGGCGGCTCAGCCTCGGTGAGCATGAACTCCATGCCAGGTGTTTCCGCCGCCAGCCGCGCCGCGGCCGCGGGGACGAGCGTGCCGAGTGCGGACGGGAACGCCGCCAGCCGTACCCGGCCTTCGCGCAGTCCGACGTGTGCCGCGAGCTCGGCCTCCGCCGCGTCGAGTCTGCCGATGATCTCCTCGGCGCGCTCGGCTAGCAGCTGGCCCGCTTCGGTCAGCCGGATGCCGCGGCCGACACGTTCCAGCAGCTGCGTCCCGGTCTCGGCCTCGAGCCTGGCGATGTGGTGGCTGACCGACGGCTGGGCGTAGTTGAGCGCGCGGGCCGCAGCAGTGACGGAGCCGTACCTGGCGACCGCGACGAGGACCCTCAGCCTGGTCACGTCCAGCATCGCTCAACTATAGATCGGCTCGTTGCGATCGCGGCATTCCATCAACGCTGACGGCACCTTCAAGCGGGCCACGGCGAGGCCGGGCAGGCCAGCTAGCTGGCGGGGCCGCGGCCCTCCAGCAAGGGCGCGGCCGGGTTCCTGGCCGGGCGGGCCGGATCGCCCGCCTGCCGGCGGCGGCGCCAGGCGATGCCGGACAGGGCTTCGAGCACAACCCGGTTGGCCAGGTACGCCGTGACCTCGGCATGGTCGAAGGGCGGGGCCACTTCGACAATGTCGATGCCGGCCAGCGGCAGTTCCATGGCGATCCGGCGGACAGCATCCAGCAGTTGCCGGCCGCTGAGGCCGCCAGGCTCGGGCGTGCCGGTGCCCGGAGCCATGCCGGGATCGACCACGTCTACGTCGACGGACAGGAAGACCCCGTCACATTCGTCGGTCGCGATCGCGAACGCCTCGCTCAGGCAGCTGTCCAGGCCGCGGGCGACTACCTCGGTCATCTCGAAGCTGCGCATCCGCTGGCCGGCCATCCAGTCCAGAGTCTCGGGCTCCGGCCAGTAGCCGCGGAGGCCGATCTGCAAGAACCTGTCGCCGCGGACAGCGCCGGATTCGATCAGACGGCGCATCGGGGTGCCGTGACCGTACAGCGAGCCGAACTGAGTGTTGCCGGTGTCGGCGTGCGCGTCGAAATGGATCATGGAGAGTCGGCCCCAGCCGACGTGACGGGCGACACCCGTCGCGTCTGGTAGCGCGATCGTGTGATCGCCGCCCAGGATGACCGGGATCGCTCCGCCATGGCAGGCGCGGTGGACCGCCTCCTCGAGCCGGCGCAAGGACACCTCGGTGTCACCGGATGGCATCTCGACGTCCCCGGCATCGGCGACCTTGAGCTCGATCAGCGGGTCGACGCCGAGGGCCAGGTGCGGCCGGGAGCCGTCGTGCGGGAGGTAGTCGGTGAA